>DITA01000112.1:0-9912 GCA_002422665.1 Flavobacteriales bacterium UBA6196
CCGATGGTAATATTACCATCTGGAACGATGTTTCCTTCGTAGAAGTTAATATCGCCGGAAATCATTTTGAGAAGTGTAGATTTTCCTGCACCATTTTTCCCTACCAAACCTATCTTATCATCTTTTTTGATGGTAAAATTTACATCTCTAAAAAGATAATTTCCCGAATGATGAAGACCAAGACCTTGAACTGAAAGCATAATGAATTGTTATTTTTTGAGACTGCAAAAATAACGCTTTAAAAATAAAAAAAACTGCACCTTATAAAAAGATACAGTTTTTTTTTGGTTAAAAAGAGAAATATAAATGATGATAAAAAAATTATTTACTATTTCCTCCTCTTGCAACTAATGCAATTAGAATGATGAGAACTAGAGCGCCAATTACCCAAATTAATGGATTCTGCATCCAGTTTCCAGACATATCCGTACCTTTATTCATGTCTACGTCTACGTCTAATTGTGCTGCTTTTTCTTGCGCCCAAACTAATCCTCCGATTAGAGTAGCCATTACAGCCATTGCAAAAGATTGCAATCTTCTAGCGATATTAGATCTTTCCATAATTTTATGTTTTTATGTTTATTTTGGTGTGTTTTTAAATTATAGTTCTACTGGGATATTCATATGAACTACAGAAGCCATATTTTTTCCTTTGTATTTAGCAGGAACAAATCCTTGGTTGAGGTCATAAATCGCTAAAATAGTTGCTAAGTTCAGAGATTCATTATTTCCTGAAGCTTTCACGTCTGAAATTTTACCCGTTTCTGTTACCAAGAAACTTACGTGTGTGTATTGAGTACCAGAACCTGTAACTGCGCTCTTATCAATTCTAGCATTTACAGCATCGATAAAATCTTGTTTGCTTTGTCCGAAACTTGGTCTTTCTGTTCCTGGTAAAAGTGGAACTTGTGAATACGGAGCTACATTTTCTTTAGCTTTAATTGCTTTTATTTTCGCTTGCATTTTAGAAGGCTCATCATCTGGAGCTTTTACTAAAAATGCTACATTATTTTCGTCTTGAGCGATGTAAGCTCTATGAAATTTTGAAATATTTACTCCCTGTGAAAACACGAGTGAGAATGCACCAATAGATAGTGCGGTTGCTAACTTTTTCATAATTTATTGTTTTTGGTGTTTATGTGATGTGTGTGAGTTTGGCTTATGCCTTTCTAGAAAGTGCATTATAAGCGTAGAGTACGATAATGGCTCCTACTACAGACATGGCTAAGCTATAAAAGCTAAAAACATCATTTGTTACGTCTGCTCCGAAGAAAATTCTTCCTAAAAAGCCTCCTACTACGCTACCTACAATACCAATGATTATGGTAGTAATCCAACCAGCTGCGTCATTACCTGGTTTTAAAAATCTTGCGATTGCTCCAGCGATTAAGCCGAAAATAATCCATGCGATAATATTGATCATAATTTTGTGATTTAGTGTTAATATTTATTTGGTGTGTGTTTTTAAGTGTTTATTTAAGAGCATCTAGTTCTGTTTCTACTTCCTTAGTCACGCTCTTTGCAGAAGATAAAATTTGCTCTTTGTTTGCTTTTACTTTTTCTGAAATTTGGTTTGAAATAGTATTGTATTTGCTTTTTGCCTTTTCAGAAAGTTGATTCATCGTTTCTTTGGTTTTAGACTGAGCATTTTTTGCTTGTGTTCTCAGTTTTGCTCTGGTGTCTTTTCCTTTTGCTGGTGCAAATAAAATTCCTGCTACTGCGCCTACTGCTGTTGCGCCTAATACTCCTAATGTTCTTTTTGCTGTGGTGTTCATAATTTTACTGTTTATTGTTAATGTCGTCTTTTATAATTTCATAAATCATAATACAAAGTGCTAAGACAAATAGTATGTTAATCAGTATACTTGTTTCGAAGAAGAAAAATCCAATTGCCCATATTATTATTAACAATGTAACCGTGAAATAGGTAAATTTATTCATAACTCATAATAATTTATATCATCTCTTTAATCTGCAAATTTTTAAAAATCACCTATTTTTCTCGTTACATAATTTTAATGCTTTGTTATATAATTGCTACTTCTCTGTTTCAATGAAAATTAAAATCTGTTGTTTCATTTTAACAATACAAATATTTAAATTTTTGATTTACAATTTATTACATCATTTTAATTAAAATTTTTAGAATTTTAAGATGTTATAAAATTTCAATTTTTTAATCCTTTTTTAAAAAAGCAGAAGTAAAAATATTGTAGAATAAAATGAACAACTTCTCTGAAGAATTTTCTTCGCTTTCTACATGACAAAGATGTGACAATTGCGAAGCAATTTCATTACAAAAAATTGGGTTATTGTTATAGAATTTGCATAAAAAAACACGCTCTAAAAGCGTGTTTTAATATTTAATGATTTCTATTTAAACTTCTGGCAAATAAACGGTAAATGTGGCTCCTTCGTTTGGTGTTCCTTCGGCGAAGATGAAGCCTTTATGATTGTCTACAATTTTTTTACAAATAGCTAAACCAATTCCGGTTCCTGCGATTTCGTCTTTATTGTGTAATCTGCTGAAAAGTTCGAATATTCTATCCGAATATTCTGGAGAAAAACCAATTCCGTTATCTGTAAAAGTAAACTTGTGGAAAATTCTCTTCGCAGTGAAAGTTACATTTCCTACTTTTTCAAAAGATGCTTTTTCGTAATCTATTTTGATTTCTGGAGCAACGTCTGGCTTAGAATATTTAATAGAATTCCCCAATAAATTGATAAACAACTGCTGAATCTGGAAAGGAATCACTTTCATTTTCGGAAGATGAGCGGTATGAATCACTGCTTTTTTCTCTTCTATAGGTTCTGCAATTTCGTGTTTTGCGTTTTCCAACAAATCATTAAGGTCTGCTTTTTCGAAAATTTGTTCAGATTTATTGGTTCTGGAGAATTGCAGTAAATCTTTGATGAGCAACCTCATTCTTCCTGCTGCAACTTTTATCCTATCGAAGTACTGTTGACCAGTTTCCGTAAGATTCTGATAATCTTTGGCTTCCAACCTAGAGATGAAAGTTTCGATTTTTCTTAACGGCTCTTGCAAATCGTGACTCGCTACATAGTTGAATGCCTGCAATTCTCTATTAGAAGACTCTAGTTCTCTATTTTTTTGGTTGGTTTCTATATTTTTATTGACTTCTTCGGTAATATCTTGAGTTATCATTAAATAATAAAATCCTTGATCTGAATCTTCAATTGGTTTATTAGTAACTCTAATGTATCTAATTTCACCAGTATTTTTTTTTACAATTCTATGTTCGTAAGGTTTTGCGTTTTTATCTTTATTCTGTAATTTCTGAAGATTTTCTAAAACATACTCTAAATCTTCTGGATATACATACGGAATAAAATTATCTACTTTAGGATCAAAATTTTCTTTTTCTACTCCAAAAAGTCTGAAAATATTATCCGAAAACTCAAATTCATTTTTATCTACATTCCATTTCCAGAATCCATATTTACCAATAACTTCAGCTTCCTTGCTACTTTCATTGTAATACTTTATTTCTTCAAAAGCTTTTTGAAGAATTTGACTTCTTTTTACTTCTTCCGAAATATTTACAACTACTCCTCCCAAAAACTTATTACCGTTTGAGTCATAAGTAGGTGTTCCTACTCCTTTCACATGAAGAATTTCTCCTGAAGGTCTCAAAATTCTATAAGTAAAGGCAGGAAGATTTTCTTCTTCTTCCATTTTTGCCATTACAGTTTTAAAATATTCTAAATCTTCTGGATGTACGTAGTTATAATAATTATCTAGATTAGACTCAAAAGATTTTGGTTCTGCTCCTAATAATTTGTAAAGATTGTCTGAAAAATACCAAGTATTTTCTTTGATGTTCCAACTCCAATTTCCATACCCACCAATTTCTTCACCAAATTTCAATGCATTATTCGAGAGCAACATTTCGTTATTGATTTTTTCGAGTTCTTTATTTCTCTCTAAAATGGTGTTCTGTGCTTTGAAAATTTCGGTAACATCTAGAGAAATAATGAGCACATATTCTTCATTACTGTCATCTTTTATATGCTTATTATTAATAGACAGATATTTTATTTCTTGGTTATCTGCTCTAATAATTCTGATGATATATGGATTAAAAGATTTGTTTTCTGCCATTTCATCCAGCTTAGAATCTACCATTGCTTTATCATCTGGATGCACTTGTTTAAATAAATCAGAAAACTCTGGCTTATCTTTAGGATCTAGACCAAATAAGCGGTAATTATTATCAGAAAATATAAATCTATTATCTTTTACAAACCATTGCGCAGTACCGTAATTACCCGCAATTTCTGCTTCTTTATTGGTTTCATTAGCCAAGAAAAGTGTTCTATTTTTCTTTTCTAATTCAATATTTTTTTCTGAAATATTTTTTTGGTTTTCTATCTCTTCTGATACATCGCTGGTAATTCCTAATAAGATTTTTTCGTTTTTAAGATTTTTTATCATTTTACCAGAAGCACGCAGATATCTTACTTCTCCATCATTTCTAATGATTCTGTAAGTGAATGGTGATAAGGTTTCATGATTAATCATCTCGGAGACAATTCCTTGTACGTAATACAAGTCTTCAGGATGAATTCTATTCATAAATCCTTCATAATTATCATCTAAAGAATTAGGCTCATAACCTAAGAGACGATATTCATTTTCGGAAAAAGTATATTTTTTGGTTTCTACATTAAGTTGCCATGTTCCGTAATTACCGATTTGTTCGGCAAGATTAGCGGTTTCATTTGCAAGAATTAGTTTTTCATTATTTATGGTCGCTTCTTTTAAATCTCTATTGATTTTAATAATGGCAAGAATTAAGAGAACAATTGTAACAAAGAAGGTCAATAAATTCACGAGTGGTGTGTATTTATTGACTTGATCACTTTTTAAAGACCTTGTTTCTAGAAGATGAGTCTCAGATTGTCTTAGATTTCTAATAATGGCAGAAATTTCATCCATCACCGCTTTTCCTCTGTAGATATTATCTGTAACTTTCTGGATATCATTTAAATCAAAGTTAGGATCTAAAACTTCGTTTACTACTTTCAGTTTTTTTTCTATTAAAGATTCTAATTTTTTAGTCGTTTGAAAATGGTAAGGATTATCCGAAGTTATTTCTCTGAGTTGTTCTAGATTTTGTTTAATTTCTACTTTATCAAACTCAATTTGATGGAGTAATTTTTTGTCATGAGTCAATAAATAGTTTCTTCTGTCTATTTCTACATTTTTAATTTTAGTAAAAACATGCTCTATTTTTATCAGAACACGATAGGTGTGTTCTACAATTTCATTAGAATCATGTAATGCTCTAATATGTTTGAAGGAAACAGAAGAAATAAAAAGTATAATTGCTATGGTAATCGCAAAAATAATTTTAAGAAAAAGAGGTCTGTTCGTAAATTTCATATAAAATTACATTCTCAGTAAAAAATTATCTTTATTAAGACCAGAAGTATGGTATTGCCAATTAATAGCCACTACATCTGATAAAACTTTTTTAAGTGTATCAAAATCATTTGGTTTTTTGATGTAAATATTCGCGCCACTTACGAAAGTTTCTTCTATATGCTCTTCTGAAGAAGAGGTAGAATAAATGGCAATGGCAATATCATCAAATTTTTTATTGGATTTTATTTCGTGGAGACATTCTATCCCATTCTTTTTAGGCATATTCAAGTCTAAAAATAGAACCTGTGGTAAAACCGCTTCGTCTGAATTAAGATAATTCATGAGTTCTACTCCATCATTATAGGTATGAACTTTGGTATTGATTTTCAGTTCAGAAAAAGCATCGGTGAAGAATAATCTGTCATCTTCGTCGTCATCTGCCAAGATGATGTGAATGTAATCTGTGTGCATAGTTTTTTATTTAGATTTATTTTTTATTCGCAATTTCTCTACGTTTGGTAATAATTCTCTGGAACTGAGATGGTGTAATTCCTGTAATATTTTTAAACTGTGTGCTTAAATGCGCTACACTGCTGTAATTTAAACGATAAGCAACTTCCGTTAAGGTAAGATTATCTTTAATAATTAAATTTTTGGCATGTTCTATTTTCTGCATCATAATGTAGTTTTCTATAGAACTAAACGTAACTTCTGAAAATAAATTGGATAGATAACCATAACTGTGATTAAGTTTATCGGTAAGATAAACAGAAGCTTTTACATTAATGGGCTCTTCAGAATGAACCATTTCTAAGATTGCTTCTTTAATTTTTTCAATCAAAACGGTCTTTTGATTTTCGATAATGGTAATGCCGTACTCTTCTAATTCTGCACGGAATTCTTTCATCTTTTCGGCAGGAATTTTTTCTAAAAATTCTACTTCACCAAAAGCGACTACTCTATATTTAGCACCTAATTGGTCTAATTTTTCTTCTAATACTTTTTTACAAACTGCGTTATAGTCAAATTTTGTAAATATTTTCATTGTGTTATTATTTAGTTTATAAAGTTAGTAAAAAAAGTAAGCTCTCATTGTTTTTGTCTAAAATCTTAAAAAACTCTCACAAATAACAAAATAATCCGTACTTGTGAGAGTTAACTAAATAATAAACTATATGAAGAGAAAACTACTTTTTTAACTGTTAGTTTTTGTGGATGAAATTATTCACCTAAAGGAATGTTATAAGCAACACCTAAACCTAGAGAAGCTGCATTAAAATCTTGTCCTGGTAAGTCTCCTTTAGAACCGGTGAATACTTTAGTATATTGTAATGCTACATTCCAATGTCTGTTATGCCATCCTAATTCTGGTTTTAGATAAAAACCACCATCAGGTCTTGCAACAGGAGCATTAGCTGCTACGTTTTCATCACCTGTGATAAATGCATATCCTAAATCTGTTCCGAAATAAAATCCTGTTTGTTTAGGATAAACCCTGATTAAACCTGCTACTGGAACTACTCCGAAATCATTATTTTCGATTCCATCATTATCTTTTCCGAAGAAGTGATTATAACCTGTAGCAATCCCTAATCCAAATCCTGGAGTTACCAAATGTTGATAAGCAACATCTAAACCTAAATTTGCAGAAGCATTGGTAGATGGAGCAGCTATTCCTACATTTCCTCCAATTTTTAGCATGTTTGTCATTTCTGCACTTTGTGCGCTTAATAAACCTGCTGATAAAATTCCTATTCCTAAAATAGCTCTTTTTACGTTTTTCATAATTTTAAATTTTTTGTGTTAAGTTTTATGTTGTTTTTATGTTATTGCAAAGTTGCATAGAACTGAAATCTTTTGTTTTATATGATTTTCTGAAACTGTTACAGAATTTTATTTTTATTCACTTACGATAGATTTCAAAAAATAAGTAGTTATAATAGACGTTACAATTCCGCTGAAGAGAAGCGTTCCGTCAAATAAATCTGTAAATAGATTTTTATCTAAAACATAAGCGCTTATTCCACTAGCGAGAAATGCTACTAAAAATGAGAATAAGATAACTTTTACAATATTCAGTTTGGTTCTACTTTCATGGAAGGTTTCTATAGAATATCCAATAAAAATGGCTGCGAGTATTAATAATAAAATGTTCATGACTTTCTAATTTTTAAATTACGTTAACTAAATAATTATTGTTTACATCTTTTCTTATTTTTAAAGAAAAGCCCTTTTGTAATTCATCATAAATCATGGAGCAATGATCTACGAGATTTTCAAATTCCTCATCAAAAGCTTCAGAAGCGAAAACCAATTGTTTCATATTGCTTTCGTCTAGTTCTAATCTTCTGTTCTGGTAAGACAATTCAGAAATACCAAAATTCCTGTGAAGCTTTATAAAATAATCCTCTATCTGTTTTAAATTATTCATAGTTTCGTTTTTTGGTGTTAGATAATTTTATGTAGGATTTTTTTAGATTCTATAATTAATGCCATAATCACAAAATCTGCGGTAAGATATTGAGCAGATAATTGCACGTATTCATTTTGAAAAATAGTGTGTACTATTTTGTATCCAAAAGTGGTAGTGTTTTGTATTATCGTTGTCATTTTCTTAATCTTTGATGTTTATATTGCAAAGATTCAACAATAACATTAACAGAGCATTATAGAATTTTTTTGGAATTTTATAGAATTTTTAGAAACAAAAAAACCTCCTGAAAAATCAGAAGGTTTCTTAATAAGTGTAGACTCACAGGGATTCGAACCCCGACAGACGGTACCAAAAACCGTAGTGCTACCGTTACACCATGAGTCTATACCGTTTTTGGTGGTGCAAATTTAATACAAATTTTTCTATTTGCAATAGCTAAAACAAAAAAAAATACAAAAAATCTCTATTTACCTGAATTTCAAACTGTTTTTTTTATCACTTTCTCTCATAGTTTATTTGTAAAAACACTACTCTAGTCTTCTTCTTCAAATTTTGTATCTTTGGAAAGTAAAAAAACAATTCTATGAATCATAAACCAATTGAAGGCTTTTCTAAACTTTCGAAACAACACAAAATTGATTGGTTAATAAACGAATATTTACAAGGAAACCAAGAATACCAACAGATTCTTCAGCAATATTGGAACGATAATCCAGACTTACAAAAACTTCACGAAGAATTCTCAGAAAATACCATTACCAATTTTTACATGCCTTACGGAATTGCACCCAATTTCCTCATTGAAGGAAAATTGATGGCTTTACCAATGGCTGTAGAAGAAAGTTCTGTAGTTGCTGCAGCTTCCAAATCTGCAAAATTCTGGTTAGAAAGAGGCGGTTTCAAAACCACGATTATTAACACCGAGAAATTAGGACACACGCACTTTATCTTCAAAGTAGAAGCGCATACATTATTGCATTTTTTCAATTTTACCTTAAAGAAAAAACTCTTTGAAGCTACAGAAGATATTACCGCAAACATGAGAAAGCGTGGTGGCGGAATTTTAGATATTAAACTCATAGATAAAACTTCGGAATTAGCCGATTATTATCAACTGAAAGCTAGTTTCAATACGGTAGATTCTATGGGTGCTAATTTTATCAATTCTTGTCTGGAACAGTTCGGGAAAACGTTAAAAGACGAAGTAGCTCAATCTGATGCTTTCTCAGAAGACGAGAAAAACTCGCTTCAGATTGTGATGAATATTCTATCAAACTTCACTCCAGATTGTATTGTAAGAGCAGAAGTTTCTTGTAAAATTGATGATTTAAAAGACGACAGTGGAATTTCTAACGAAGAATTCGCTTGGAAATTTAAACAAGCCGTTACCATCGCAGAAATAGAACCATACAGAGCAACTACCCATAACAAAGGCATTATGAACGGAGTAGATGCAGTTGTAATAGCCACAGGAAACGATTTCCGTGCTACTGAAGCTTGTGCGCATGCTTATGCAAGTAAAGATGGCAAATACAAATCTCTTACGCATTGTACTACAGACAACGGAATTTTCAGATTTTGGATAGATTTACCAATTTCAGTTGGTGTAGTTGGTGGTTTAACCAATCTTCATCCTTTAGTGAAGTTTTCTTTAGCATTACTTGGAAAACCATCAGCTCAAGAATTGATGAGTATTTTGGCTGTTTCTGGTCTGGCTCAGAATTTTGCTGCACTTCGTTCTTTGGTGACTACAGGAATCCAAAAAGGACATATGAAAATGCATTTATTCAATATCTTAAACCAATTTGGCGCTACAGAAGAAGAAAAACAATATTTCGTTAGCTATTTTAAAGACAAAACAGTTAGTCACCACGAAGTAATCTCAGAATTAAATAAACTTAGAAATAAGTAATGAAAACCATTACCTTAATCATCGGCGCAGTTTACGGATTAACTTCTGTAATTTTAGGAGCATTCGGTGCGCATGCTTTAAAGAAAGTTCTTTCTGTAGAAAGATTGACCAGTTTTGAAACCGGTGTAAAATACCAAATGTATCATGCTTTACTCCTTCTCCTCATAGGATTTTTCT
>DITA01000098.1:0-13136 GCA_002422665.1 Flavobacteriales bacterium UBA6196
GCAAATGGTATAACGAACTTGTAGTAAAAGCAGACCTTGCGGAAAACTCAGGTGTAAGAGGAAGCATGGTGATTAAACCCTACGGTTATGCAATTTGGGAAAAAATTCAAGCAGAACTAGACAAAAAATTCAAAGAAACTGGTCACCAAAACGCTTACTTCCCACTCTTTGTCCCGAAAAGCTTATTTGAAGCTGAAGAAAAAAATGCAGAAGGATTTGCCAAAGAATGTGCTGTAGTAACTCACTACAGACTAAAAACAGACCCAAACAATCCGCATAAATTAATCGTAGACCCAGAAGCAAAATTAGAAGAAGAACTGATTGTTCGTCCAACTTCTGAAGCAATAATCTGGAACACCTATAAATCTTGGATTCAATCATATAGAGATTTACCAATTCTTATCAATCAATGGGCAAATGTTGTTCGTTGGGAAATGAGAACCAGACTTTTCCTTAGAACTTCTGAATTTCTTTGGCAAGAAGGTCACACTGCACACGCAACTAGAGATGAAGCCATCGAAGAAACTGAAAAAATGCTCGAAGTGTATGCTGATGTGGTAGAAAACTTCATGGCGATTCCAGTAATCAAAGGTTTTAAAACACCTACTGAAAGATTTGCAGGTGCAGATGAAACGTATTGTATTGAAGCGATGATGCAAGATGGAAAAGCACTTCAAGCTGGAACTTCTCACTTTTTAGGACAAAATTTTGCTAAAGCTTTTGATGTGAAATTCACCAATAGAGAAGGAAAACAAGAATTTGCTTGGGCTACTTCTTGGGGCGTTTCTACCAGATTAATGGGAGCCTTGATAATGACACATTCGGATGATTTTGGTTTGGTACTTCCTCCAAAATTGGCTCCAATTCAGGTGGTAATTGTTCCTATTTTCAAAGGAGAAGAACAATTGGCTGAAATTTCTGTGGTAGCTAATGACATTTTTGACAAATTAAAAGCAAAAGGAATTTCTGTAAAATATGACGACAGAACGGAGTACAAACCAGGCTGGAAATTTGCAGAATATGAATTAAAAGGAGTTCCATTAAGAATTGCAATGGGCGCTAGAGATTTAGAAAATAAAACAGTAGAAATTGCAAGAAGAGATAACTTAACCAAAGAAGTTCGTTCGTTAGAAAAAATCGAAGATTACATTGAAGAGCTATTGGTAACCGTTCAAAATGACATCTACAAAAAAGCAGAAACTTATAGAAACGAACATATTACAAAAGTAGATTCTTACGAAGAATTCAAAAAAGTGTTAGAAGAAAAAGGAGGTTTCATAGCTGCACATTGGGACGGAACTGCTGAAGAAGAAGAGCAAATCAAAGAAGAAACCAAAGCTACCATTAGATGTATTCCTCTAGATGCAGAAGAAGAGCAAGGAATTTCTTTGATTACAGGAAAACCTTCTAACAAAAGAGTTCTTTTTGCAAAGGCTTATTAAGATTTCAAGGAGAAGATTAATTTCTCATCATATTTTTTAAGAATTAACGAAGTAAAGGAAAAAATTTTTAACTTTAACTTCGTTAATTTTTTATACCAACACCATGTCACTCATTGACCTTATAAAACACCCATTAAACCCCAAATTAATTTCCGAAGCCGCTATTCAGTTAGGAGAAAGCGAATCAAATGTTTCAAAAGCTTTAGGAAGTCTTTTTCCAGCGGTTTTAGGAGTTTTTGCCCAAAATTCTAAACAAGATGATGTCATCAACGCACTTCTTGAAACTTCATCTCTCCATTTCTCTGAAAATTTACTCGAAAAAGCAGGAAATAGTCCAGAAATAGAGAATATTATTTCTAAAATTTTAGGAGAAAAAAGTGAACACATCCTTTCTCATGTCTCTGAATATGCTAACATCAATAAGTCTTCGGCTGAAAACCTTTTAAAAGTTGCAACTGCTGCCACACTCCAAGGAATAAAAAAATGCGCGCATGAAAATGGATTAGATGACCAAGGAATTCTTTCAAAATTAGCCGAAAACAGATGCTTAATTACAGCTTTATTACCAGCAGGAATGTCTTTAGAACAATTAGGTTTAGAAAATTTACTAGAAAAAAATACAGAAATTCCGGTTGAAACTTCGGCTCCAATTACTCATAAAACAAAAGAAGAAGTTAAAATCTTACATCAAGAAAACTCAGAAAAAAATTCCTTCTGGAAATGGCTTCTTCCCTTACTTGTTCTTGGTATTGTTGCTTGGTTTTTATGGAACCAATTAGCTCAAAAAGAAGTTCTTAAAACCAAAACCGCAACAGAAAACGTTACTATAATTCCAGAACCTATTCCAGCTGATTCTTTATCAGATGCTCAGAAAAAAATGGAGTTCAAAGGAAATTCTCTGCAAGTGGTTTCTGATGGTTTAGAAGATAGAATGATTACATTTTTAAAAGCAGAAAATTATAAAAATGCTCAAGATGACGATGCGTTAATATCTACTTGGTATGAATTTGACCAAGTAACTTTTGCTTCTGGGAAATCAGACCAATTAACATCTGGAACAGAACAAATTGCTAATCTTATTAAAATTTTAAAAACGTATCCCGAAGTCAAAATTAAAATCGGTGCTTACACTGATAAATCCGGAACCGAAACTGAAAATTTAGTCCTTTCTCAAGCTAGAGCAGATTTTATAAAAAATGAATTGACTAAAGCTGGCTTAGAAAAACAAATTGTAAATGCAGAAGGTTACGGAAGTAAATTTGCTACTTTACCTGCTACTGCAACCGATGAAGAAAGAGGCATCGACAGAAAAATAGCATTAAGATTTGCCAAATAATTTTTAAAATAACTACCTCAATTACAGACGCTTAGAAAATTTTCTAAGCGTTTTTTTTATATTTATTTTCTGAATAAGAAATATTTAACTAATTTTGTTAGACTAATCTAACATTTATGAAAAAACCTTGGAGAAGAAATAATGACCAAAACTCCTTATCAGAATCTTTTGCTTCTATTCACATTCCTACTGATGGCAGTTTCTGGAAGAAACTTTTTGCATTTGCAGGTCCTGGTTTGATGGTAGCTGTAGGTTATATGGACCCAGGAAATTGGGCAACCGATATTGCAGGAGGTTCACAATTTGGTTATACTTTACTATCCGTTATTCTTTTATCCAATATTTTTGCAATTATCCTTCAACATTTATCTTTAAAACTAGGAATTGCAGCCGAAAGAGACTTAGCACAAGCTTGCAGAGACCATTTTTCGCCAACGGTAAATTTTATTTTATGGGTTTTATGCGAAATCGCCATTATTGCTTGTGATTTAGCAGAAGTTATCGGTTCTGCAATTGCTTTAAATTTACTTTTCGGAATTCCGCTTCCTGTTGGGATTTTAATCACTGGAATTGATGTTTTGCTTATTCTGATGCTTCAATCCAAAGGTTTTAGGTGGCTCGAAAGTTTTGTAGCAGGACTTATTTTCGTCATTTTCGCTTGTTTCTTATATGAAATTTTGGTTAGTCAACCAGAAATTATGCCTATTTTAAGCAACCTACTTCCGAAGAAAGAAATTATTTTTAATCCATCAATGCTTTACATCGCAATCGGAATTTTAGGCGCGACAGTAATGCCTCATAATTTATATTTGCACAGCAGTTTAGTACAAACCAGAGCTTACCCTAGAACTTCCGAAGGAAAGAAAATGGCAATAAAATTCGCAACCATAGACAGTACTGTTTCGTTACTTTTCGCCTTTTTTATCAATGCAGCTATTTTAATTGTTTCGGCGGCAACTTTCCATTATTCTGGTTACAAAGATGTAGCAGATATTCATGATGCCTACAAATTGCTTTCGCCGATTTTGGGAACCAGTTTAGCCAGTATTTTATTTGCAGTAGCCTTATTAGCTTCTGGACAAAACTCTACACTTACAGGAACATTAGCGGGACAAATCGTGATGGAAGGTTTCCTAAATCTTAAATTAAAACCTTGGCTCAGAAGATTAATTACCAGACTTTTAGCAATCGTTCCAGCGTTTATTATCGCTATTATTTATGGCGAAAAAGGAACCACTGATTTATTGGTTTTAAGTCAAGTCATTTTATCAATGCAACTCAGTTTTGCGGTAATTCCTTTAGTCATGTTTACGAGTGATAAACTAAAAATGGGAGAATTTGTGAATAAACCTGCTTTGAAAACTCTTGCTTGGATTATTTCCATCATCATCGTGGTTCTAAATCTTTACTTACTGTATCAAACTTTTACTTCGTAATGATGAAAAAAGCAATAACAACGGTTCTTTTCGCAAATTTTTTACACGCTCAAGAAACCATACAATTGGATCGTCCAGACCAAACAGAATCTGTATATGTAGTTCCAAAAAATTACCTACAAACAGAAATGGGCTTCATGTTTGAAAAAACAAATCGAGAAAACAATCATTTTCACCTCCCCACTATTCTTTGGAAATATGGATTCAATGACAAAGTAGAACTGAGAGTAATCACAGAATTCTCGCTTTCTACTACTCCATCATCTAGTGTTTATGAGCTACAACCCGTAAGTTTAGGTTTCAAAACCAGTCTTTTAGAAGAAAAGGGAATTTTCCCAAAAGTTTCTTTTATAGGCAAAGCTGAAGTGAGAAAAAGTGAAGTTCATCAAAGAAAAACCATAACTCCAGCATTTCGTTTCACTTTTCAAAATAATCTCAATCCCAAAACTTCTTTGGGTTACAATTTGGGAATGTTTTGGAACGAAGATTTACACGAAACCTATCTCTATACTTTAGCTCTTGGGAAAAGCATTTCGCCTAAACTGAATTATTTCGTAGAAATTTATGGTTTTGTTTCTCCAAATCAAACCGCAGATACAAGATTAAATGGTGGTTTCACTTATTTAGTCAATGACAATTTTATGCTCGACACTTCATCGGGAATTGGACTTTCCGAAATTTCCGCTAAATATTTCTTTTCTTTTGGACTTTCTTATCGTTTGAAGTTACAGAAATAAAGATTTCTGATTTTACAAAATTCTGCCAATTTTTCCTAAACTGCTCTTTGGCAAAATCTTTGAAATATTGCAGTAGAAAATTCTAATGAAATGAGCGAAAACAAAGAACTACACGAAGAAAATTTAAATAAAGAAGGTCAAGAAAATCTACAAAACGAACAAAACACTACAGAAAGTGTGACAGAACAACCTACTGCAGAAGAACTTTTGGCAGAAGAAAAAGACCGCTACATTCGTTTGTATGCAGAGTTTGAAAATTATAAAAGAAGAACCTTAAAAGAAAAAATGGAGTTTGCACAATATGCAAATACCGAAATGATGATTGCTATGCTTTCTGTTTTAGATGATTTCGAAAGAGCCATCAAAGAAATTGCAAAAAGCGGCAATGAATCAGACTTGAAAGGCGTAGAATTGATTTATCAAAAATTCAAAAATACATTATCAGACAAAGGTTTAAAAACAGTTGAAGTAAATGCTGGTGATGAGTTTAATGTAGATTTCCATGAAGCAATTGCCTCTATTCCTGCTCCATCTGAGGAATTAAAAGGAAAAATTGTAGATGTAGTAGAAACGGGTTATCAGTTACACGATAGAGTAATTAGATTTGCAAAAGTAGTTACAGGAAACTAAAAATAGTCAAATTTGCTTTGCTATTGAATTTCAGTGAGTCAATTTAAAAAATTCACCAATTCATAGCGTAGCGAATTCACAAGAAATAATTCACCTTATAAGATGTCAAAAAGAGATTATTACGAAATATTAGGCGTATCAAAATCAGCCAGCGCAGACGAAATCAAAAAGGCTTACCGTAAATTGGCCATCAAATATCACCCAGACAAAAATCCGGGAGATAAATCTGCAGAAGAAAAATTTAAAGAAGCTGCAGAAGCTTACGAAGTATTAAGCGACGCCGATAAAAAAGCTCGTTATGACCAATTCGGTCATGCTGGAGTTGGCGGAGCTGCAGGTGGTGGTTACGGCGGCGGTTTCGGCGGTGGCGGAATGAACATGGAAGATATTTTCTCACAATTTGGAGATATTTTCGGCGGACATTTCGGTGGCGGCGGTTTTGGCGGTGGCGGAAGAAGCCATCAAATCAAAGGTTCTAACTTGAGAGTTAGAATCAGATTAAATCTCGACGAAATGGTGAATGGCACCACTAAAACCATAAAAGTAAAACGAATGAAAGTAGCGGAAGGTGCTACTTCTAAAACGTGTACCACTTGTAACGGAAGCGGAGTTCAGATTAAAATAATGAACACCATGTTCGGTCAAATGCAAACGCAAACCACTTGTGGAACGTGTAACGGTTTAGGTAAAATTGCAGATAAAATTCCTGCAGGAGCCAATTCTGAAGGACTCATCAAATCAGAAGAAGAAGTTTCTATCAAAATTCCAGCGGGAGCTAGAGACGGAATTCAATTAAACGTTCGTGGAAAAGGTAATGACGCACCTTTTGGTGGAATTCCTGGAGATTTATTAGTGGTCATCGAAGAAGAACAAGATGCTACTATAAAACGTGAAGGCGATAATTTACACCAAGAACTCTATATTTCTTTTGCCGAAGCAGCTTTGGGAACTTCTAAAGAAATTAATACCGTCGGTGGAAAAGTTAAAATTAAAATTGATGCAGGAACACAATCTGGCAAAATTCTAAGATTGGCAGGAAAAGGTTTACCAAGCATTGATTCTTACGGAAGAGGCGATATGTTTGTTCATGTAAACGTTTGGACTCCTCAAAAACTCACTCCAGAACAAAAAGAGTTCTTCGAAACGCAAATGAAAACCGGTCAAATGCAAGCAGAACCTTCTGGAAAAGAAAAATCATTTTTTGACAAAGTAAGAGACATGTTCTCTTAAAAATTTAGGGATAAATACAAAAATCCAACTGATAATTCAGTTGGATTTTTTTCATACTATTTTGGCAAAAAAATTGTTTAATAAACAGTATGAAAAACCAAATCCTCAAAAATATATTCTTTTTCGTTGGCTTTATTTCACTAATGAGTTTTTCTTTTGTGAAAGATGATTTTATTCTTTGGCAAGAAAATAAAAAATTGAAAATTCAAGATTTTAAAGCGGAAAATAATGACACGATTAAAGTAAATCAACAGCAATTTTTAGGAGCAATAAGTGCCATTAGAATAGAATATTCATCATTTCAAAGAAATAAAAATTCGGTTCCTGACTTTTCTATTAAAACGTATTTTGACCCTAATGAATCTTGGATGCTTCTCAAAAACGATTATGTTTTACAACATGAGCAAATTCATTTTGACCTCACCGAATTATATGCTCGAAAAATGAGAAAATCCGTAGAAAGTCTCCGACAAAAAAACATAACTAATATTTCTATTTACCGAAAGAAAATTCAGCATTGGAATGTAATGAAAGAAAAAGCATCCAACCAATTTGACGCAGATAATCAGGATTATTATATTAAAATTGGGCAAAAAATTCTCTTCCAAAAAAATCCAAAACAAGAAGCTTGGAAGAAAAAAGTAGACCGAGAATTATTTCAATACAGTCTATTTAAAAATGTTGATTAATCAAAAATAGTGCTTAATTTTTTCTAAATTTGAGCCACACGAAATTATATCTCAACATGAAAAAATTAGCATTACTCTTCGGGTTGTTCTTTTCTTTATTTCTAATGGCTCAAAAAAAATACGTAGTCGTTATTCACGGTGGTGCAGGAACCATCATCAGAGAAAAAATGTCTCCCGAGTTAGAAGAAGAATATTTAGAAAAACTCACCGAAGCGCTTCAAAAAGCTTATGCAGAAATTAAAAACGGTAAAACTTCCGTGGAAGCGGTAGAAGCAGCCATCGTAGTAATGGAAGATTCTCCATTGTTTAACGCTGGAAAAGGAGCCGTTTTCACGCATGATGGAAAGAATGAACTCGATGCCGCCATTATGAATGGAAAAGATAAAAAAGCAGGTTCCATAGCAGGAGTTCACACCATCAAAAATCCAATAAAAGCTGCGATTGCGGTAATGGAAAAATCAGAACACGTGATGCTTTCTGGTAACGGCGCGGAACAATTTGCTAAATTACAAGGTTTAGAAATCGTAAATCCTAAATATTTCTGGACAGAAAACCGTTGGAAATCCCTTCAAAAAGCAAAAGAACTAGAAAAATTAAAAAATCCTAAAGCAGAAAATTCAAAACCTAATTATTTTATCATTGACCAGAAATTTGGAACCGTAGGTTGCGTTGCTCTTGACCAATTTGGGAATTTGGCCGCAGGAACTTCTACTGGCGGAATGACCAATAAAAAATATGGCAGAATTGGCGACGCACCGATTATTGGAGCGGGAACTTATGCTGATGAAAATGTAGGAATTTCTGCAACAGGATGGGGCGAATTTTTCATTCGTTCTACTGCAGCAAGAACCATCGCAGCAAAAATTCAATATTTGAATAAAGATGTGAAAACAGCAGCACAAGAAACCATAGACGAAATCGAAAAAATGGGCGGTGATGGTGGCTTAATTGCGCTAGACAAAAACGGAAATATCGCCATGCCTTTTAACACTTCTGGAATGTACAGAGGCGCAATTACAGAAGATGGAGAAATAGAAGTAGAGATTTATAAATAAGTTGGATGTAGGATGTAGGATGTAGGATGATGGAAGATTTAAATTTTAACTATTTTTCATTAAAGTAATTTAATTTTTTTAAAATTTAAAAAAGTGAGTTCCGTAGGAACGAAACGTTTGTAGTAAAATTCAGACAAAACAAATAAAGTTCCGTAGGAACGACAGAGCATATAAAACAAAAATTGTATTATTAGTATTGCTTTTAAATCTTCTTTTATCTCGTAACAATTCCGTAATTTCGCAACTAATTCTTTAGAATTTAAACTATAATGCTACAAGCAAATCACGTTACCAAAACATATAGTGCTGGAAAAAAAATTGCATTGCAAGATTTCAGCATACACGTTCCTAAAGCTACTGTTTATGGACTTCTCGGTCCAAATGGAGCAGGAAAAACCACTTTCATCAGAATTATTAACCAAATTACACAAGCAGATTCTGGCGAAGTTTTCATCAATGGAGAAAAACTTAATCCTCATCATATTAAAGACATCGGTTACATGCCTGAAGAAAGAGGATTGTACAAAAACATGACTGTTGGCGACCAAATTCTCTATTTCGGAGCGCTCAAAGGAATGAAAAAGCAAGATGCTCTATCTCAAGCGAAATATTGGTTTGACCGTTTAGAAATTGACCATTGGTGGAACAAAAAACTCTCTGAACTTTCTAAAGGAATGGCGCAGAAAATTCAGTTTGTGGTGACGGTTTTACATCAACCCAAACTATTGATTCTAGATGAGCCTTTTTCTGGATTTGACCCAGTGAATGCAAATTTAGTAAAAGACCAAATTCTTCAATTGAAAGAACAAGGAACCACCATCATTCTCTCTACTCACCGGATGGAAAGTGTAGAAGAACTTTGCGATAGTGTGGCTCTCATGAATAAATCCAGAAAAATTCTAGACGGAAAAGTCTTTGAAGTAAGAGAAAAATTCAAGCAAAATCTATTCAACGTAGTTTTGTCTGATGTAAATTCCGAAAATTTAGAAACGCTGAAAAATCAGTATAACCTTGTCAATATTCATGACCAACATGGTTTAATTTCATTTGACTTAAACTACAATGAAGACCAAAATCTTTTGCTCAATGATTTAATGAAAGCTGGAAAAATCAGAAGTTTTGACGAAAAAATTCCGAGCATGAATGAAGTATTTATTACAGCAGTAAGCTCTCCGCAATCAGCAATCAGCAGTTTATAATTATTAATTTTTCACAAAAAATATAAGGCAGAATGCATATTGCAGAAAGCCGAAAGCAACAAAATGAAAAATATCTTCATCATAACCAAAAGAGAATTTCTAACACAGGTTAAAAAGAAATCTTTTATCATTCTCACGCTTTTAGCCCCAATTCTATTGATAGGATTCGGTGCTTTAATTGCTTTTATGCTGAAAGCGAATGAAACCGAATATACTTTTAATGTCATCGATAAAAGTGGTGTGTTTCAACAAAACATGAAAACGCCAAAAGATGTGAAGTTTATTTATTTGCCAGAATCTACAGAACAGGCTTTAACGAGTACGCTTCCAGAAATGGTAGACAATGTAGATGGACTGCTTATTATTCCCAAATTGCAAGACCAAAATTTTGAAAATTTACAAAAACAAACCCAACTTTTGGTCAATAAAAATATTGGTTTTGATGTGAAGCAAAACATCGCTTTTTCGATGTCTGAAGTGATTAAAAAAGAAAAAATCAAAAATCTGGGACTTACAGAAGCTCAAATCGAAAATATTGATAAAAACTTCGAAATCAACACCAAAAATGTGGTGGACAATAACAAACAAGATAGCACACTTGCTTTTGGGGTAAAATCTGGTTTGAGTATGGGATTAATGTATGTGACATTTATGTTCATCATCATCTACGGAGTTCGTGTAATGCGCAGTGTTTTAGAGGAAAAAAACAACAGAGTGGTAGAAATCATCATCTCTTCTGTAAAACCTTTTGAACTCATGATGGGCAAAATTCTGGGTGTTACATTGGTCGCTTTAACCCAATTTGCCATTTGGATTACCATGACCATTTTAGGCGCTATTTTCTTTAACCAAGGTTTTTCTAAAATTTCTGGAAATCTTCCTCAGCAAGAAGAAATTCCGTTGGATAAATTAGATTTACAAGGCGTTTTTACAGAAATTTCACACTCTCTGTTAGACATGAATTTCGGAATTATCATTTTTGTGTTCATCGTTTTCTTTTTGTTGGGCTACATTTTTTACAGTTCTATGTATGCAGCGATAGGTTCTGCCGTAGACAATGAAACAGAAACCCAACAATTTACCATGATTGGGATTTTACCATTGATGCTGGGAATGTACGGAAGTTTTGGTTTAATCAATAATCCAGAAGGACCGATGGCGTTTTGGTTATCTATTATTCCGCTTACTTCACCAGTGGCGATGATTGCAAGAATTCCTTTTGGCGTTCCTGTTTGGCAAATTGCCCTTTCTATTTTCTTATTGGTGATCTCTACGCTAGGAATGGTGTATTTGGCTGCCAAAATTTACAGAGTAGGCATTCTAATGTACGGCAACAAAGCGACTTTTAAAGAGCTTTGGAAATGGATTAGAACAAGCTAGACTCAGTGATGAGTGATAAGTTATAAATTATTAAATCGTTGCAGTGATTTGACGATTTTTTTGTTAAATTAGCAAAAAAACTAATCATGAAAAGCTTTCTCACATTCATTTTATTAATTCTTTTAATTTCTTGTAAAAACCAAAAAACAAATTACATAGTTTATTATAATAAAGTTTTAATTGCGGATAGTATTATGCGCTTTGAAAATGATACCATTAAATCATTAAAAAAATATAGAAAAGTATTTAAAAAATTTGAACCCAAAAATGATGATAGACTTAATGAATTTGAAAATTTTATTATATTATCTGATTATTATAACAAAAACTTTGGTGGAAAGAAAAGCTTACTAAAATTAGTTAAATTAAATGCTTACAATTGGGAAACAAAGAAAAATGACAAAAAGATCATCCCTCTATTAGAAAAATATAAAGTTGATAGCTCTGAAATAAACTCTCTATTGAAAGATTGCAACAAAAATTTAAATAAAACTCTAATTGATTCTTTTAAAATAGCTCTAAAAAGAGATCAAGAAGAAAGACCAACTAATTTAAAATTAGTCAAAAAAAATGTAGATAAAAACGCCAGATTATTAATATGGACATTTGAAAATTAC
The DNA here is from genome assembly GCA_002422665.1 of Flavobacteriales bacterium UBA6196. Classification (GTDB taxonomy): domain Bacteria; phylum Bacteroidota; class Bacteroidia; order Flavobacteriales; family Weeksellaceae; genus Cloacibacterium; species Cloacibacterium caeni_C. The sequence goes on from DITA01000098.1 coordinate 11,752, forward strand.
GGATTCCCTTCTAGTGAGAAAATTGGCTGGTTTCCTATGCCAACGTTTCTTACTCATATGATTGAAAGTGATAAATATCCATATTTTGAAAAAAAATTACTTGAATATGTCAAATCAGGTGAGTGTGCTCCAAGAGATTACGCAATGATGATAGACTATAATTTATTATTTGTAGAAAAACAAAACAAAACTATCTATGGATTTAATGGTGTTGAAATCATTGACTCAATACAAGTAAATAAAAATCGTAAAAGCATAGGATTACCAGGTTTAATACACAATTCTAAAATTAGAAAAGATTTAAAAATCAAAAAAAGTAAGCAAAATTTAAAAATACTTAGCTTAAATTTATAAGCTAATATTATTGTCAAATGAAAACTCACGAAAAAAAATTTGAAGACATTTATAACTTGCTGAAAGAAAAACTTGGTGAAAGAGTAATTTTTTCTCAAGGACATGAAACAAAATTTTTGGAGTTGAAAGATTCAAATTTTTGGTTGTCCATTAATAAAGATGAGTTAACTGTTGGTTTTGGACTAAACCACAGCCATTTTAGTGAAGATTACAATAATTTGGAAAATGGTATAATTAGAGTATTTGATTTATTGACTAATCAAATTAAAACGACATTACATATAAAAGGAGATTATATTTATAAAGAAATTACAGAAATTATTTATTCAAATGGAAAAACTGTTAATATTGGTAAATCTAGTATTTTATTTTATCCCTTCTGGAAAAAAAAGAAAATCATCACCAAATATTCAGATGTAATAATAGAGAAAAATAAAATAGAACTTGAATTCAACAAGATTTAGTTTTAATCACTTTACATCAAAATCAATAACAAAAAATTAAAAATTAGTATTTCTTTTTTCACTTTAACATTTACAATTAATTTTAATTCATAAAATTTTAATATATGCAATTCCTCTCTACCATTTTAGTCGCATTAGTAGCCCTAGAACATCTTTACATTTTATATATGGAGATGTTTGCTTGGGAAACTTTGGGCAAGAAAACTTTTAAAGGTTCTCTGCCAAATGAACTTTTTAAACCTACCAAAAAATTAGCCGCCAATCAAGGCTTGTATAATGGTTTTTTGGCAGCAGGTTTAATTTGGAGCTTTTTTATAGAAAATCCAGAATGGCAAAAGAATATTCAACTGTTCTTTTTGGGTTGTGTAATTGTAGCGGGAATTTATGGTGCACTTTCTGCTTCTAGAAAAATATTTTTTGTACAAGCATTACCAGCGATTTTGGCTTTAGCTTTTGTACTTATAAATAGCAAAATTTGATTTTATTAATTATTGATTTTTTTACGCAATTTTTTATTAAAAATAAAATCACTATCTTTGCCGCTTAATTATTATAGACGATCTTTAA
>DITA01000090.1:0-20756 GCA_002422665.1 Flavobacteriales bacterium UBA6196
CTTTCTTATCAAGAACATCAGAATTACCCGAAATTAATTTTAGATGAGGTGAAAGTAAATGGTAAAATCACTTCTTTTTCTTCTCAAAAATCATTTGAAAATGATGAAAACAATTTGGAATTAAAATATGCTTTGCTCAATTTTACTCCAGGAGAAAAATACAAGGTTTTTTATAAAATAAATAATGGAAATTGGCATCTCGCAGACGAAAATTCTAGAAAATTAGACTTTCCGTCACTTTCGGCTGGCGATTATCAAATCACATTGAAAACCGAAGATAAAAATGCATCGCCCATTGTATTAAATTTTACCATAAAACAAGTTTTTTGGAAATCTTGGATTTTTATACTTTTTGTAGGAGGTTTGTTGATTTTTTTAATCATTTTTTATTATCGATATCAAATCAGAAAAATAAATTATACCAAACAGCTAGAAATTGACACCATTCGTTTAGAAAAAGAGAGCAATAGTTCAAAACTCAAAGCTTTTAAATCGCAAATGAATCCGCATTTTTTCTATAATGCACTCAACACTTTGCAGTCGTATATTCTAACCAATGAAAAAAAGCCAGCGCTTACTTATTTGTCTCAATTTTCTGGATTAACGCGCAAAATTTTAGAATTTACAGAACAAGATTACATCTCTTTAGAAGAAGAAATAGAAACGCTGAAACTGTATTTGGAATTGGAAAAAGCGAGATTTAATGGAGATTTACACTATGAAATCTCGACTAAAAATATGGACTATCTTTCTAAAATTCATATTCCTGTTTTGCTTTTACAGCCTTATGTAGAAAATGCTATTAAACATGGGCTTCTGCATTCTAGAAAAGAAAAAATATTGAATATTTCCTTTGAGCTGAAAAAAGATTTTCTCTGTATTAGGATAAAAGATAACGGAATTGGTATCGAAAAAAGTAAAATTATTAATGCTCAAAAAGGCAACCAAAAACCAGCTTCTTTTGCAACTTCGGCACAAGAAAAAAGAGTAGAAATCCTTAATAAAATGTATAAAAATTCTGTTTCTATCATCATAGAAAATAAGGAAAACGAAAATGGAGTTTCTACAGGAACTTTGGTGAAAATTCAACTAAAACCCATTAATGTATTATGAAAGCACTGATTGTAGATGACGAAGAAAGAGCTAGAGTTTCTCTTAGATATTTAATTGCGGAATTTTTGCCACATTTAGAAATTGTAGCAGAGTGTGATGGGATTCCTAATGCTGTAAAATCTATACATAAACATAAGCCTGATTTGGTGTTTTTAGACATCGAAATGCCTGGACATTCTGGATTAGAAATTCTAGATTTTTTTGACGAAAAAGATTTAAATTTTGGAATAATTTTCACCACAGCTTATCAAGAATATGCCATTAAAGCGTTTAAACTTTCGGCGGTAGATTATTTGTTAAAACCCATTAATCCTACAGAATTGCTAGAAGCGGTAAATAGATTTCAGAAGTTAACAAGTCAGAAAATAAAAGTGCTTCACGAAAACTTAGGAAAAGATTTTTCAGAAACCAAAAAAATAGGAATTTCTCATAGCAACGGAATAGAACTTATTTTGCCAGATGAAATTGTTTATATCAAAGGAGAAGGAGCATATTCAGAAATACATTTGACGGATGGTAAGAAGATTCTAGCAAGTAAAAACCTTAAAATGTTCGAAGAAAATTTAGCCGAAAATCCACAATTAATAAGGGTTCACAAATCTTATATCGTGAATTTTAATCATCTCATTTCTATTAATAAATCAAACGGAGGAACCATTGTGATGAGTAATCAGATGGAAATTCCGTTTAATTCTGATAGTTATGAATTGATTTTAGAAAAAATAAATTTGATAAAAAAATAAAAAAACTTTGCCAAAAAATCTTGACAAAGTTTATAATTTTCAATTTTCAATTCTCCATTTTCAATTAATCAAAACACTCGTCATGCTCAAACTTCCACCAATCAATTCATCATTAAAAAGCGAAATTTCATCAGATTTTTCTTTCAAACCAAGCGTGTAAATCAGCGGTAAATAATGATCAGGAGTAGGAATGGCATTTTGCAATGCGGCTCCTTGTTTTTCAAAATGAATTAAATTCTGAAAATTTCCATCGAGAATCCATTCATTCGTTTTGGCTCTCGCTTCTATTGCCCAATCCCAACCAGCACCAACCGTATTGATGTTCTTCCAGTCAATCATTCTAAGATTGTGGACCACGTTTCCACTTCCGATAATCAGAATGCCTTTTTCTCTTAATTTTTGTAATTTTTTAGCCAAATCAAAATGATATTGAGCAGGTTGCGTGTAATCTATACTCATTTGAATTACTGGAATATTTGCTGCGGGATACAAATGTCTTATCACGCTCCAAGCTCCATGATCTAATCCCCAACTATCGGTTTCTATAACTGAAGTGGGAGCCAAAAGTTCTGCTGTTTCTTTCGCCAATTCAGGATTTCCTTTTGCAGGATATTCTACCTCGAAAAGTTCTTGCGGGAATCCATAAAAATCATGAATGGTTTTCTGCATTTCTCCCAAAGTTACATAAGTTCCTTTGGTGTACCAATGTGCAGAAATACACAAAATAGCATTGGGAGTAGGAATTTTTTTAGAAATTTCTCTAAATCCTCTCACAAATTGGTTTTCTTCTATTGCATTCATCGGCGAACCATGTCCTAAAAATAGAACCGGCATTTTTTCGCTTTTGGGCAATTGTTCAGAAATGTATTCTAATACGTTGATGTTCATTGTAAATAAAAATTGATGCAGAATGCTCTAAAGCATTCTGCATCTTTCATCGTTTGTGTTTGTTTTATCCTTTTACGAATTGTAATTCTCCTGCGATTTTTACTTCATCGCTTACTAAAACACCGCCAGTTTCCAAGGCTGCATTCCAGTTTAGACCGAAATCACTTCTTTTTATTTTTCCTTCAAAAGTAAATCCAGCTTTAGTATTTCCCCAAGGATCTTGGTTGATTCCACCGAATTCCACTTCTAATTGTACAGGTTTAGTAACTCCGTTAATAGTTAAATGTCCTGTTACATCATCAGCTAAAGAAGCACTTTCGAAAGTAATGGTTGGGTTTTGTTCTGCATTGAAAAAATCTGCACTTTTCAAGTGAGTATCTCTATCTGCATTATTTGTGTCAATAGAATCTGTTTGGATGGTCGCGCTTACTTTTGCGTTTTTGAAAGTATCATCTTCTGCTTCTACTTCTGCAGTAAAAGTGTTGAAAGCTCCTTTTACGTTAGAAATCATCATGTGTCTTACTTTGAAGGTAATTTCACTGTGCGTAGTGTCTAAATTCCATTTTGTTGCCATAATATTTTGTATTTTTTAGTTAATTATTATGATGCAAATGTACAGCGCACAGAATCCTAGATGCATTGATGTAAGATAAGAAATGATTTTTTTTTAGAAGCAAGACGTTTTTACCATCTTTTGAACTTTCAGTCCGGCTTTCCATTACAATTTTTTTCTTGCCACTTTGCTCTGCTCCATCAACAAGAAAAAAGATTTTCATTTCAATCCGGGCTAGGTTCTGGTTTTGGCTTTCTTTTCACTTTTTAAAAATTTAGAAGAAAAATCAGCATAATTAGCAAAATCAGCGAGAGAATTATAGTTTTCATAGCTTCCTGAAAAAGTGGCGCTCCTCTGGAGCGAACCATATTGTAGTAGCAATTTTTCTACAAACCTATTGCTCCTCTGGAGCAAAAATCTCAAAATTTTTACCTCTACCTCTACCTTTATCTAGAACTTCTCCGTCAGATATTTCCAATAACGTTTCGGAACCCACTGAATATGGAGTTTCATGTTTTTTCGTTCAGGAATTCCTGTTTTTACAAAGTATCGTTGCCAAAGTGTTTGGTATTTTTTCTCTTCATCGTGGTGGAACTGTTCAGAGTTTCTAAAATTTTGCAATTGAGAAGAATCAGGCGTGAAAAAATGGACTTCTTTTAAATCGTAAAAAATTCCATAATGTCTTTTCAAATCGAAAATCATCCATTTTTGGTCAGCGTATCTTTCTTTAAAATGTTTTCTAATAAGTGGTAAAACATTAAAGTCAGGTTCTATTTTGGCAAAATACACTTCATCTTGTAATAATTCAAATCGTACAAAAGCCAGCATTCTGTGTCGTTCTCTACTTACGCTTCTGCAAATTTTAGAAATTTCTAGAATATCTTCATTCCCGAAATCTTGTAAAATATTTTGTTTCGGATGTTTTATAGAATGCCGAACTGCGCTTAAAATTAATCGTTCAAAGTCTTTTCTCTCCGAGAAGTACACCATCATGAGTTGAGAAATGCCCTGCTTTCCTAGGTTTTCTTTCAATTTTTTCAGAACTCGGTCAGATTTGTTAAAATCAGTAATCACTTCATGCGTTTCTGCGAAGAAATTCTCTTGACTGTAATTTTGTTGAGCCACAATTTCCACCACATCATATTTGTACTCGAAAACTTCAAATACTGCCGTCATTAATCCTTCAAAAGTGGAATCGTAGAGTAGGGTGGTCAATTTTTATTAATGATAATAAATTATTAATGAAATATAAATGATAATCTTTGTAATTAAATATTTGTGCATTCGTGGCAATTTAAAACAAACTTAATTGCTCCGAAAACGGATTTTGCCATTTAGATTTCATGCCGTTTACAATGATTTGTCTGAAATTCTGCTCATCAATCAATCGGTTGAAAATATTTTGACTTTCAAATTCTATGAAATATTTGGCTCTATTGGTGGCAACTCCCATTTTTTTGAGGTGCTCTAAATTCAGTTTCTGAAATTTTCTCGCCATCAGAATTTTATTTACAGAAGTTACACCCACTCCAGGAATTCTTAGTAGCATTTCTTTCGGAGCGGTATTGATATTTACTGGGAATTTTTCTCTGTTTCTAAGCGCCCAAGCTAATTTTGGGTCTACTTCTAAATCTAGAAACGGATGGTTTTTATCCAAGATTTCATTGGCATCAAAACCGTAAAAACGCATCAGCCAATCTGCTTGATACAGTCGGTTTTCCCTTTGCATCGGAACTTGTGCATGAATGGAAGGTAAATTTTTATCTTCTAAAACAGGAACGTAGCCAGAATAATACACACGTTTCATGTTGTAATTTTGATAAAAATGTTTGGCTACATGAATGATTTTCAGGTCGGTTTCGTTGGTTGCGCCCACAATCATTTGAGTCGATTGACCAGCTGGAGCGAATTTCGGAGCTTTTCTAAAAATTTTCCTTTCTTCTTGATAAACCGTTAAAGCATTTTTAATAAAACCCATCGGTTTTATCATGTCTTGATGAGATTTTTCGGGGGCGAGAAGTTTTAAGCCAGATTCTGTAGGAATTTCTAAATTGATGGAAAGTCTATCTGCATATAAACCAGCTTCTCTAATTAATTCATCACTTGCTCCAGGAATGGTTTTTAGGTGAATGTAACCATTGAAGTTATGCTCTTCTCTCAGTTTTTTGGCAATTCTCACCAAACGTTCCATAGTGAAATCTGCATTTTTAAAAATTCCAGAGCTTAAAAATAAACCTTCAATATAATTTCTGCGGTAAAAATTCATCGTGAGATCTACCACTTCTTCCACCGTGAAAGCTGCCCGTTTTATGTCGTTTGATTTTCTGGAAACGCAATATAAACAATCGTAAATGCAATGATTGGTCAAGAGAATTTTGAGCAAAGAAATACATCTGCCATCTTCTGTAAAGGAGTGACAAATTCCCGCAGTATGACTGTTGCCTAATCCACCTTTGTTTTTACGATTTCCACCACTCGAAGAGCAGGAAACATCGTATTTAGCAGCGTCTGCAAGGATTTCTAATTTTTCTTTTATTCTGTCGAAATTCATAATCTTCTCTGGTCAAAGATAGTTCGCGCAAAATAAAATTTCAATAGATTTTGTCTAAAGTTATCCGCAAAAAATGTTAAAATTTAGAGCACTTCTTTTCTGATTTTTGCAATCGCTTTTTTCATGCTTTCATTGAAGTGTTCTTTTTCTAATCGGGTTGGTGGTGCTTTTCTTACTTCGCAATCAGAAATGCTGCATGTTTCACAGGTTATGCCTACATCTTCAGATTTAATGCTGTCGTTTTTCGCAAATTTTATTTTTTTTAAAGAGTTTGAATTCAGTAAAATTCCCAAGCAGTAACTTCTGTTGGTTCCGTCTGAAAATGGATTTCTGTGCGAGGTAGAAATAACCAGATAACTCAATCCAGAATCTTTATAATGAGAAATTTGTGCAGAAGTGGCAGTTTCATTTTCTTGCAATTCCTTTAAATTTTTAATGGCAACCCAACGTCTGCAATAATGTTCATTGGTAGCGTTTCCATGCGGAGCTTGTTGTTGATTCAAGTGTAATTCTTTGAGAATTTGAACCTTATCTGTGTTTTTCTTTTTGACGAAACATAAATAAAATAAATCTTTTATTCCGAATTCGGCTGAAAGTAAATTGGTTAATCGGTAATAAAAAGTTTCAGGAGAATTGGTAAAATGGGCAATTAATTCATCGAATTTTTGAGAATTAAAGTCTGGTTCGTCAAAGAATTCTTCTGTTTTTTCAATCAATTCATCTTTTGGAATCAGAATACAACCTGCAAAATAGGAAGCGTAGAAATTGCTCAATAATTCTTCGAAACTCGTAAAATCTAACCAAGAATAAGTGTTCGGTCTTGGATTAAGTTCTAAAACTTGAAACCCAATTTCTTTGGCAAGAATGAAGGTTTTTTGATTCTCGTCAAGCAAACGGTTCAGAATCAATAATTTTTTCTCAGGAACGTAAAGCGAACGAAGATGATTTAAGGTTCCGTATTGTTCAAAATCTTCGGATTTTATTTCATAATCGAAAACATCAATCAGGATTTTTTCTAAATGTTTGATGTCAATATTTTTCCCAAGTTTTAATTGATTTTCATCGGCGAAATTTTTGGCTTTTTCTTCAATATCTGGAAAATGATTGTCGTATAATTCTTGAAAACTTCTTACCACGGCGAAGTAAAAACGCTCTTTCCCGAGATTATAATTTTGGGAAATTTCTATCAAAGTGTTGATAAAAGCAGTTACTTTTTTAGGAGCTTCACTGATGATATTAATGAGTGTATTTTTATTGATTCCAAAAAGTTCTAGAGGAACTTCTTTGAAGAAATCACTTTGTAAAATTTCACTAAAAGGAGCAAGGTTTTTGTCCAGTTTGGTAGAAACTAAATCGTCAAATTTACAATTCAGAACATCAGCTAACTGAATGATTTTGTCATGTTTAGGGTATTTTTTTCCGTTTTCTATTTCGTTGAGATACGATTTAGAAAGTTTGGTTTTGTCTGCCAAATCTTGCAAAGACCAATTTCTTTTTTGTCTTTGCTGCCTCAGTTTTAAGCCAAAAACGGTCTTGATAAAATCACTTTCGCTACTCATAATAAAATTTTTATTGAATCTAAATAAGTGGTAAAACCCTTTAAAATTCAAAGATAAGAAATATAAGCGATTTTTCGCATAATAAATTTTATCAAAAATCTAGCGAACGTTCGCTGTAAGTGAAAATATTTTCTATATTTGCAAAAGAACAAATTCAAAATCTATTCATTTCGTTTCAAATAAAACTAATAACCACATTTTTTGAAACCCAAAACAAAATATACTATGGAGTCTAATTTTAAAATAACAGCCGCTCATCATTATCCCGAAATTTTCTCGGAAGAATTGGTGGAATTTTTGATTCACTTGCATAAAAAATTTAATCAAGACAGATTAGAATTATTGTCTGCAAGGAAGATGGTGCAACAAAAAATAGATGAAGGTGTTTTTCCAAAATTTCCAGAAGAAACTGCAGGAATTAGAGAAGAAAATTGGGTGTGCAGCAGATTGCCAAAAGATTTACAAGACAGAAGAGTAGAAATTACAGGTCCAGTTGATAGAAAGATGATTATCAATGCTTTGAATTCTGGAGCGTCTACTTTTATGGCAGATTTCGAGGATTCTAATTCGCCAACTTGGGAAAATTGCATGGAAGGGCAAATTAACCTTTCTGATGCGATTAATAGAACCATAGATTTTGTAAACAAAGAAGGGAAATCGTACCAATTGGGAGAAAAATTAACGGTGCTTTTGGTAAGACCTCGTGGATTACATTTAGACGAAAAAAATATATTGATAAATGGAGAAAAAGCTTCTGGTTCACTGATTGATTTCGGGATTTATTTTTTCAGAAATGCAAAAAAATTATTAGAAAACGGAAGCGGTCCTTATTTCTATTTACCAAAATTAGAGCATTATAAAGAAGCACGATGGTGGAATGAGATCTTCAATTTCTCACAAAATTATTTAGGTATTTCTCAAGGCACTATTAAGGCCACAGTTCTCATAGAAACCATTACTGCTTCTTTTCAGCTCGATGAAATTTTATACGAACTCAAAGAACATAGTTCTGGACTCAATTGTGGAAGATGGGATTACATTTTCTCTTACATCAAAAAATTTAGAAATCATAAGGAATTTTTAGTTCCAGACAGAGATCAAGTGACCATGACTTCACCTTTTATGAGTGCCTATTCTAAACGAGTGATTCAGGTTTGTCATAAGCGTGGAGTTCATGCAATGGGAGGAATGGCAGCACAAATTCCCGTAAAAAATAATGAAGAAGAAAACGAATTGGCATATGCAAAAGTTCGTGCAGACAAAGAGCGTGAAGTGAAAAACGGTCACGATGGAACTTGGGTAGCACATCCTGGTTTGGTTCCTGTAGCGAAGAAAATTTTTGATGAATTTATGCCGACACCAAATCAAATAGATAAAAAACACGAAGACTATCATATTACAGAGGCAGATTTATTAGAAGTTCCAAAAGGTGAAATCACCGAAAAAGGCGTGAGAAAAAATATCAACGTAGGAATTCTTTATATAGAATCTTGGCTCATGGGAACTGGAGCAGCTGCATTATATAACTTAATGGAAGATGCTGCAACTGCTGAAATTTCTAGAACTCAAGTTTGGCAATGGTTGAAAAATCAAGCGAAGTTGAATGATGGAAGAACATTGACCCAAGAAATAGTTCTGGAATTTGAGAAAGAAGAACTCGAAAATATCAAAAAATATGTAGGCGAAAATCGCTATAAAAAGGGAAAATTTGATTTGGCAACAAAGCTTTTTAATGAGTTGGTTTTCGATGAAAATTTCGAGGATTTCTTAACCTTAAAAGCATATCCGTTTATCTAGATGTGAGATTCGAGATACGAGATACGAGATTTTTAACTCGGAACTCGGAACACGGAACTCGTATCAAAATTTTAACAAACAAACCCAAAATATCATGAACAGACAAGAACAAATCCAAGCGCTCGAAAAAGAATGGAGAGAAAATCCAAGATGGAGCGGAATTACAAGACCTTATTCGGCTGAAGAAGTGTTAAAACTCAGAGGAAAGTACAAGTTAGATTATACCATCGCTAATCAAATGTCAGAGTTGCTTTGGAAAAAGCTAAACAATCAAGATTTTGTGGCGGGATTAGGAGCTTTAACAGGAAATCAAGCGGTTCAGGAAGTTGACGCAGGTTTAGAAGCCATTTATCTTTCTGGTTGGCAAGTTGCCGCAGATGCGAATCTTTCTGGAGAAATGTATCCTGACCAATCGCTTTATCCTGCGAATTCAGTTCCTGCAGTGGTGAAAAAAATCAATAATGCACTTTTGAGAGCAGACCAAATTCAGTCTGTAAATGGAGGCGGTGAAAAAGATTATTTGGTTCCAATCGTTGCAGATGCAGAAGCTGGTTTCGGAGGAAATCTGAATGCTTTTGAATTGATGAAACAAATGATAGAAGCTGGTGCAGCTGGTGTTCACTTCGAAGATCAATTGTCTTCTGCTAAAAAATGCGGTCACCTAGGTGGAAAAGTTTTGGTTCCAACTCAAGAAGCGATAAATAAATTGATTGCAGCAAGATTAGCAGCAGATGTTTGCGGAGTTCCTACGGTTTTGGTAGCAAGAACAGATGCAGATGCTGCCGATTTATTGACGTCTGATATTGATGATAGAGATAAAAAATTTGTAACTGGTGAAAGAACTTCTGAAGGTTTTTTTCAAGTGAATTGCGGTGTAGAACAAGGTATTGATAGAGGACTTTCTTACGCTCCTTATGCAGATTTAATTTGGATGGAAACTTCTAACCCAGATTTAGAATATGCGAGAAAATTTGCAGAAGGAATTCATGCAAAATTCCCTGGAAAAATGTTGGCGTACAATTGTTCTCCATCTTTCAACTGGGCAGCTAAATTGACGGTTCCTGAAATGGAAACTTTTCGTGAAGAATTAGCGAAAATGGGATACAAATTCCAATTTATTACTTTGGCAGGTTTCCACGCTTTGAATACTGCGATGTTCGAATTGGCATTGGCTTACAAAGAAAGAGGAATGGCGGGTTACAGCGAATTGCAAGAAAGAGAATTTGCATTACAAGCGAAAGGTTTCCGTGCAGTGAAACACCAAAGTTTCGTAGGAACTGGTTATTTTGATGCAGTTCAAACCGTAGTAACTGCAGGAAATTCTTCTACTACAGCTTTAGCTGGTTCTACGGAAGCGGAGCAATTCCATTAATTAAGAGCCAAGTAAAAGGTAAAACGAGCCAAGTAAAAAGACTCAAGTAAAAAGTAAGAATAAAGTTTAAAAAGGATTCTGAAATTTTAGAAAATAAAAAATGATTTATTCATAATTCATTTCCATTTGTCACTCTTAACAAACAAAGAGTCCATAGTTTTTAATTTGTTGAAAAAATCGCCTCGCAATTTTGCGAGGCGATTTTGGTTTATAACTTTATTTTCACTTTACTTTCCTTGGCAGAATCCCAAACCAAATTCACTTTCAAAGTTTTCTTTTCAGAATCATAAGTGTATTCTAATTTTTTGCAACCCGCTTTTACAGAATTTGGATTTTTAGAAACATGATGAATGATGAGTTCTAAATTTTTAGATTTTGCTGAAAAATTTGCGGCCACTTCATTTTCTAACTCAAAAGTGATGGTTTTTCCGTTGGTTTTAGCTTCGAAATTCATCATTTCAAATTGTCCTTTTTCGTAGGCTCCGTTTTGTAAACCATCGTCATTGTATAATTTAAGTTGGGTTTCTGTTACTTTTTCGTCAAAATAATAATGTAAAATCAAAGAATTTCCATCATATTCTTTAGTAGATTGCATTGGTTTTGCCATCGGAATAATACTTCCTGCTCTTACAAAAGTTGGGATTTTATCTTCTTCCGTGGCAAAAGTCTGAGTAGTTCCGCCAGAAATTTTTTCATCAGTATAGAAATTTACCCAATCAGAATTTTTAGGAAAATAAATGCTTTGTTCTTTTTGTCCTTTATTTAAAATCGGAGAAATTAAGAAATCTTTGCCCCAAAAATATGCATCATTGTAAGTATAAAGTTTCTGATTTTCAGGTTCTTCAAAAAATAATGGTCGCATTAAAGGTGTTCCGTTTTTATGATTTTCGAAAACCAAATTATAATTATAAGGAAGCAAAGCATAACGCAATTCTATAGATTTTTTCGCTAATTTTCTTGCTTTTTCGCTTCTGTAAATTGGTTCGCTTGGTACATTTTCATCAGCGTGAGGTCTGTAAATTGGGTTGAAAACGCCATATTGCAACCAACGAGCATACAATTCATCATCTTCATTTTTTCCTGCAAAACCTCCCAAATCACTGTGCATAAAAGCAATTCCTTGCAATCCCATTTGCAAAGCAATGTCTGGCTGACTTTGCAATCCGCCCCAACTTCTTGACACATCGCCACTCCAAGGAACGAGGCCGTTTCTTTGAGCGCCAGAATAACCTGCTCTCATCAAAATAAACGGACGAACGTTTGGTGAAGTTTCTGCAAAACTTTCTTTCACCAATTTTGCCCAATCCATTCCGTAAATATTGTGAACTTGGTCGCCGTTTTTTCCGTTTCCATGAAGGATTGTAGAAGGATGAACCTCTGGCTCTCCTAAATCTCCCCAAATTCCTGTAACGCCTTGATTTAATAAGTCTTTGTAAATATTTTTGAACCAAGAATTTCCTTTTTGGCTGTAAATGTCAATCAAACCAGTGTGCCCGAAATAAAAATCGTACATAAATGCTTTTCCCTCGTTGTTTTTTGCTAAAATTTCTTTGTCAAGAGCTTCTTGATAACGCGAAGAAGTATCTACTACGAAAGGTTCGGTGATGAGAATGGTTTCTACGTTGTTTTTTCGCAAATCATCAATCATTTGTTGAGGTTTTGGGAAATTATCTTTGTCCCAAGCAAAATTTCCGAGCGTTCCTTGAATAGATTTTCCGAACCAATATAAATCTAAAATAATGGCATCAACAGGAATTTTTTCTGCTCTGAATTTCTCAATCGTTTCCAAAGTTTGTTGCTGTGTACGATATCCAAATCTGCTCGAAAAATTCCCTAAACTCCATCTTGGAAGCATCGGTTGTTTTCCTGTTAAATTGGTATAATTTTTAACCAAATCTTCCCAAGAATTTCCAGAAATTACCTGATAAACTTTTCTTCCAGAAACGGTTTCGTAAGTCAATGAATTGTCTTTTTTGCTGTCTAAATCAAGGTAACCAATCGGTGCATTGTCAAAATGAATCAAATATTTTTTACTCGAAACTACAATGGGCATCGTGTAATTAAGCAATTCAGATTTGGTTTCGTAGCCGTAATGAGCACGATTGTACAACATTAATCTGTTTCCGCGACGATTCATTCCGAGTGCTCTTGCTCCAGCTCCGTATAAAACTTCATCTGGAGAAAGATTGAAATTTAAAGTTTCAAAATTTTGTGGATGATTGTTGATTTCGCCGTTTTCATACGTTCCGTAACCGTTTTTTTCAGAAATCAAGAGTTCATCACCTTTATAATAAGAAATTTGAAATGGCACTTTTTGAATTTTTACGGTAATTCCAGATGTTTCAATCCATGCAAAACCTCTGGTTTCTCTGAAGTTGTATTTTACATCTTTTGGTGAAAGAATTACGGCGTGAGAATTTTCTGTAAGCGTTTGATTTTTTGGAATAAAAGCCGTTTCTACCATTTCTGGAGTGTAGAATTTCACTTGATATAATCCATCATTGACAGAAATTTCGGCAGTGTTATTTTTAAATTCAATTTTTTGAAAAAATCTTTGATTGTTTTGTGCGAAAAGACTTGCTGCTAAGAAAAGCAACAAAAACTTGAAAACGTTTTTCATTTCCTAAAGCATTAAAATTTGTTAGCGTAAAGGTAAGGAAATTGATATTTAAAAATTCATGAATTTTATCTTGAATTTTGTCTCGCTGATTTTGCTGATTGAGCAGATTTTTAAATCAAATTTAAGCTAATTAAATGATTGTTTTAAAACAAATTCAAATTCAAAAATTCTCTATCTTTGCACCATGATACGCATTACTAAAATTTTCACCTTCGAGACGGCGCATGTTTTGTATAACTATGACGGCAAATGCAAAAATATGCACGGACATTCTTACAAACTTTTTGTTACCGTAAAAGGAAATCCTATTAATGACATCAATAACGTGAAAAACGGAATGGTGGTGGATTTTGGAGACATTAAAAAAATTGTAAAAGAGGAAATTGTAGATGTTTGGGATCATGCAGTTTTGCTCAATGCTCTTACTCCGCATAAAGAATTGGGCGAAGATTTGGCTCAAAAAGGGCATAAAGTAATTGAGTGCAATTACCAGCCGACTTGCGAAAATATGCTCTACGAAATTGCCGAAAAAATTAAAAATAAATTGCCTTCTCATGTTCAATTGGCGTATCTGAAACTTCACGAAACCGAAAATTCTTACGGAGAATGGTTTGCGGAAGAAAACAGTTAATGTGATAATTTGATGATGAGATAATGAGATAATTTTTTACTTTGAACCTTGAAACTCGAACCTTGAAACAAATAAAATTACATCCTAATAAAAAAATCTACTTCGCTTCTGATCAGCATTTTGGTGCGCCAACTCCTGAGTTGAGTAAGCCAAGAGAAGCTAAATTTCTAGCATGGTTAGACGAAATAAAAAAAGATGCACAAGTGCTTTTTTTAATGGGCGATTTGTTTGATTTTTGGCACGAATGGAAATATGTAGTTCCGAAAGGTTACGTGAGAATTTTAGGGAAATTAGCAGAATTGAAAGACAGTGGAATTGACATTTATTTCTTCGTAGGAAACCACGATTTATGGATGAAAGATTATTTGGAAGAGGAAATCGGCATTCCAGTTTTTTTTGAAAAACAATATTATGAAGTTTCTGGGAAAAACTTCCTTTTAGCTCATGGAGACGGACTTGGGCCAGGCGATAAAGGTTATAAGAGAATGAAAAAACTCTTTACCAATCCTATTGCGCAATGGTTTTTTAAGTGGCTTCATCCTGATATTGCGATGAAAGTTGCGATTTATTTTTCTACCAAAAATAAGATGATTAGTGGAGTAGAAGATATGAAGTTTTTAGGCGAGGACAAAGAATTTCTTATCATTTATTCTAAAGAAAAATTGAAGTCTGAAAATTTAGATTACTTCGTTTATGGTCATCGTCATTTGCCTATGGTTATAGATTTGAAAGTTGATGGAAAGGAAGCAAAACATGTGAATCTGGGTGATTGGATTTCTTATTTTACGTATGGTGTTTTTGATGGAGAGGAATTTAAAATATTGAAACACGGAGACACAGAGAATGCACAGAGCACACAGGAATAAAAAGCTTTTGCAAACTTTGTAAGTCCGTGGTTTAAAGAAATACGGAGACACAGAAAATAACAGAAAGCACAAAGTTAATTCTCTGTGAGCGCTGTGAAAAACTCAATGTCTCTGTGTTTAAAAATATAAAATATGCACGAAAACGAAATTTCTAAAATTATTTTTGATTTGGGACTAAAAATTCATAAAAATCTTGGTCCTGGACTTTTGGAAAGTGCTTATGAAGAATGCTTATTTTATGAAATTTCAAAAGCTGGATTATTTGTAGAAAAACAAAAACCAATGCCATTAATCTACGAAGAAGTGAAATTAGATATTGGCTATAGAATGGACTTATTAGTTGAAAAAAGCGTTGTAATAGAAGTGAAATCCTGTGAAGCACTAAACGATGTGCATCTTGCTCAAGTTTTAACTTATTTAAAATTAAGCGGTTGTAGATTGGGATTACTTATTAATTTTAATACTAACTTATTTAAAAACGGTTACAGAAGAATATTGAACGGAAATGTTTCCTTATAATAACTCTGTGAACTCCATATAAAACCTCTGTATCTCTGTGTTTAAAAATATTTTCAATATAAAATCTGAAGCAGATTTCCAAGCGGCATGTTTGGAAACGTTTCTCTATCAGTACGAAAATGTAGAAGTTTACCGAAAATTTGTAGATTTTTTAGGTAAAAATCCTTCGGAAATTAAAGAAATAAAAGATATTCCGTTTTTGCCCATTGAAATGTTTAAAAACCATTTGGTATTAGACAAAGTTTTCGTGAACTTCGTTCGTAAACCTTCGGTTTATGCTCAGACTGACAAACCTTTAAGTTATTTTCAAAGTTCGGGAACTACGCAAATTCAGACGCGTTCTAAACATTATATTGCAGATTTTAATCTTTACGAAGAAAGTATTTATAAGAGTTTTGAACAGTTTATTGGTAATCCAGAAGATTATATTTTCTTAGGATTATTGCCTAATTATTCAGAAAATCCACATTCTTCATTGATTTATATGGTAGATTTTTTGATGAAAAAGTCTGGAAAGCCAGAAAACGGATATTTTCTCTATAATCACCAAGAATTGTTTGAATTGTTACAGAAATTAGGTCAAGAAAATAAAAAAGTAATTCTTTTCGGTGTTTCTTTTGCTTTGTTGGATTTTTTAGATTCTCATAACGATTTTACAACTTTACAAATCAACGATTTTACAGTCATAGAAACGGGCGGAATGAAAGGCAGAAAAGAGGAAATGACCAAAGATGAACTTTTGAAAATTCTACAAAAAGGTTTCGGAACAGACAAAATTTTCTCTGAATATTCTATGACAGAACTGCTTTCTCAGGCATATTCTCTAGGCGAAAATATATACGAAACGCCCAACTGGATGCGTGTTCTCATCAGAAATACCGAAGATCCATTTTCTTATATGGAAGCAGGGAGAACTGGCGCTATCAATATTATAGACTTGGCGAATAGACATTCTTGCAGCTTTATTGCGACACAAGATTTGGGCAAAATTGTAAATGATTTTGAGATTCTTCACTATGCTCAGAATGACAAACATGCGTTTCAGGTTTTGGGAAGAATTGACCATTCTGATATTCGCGGTTGTAGTTTATTGGTTTCATAAAATTCTGCGATGATTAAAGTAGAGGAACTTACTTTTGCCTACATTCAAAAATTTTGCGATTTTGAAAAAGATATTGTCTTGACCAATCATTTTCATACCGATTGGGAAGCCGATATTTTGGTGATTAATCAGGAAGGTTTTTCTCATGAAATTGAAATTAAGTTATCGAAGAGCGATTTCAAAAATGATTTCAAAAAATTTTATCAAAATCAAAATAGCGGAGAAAAATTTCTGAAGCATGACAAAATTGGTTGTGGTGATTATGTTTGTAATCATTTCAGTTTTCTATTGCCAATGGGAATGATTGCGTTGGAAGAAATTCCCCAGCATTGTGGCGTAATAGAATTTTATCACAATGAAGATACTTGGAAATCGGAATTCTATATCCGAAGATTGGCTCAAAAAATTCATGAAGATTTTTATTGGAATCTAGTAGACCAAAAAGATTTTTTAAGAAAATTATCTAGAAATTATTACTTCAAAAAACTAGAATTAAAAGGAAAAACAGAAGAATTTATTTTCAGAAATGAAATGGGAAATAAAAAATAATATTCCTTTTTTTAAGATTTGTGTTAAAAAAAATGACTTTTTTTTTCTAAAAAATTACAAAAGTCATAAAAAAATGCCTCTTAAAAAGATTTCTTTTATATATCTTTACTTTCTGAAATACGAACAAAATGAAACATAGATTTACTTTATTATTAGTACTATTAATGCAGTATTTTGCATTTAGTCAGACCTTAGTTAATGTAAGCTATTCTGTTAATCCATCTACTTTTGAGGAAACAGAATCGATAACAGTTACATTTACCGTTAATGAAAGCTCTTTTGGTGTAGCTTCTTCTCATGCGCTTTATTTGTGGGCTTGGTCTTTTGACTCGGCTAATGCAAATCTAAATTCTCCTACAAATGGGACTTGGGGAGAATCTAACGCAATTAATAAATTAACTTATGTAAGCAGTTCAGGTAGTACAGGGACTTATACTTACACGATGAATACGGTGAAATCATTTTACGGTAATAGAACAAATCCTTTATCCAGAATAGGTTTTTTAGTAAAAACTCAAAATGGAAGTTATAAATCACAAGATATTGTTCTTCCTGTTGGGAAATTTCAGATGAGCTTAACCAATCCAGTTGCTGGAAGTACTAATTTCTTAAATTCTGGAAGCAGTGTAACAGTGAGTGCAACGACTTCACAAAATGCTACTTTTAAACTGAAAGCAAATGGTAACGTTGTAAACTCTACAAGTACAGGTGCTACTTCTTATAGTTATTCTTACACGGTAACTCAAGATGCAGCATTAGAATTAGAAGGAACTAGTACTATAAATAGTGAAGTGCAAACTAAATCCTTTACAGTGGTTACTACGCCATCAGTTCAAACAGCAGCAATTCCTTCTTGGATAAGACAAGGTATCAATTATGATGCTGCGAATCCTAATAAAATTGGTTTAGCTATCTATGCACCTGGGAAAAGTTATGTACATGTCATCGGTAGTTTTAATAATTGGACGTTAAGTAATGCTTATCTGATGAAAAGAGATACTACCAATCCAGATTTATATTGGATAGAGATTACAGGGTTAACTCCACAACAAATTTATACCTTCCAATACAGAACGAATGATGGTAAAAAGGTAGCAGATCCTTTCTCTAGATTAGTGCTTTCTCCTGATGATGATCCTTGGATAGAAGCTGCTGATTATCCTAATTTGCCGGCGTATCCTGCTGGTCAACAGTTTGATGTTTCTGTAGTACAAACAGGAATGCCTACTTATAATTGGCAAGTGCCTAATTTTACTAAGCCAGCTAAAGATAACCTTATTGTTTATGAACTTTTAGTAAGAGATTTTACAGTAGAGCAAAATTGGCAATCAATGATTGATAAAATTCCGTATCTAAAATCTTTGAAAATAAATGCAGTAGAATTAATGCCAGTAATGGAGTTTGAAGGAAATAATTCTTGGGGATACAACCCATCATTTCACTTTGCTCTAGATAAAGCATACGGAACTTCTGATAAATTTAAAGAATTTATAGACAAATGTCACCAAAATGGAATTGCGGTAATTCTAGATATAGCCCTTAATCATGCTACACAAAGAAATCCATTGGTGAGATTGTGGAATAATGATCCAGATGGTGATGGTTATGGAGCGCCTAACACTTCTAATCCTTATTTTAATACCGTTGCAAAACATACGTATAACGTAAATGAAGATATGAATCATTCTTCTACTGCTACTCGTTATTATGTAGAAAGAGTTTTAGAGCAATGGATTACGGAGTACAAGATTGATGGTTTTAGATGGGATTTAACAAAAGGATTTACTCAAAACTGTACTTCTTCTGATGAAACTTGTACTGGAAATTATCAACAA
This sequence comes from Flavobacteriales bacterium UBA6196, assembly GCA_002422665.1. Taxonomy (GTDB): domain Bacteria; phylum Bacteroidota; class Bacteroidia; order Flavobacteriales; family Weeksellaceae; genus Cloacibacterium; species Cloacibacterium caeni_C. Next base: position 18,699 of record DITA01000090.1, read on the forward strand.
GATAGAGTAGATGTCTTAAAATTATATGCTGATAAACAATGGAGTTTTGACCCAAGTTCTTATGTTATTTTTGAACATTTAGGAACGGATGCAGAAGAACAGCAATGGGCGAATTACAGAATAGGAGAAGGAAAAGGAGTAATGATGTGGGATATTCTGAACTATGCTTATAACCAAAATACAATGGGATTTGCCACAGGTAGTAATATAAATAGAGCAGACTATGAAAGTCATGGTTTTACAGAAAGAAGAAATAAAACGTATGGTGAAAGCCATGATGAAGAAAGATTAATGTATAGAAATCTTAATTCTGGAGCAACCAATGGAACTTATAATGTTAAAACTTTAGCAACTGCTTTAGAAAGACAAAAAGCTTTTGCGGCAACTTTATTTACTATTCCTGGCCCTAAAATGATTTGGCAGTTCGGGGAATTAGGTTTTGATTTAAGTATCAATAGATGTACGAATGGAACAGTAAACAATGGGTGTAGAACAGATCCTAAACCAAGTGCTTTTTCATCTACATTAAATTATTATAATGATACACAAAGAAAATCCGTTTATGATGCTTGGGCAAAAATCATCAATTTAAGAGTGAATAATGAAGTTTTCAATACTAAAACATTTAATATTAATTCTGGTGATTTAATGCCTAGAATCTATATTTGGAATGATGCACTTCCTTCTACATCGCTTAAAAATGTAGTGGTATTGGCAAACTTCACGCTTTCTTCTCAGAATATTACGCCATATTTCCCTTACACAGGAACTTGGTATAATTTATTGGATAATTCTACACTTAATGTAACCAATACTACAAGTCCGGTAACATTAAATTCTGGTGAATTCAGGATTTTTGGAAATGCAACAGCTTTATCTACTAATGATATGGTAAAGCCTTCTCAGTCTCAGAAATTAGACATTTTACAAAATCCTGCTTTAAATGGTGTGATTCGTGTAAGATATTCTAATGCAAAAGGTGGTAATCTTTACCTTTATGATTTAAGTGGTAAAATGCTTAAAACTCAAAAAGTATCTACCAATTCTGGAGATGATACCATTTCAGTAAGCAATTTACAAACTGGTAATTATTTACTGATGCTGAAATCTGACCAAGGAATGTCTGTATCAAAAGTAATTATTAAATAAGATTACAATATATAATCAAATAAAAAGCCACTCTTTCGAGTGGCTTTTCTATTTTTGAAAATAGAGCAAATGGTTTTTTTATTTTCGAAAAATATGGACATTAAAAAACCTTCAGAAAAATCCGAAGGTTTTTATGTTTGATATTATTTCTTGCTAATTATAAAGAAGCAGAGTGTAATAATAAATCTGTTAACTTGTTAGAGTAACCAGTTTCGTTGTCATACCAAGAAACTAATTTTACGAAGTTCGGTGATAACATGATACCAGCATCTTTATCAAAGATAGAAGTTCTCTTATCTCCTACGAAATCTTGAGAAACTACTAAATCTTCAGTGTAACCTAGGATTCCTTTTAATTCCCCTTCAGAAGCAGCTTTCATAGCAGCGCAAATTTCTTCGTAAGAAGTAGCTTTTTCTAATCTTACCGTTAAATCTACTACAGAAACGTCAGCAGTTGGTACTCTGAAAGACATACCAGTTAATTTTCCATTAAGTGAAGGAATTACTTTCCCTACCGCTTTAGCTGCACCAGTAGAAGAAGGGATAATGTTTAATAATGCACTTCTACCACCTCTCCAGTCTTTCATTGAAGGGCCATCTACTGTTCTTTGAGTAGCTGTAGTAGCGTGTACAGTTGTCATAAGACCTTCTACGATTCCGAAGTTTTCGTGAACTACTTTTGCTAAAGGAGCAAGACAGTTAGTAGTACAAGAAGCGTTAGAGAAAATTTGTAAATCAGCAGGTAATTCTTTGTGGTTTACTCCCATTACAAACATTGGAGTATCATCTTTAGATGGAGCAGAAAGAACTACTTTTTTAGCACCTGCATTAATGTGAGCAGAAGCTGTACCTTTATCTAAGAAAAGTCCTGTAGATTCTACGATGTAATCTGCACCTACTTCGTTCCATT
>DITA01000045.1:0-38372 GCA_002422665.1 Flavobacteriales bacterium UBA6196
ATGGCCAACGCAATCGGGAAACTCAGCAATACATTTCCTACAAACGCAATGAACTGACTCCTGAATAATTTGGAAACCAAATGGGCAAAATCTAGATAATTTTTAGAATTATTTTTTCCTTCAGAAAGCACTTTTGCCATCGTTGCAGCAGTCATGGCTGGTTGTTTTGTAGCCAGCGTGAAATTCATTAAATAAATCATAATGAAACCCATCGCATAATTAAATGAGTATAAAAATGCATGGTAAAATTCACTGCCAGGAACATAAGCATATAGCATTTTTATAACACAAAGAGCACCTACGATAATTCCGCCACCACTTGCTTTTTTAAACATTTTAAGATATTCTTTTGGCGAAGTCGTAATGTAATTGGTTCCTGTTTCTGCGGTATGTGTAGTAATGAGATGCGAAAGCAATGTGGTGCTATCGTTAAATAAATCTCGGATGTTATTACGGTGAGATTTATAATCTAAAATATTGATAACCAAATTTTTAGACTTTCTAATCACGTCTTTTTCGTCATCAATGACGAGAAGTTCTAAAATTTCTGAAATGCGCTGTAACTGTTGACGAATTTTCAGCAAAGACTGATTGGTTTTACCAGAAATTCCGTATTTAGAAGCATTTTTGAACGCTTTGCTGATAAAAGCAAAACATTGTTGAAGGTAAATTTTAATTTGCTTATAATGGCTGTCTTTAGAGGTAAGAACAATGGCTTGATTCTTTTTAAAATCGCTGATAAGAATGTCTAGCTCATCTTGTAATGCCAAAAATGGATTGTCGAAATTTTTATATTCTGGAGCCATTTTCAGTACATCTACATCTAAAGCATTTCCAATAGCTCTCCACGCCAAAATATTCATCGAAAAAAGAAGTTCTTTTTTCACTTTTGGCTGTAGAATCATGCGGTCGATTTCTAACATTCTGAAAAGTTCGTCAGATTCTTGTCTAGAAACTTTTTTGATGAACTTAAAATCAGCATTATCTCTAAAAAAGACGTTTGAAATAATGTTAGAAATAGTATTATCATCTTCTACTGGCGGTAGAAATTTTGACAAAATTCTTTTTCTTAATTCCGGAAAAAAAGCGTCTTCTGAAAGAATATTGGCTTCGGTAAGAGAAAGGTTAAAAGCTCTTCCCATGAAAACGGTATTGATGTAATACACCAAGTTTTGTCTTATTTCTTCGTGTTCTTTGAGAAACGTTAAAAACTCAGAGAAATTTTCTTTTTGTAAAGAATGAAAAAGCTCTGTAAGAGGTTTTAAATCACGCGTTTCGTTCTTGATAGAAAAATATTTATCAAGAATCTCTGCTGAACTTTGCGATGTATTGAATTGAAACCTCACGAATTGTCTTTATTTACTCCAAATTTACGTAATTCATTTGTCTCATCACCCAAGAATGTTTTCTAGAAAGATAAGAACTCGGATTTTTCGGGTCATATTTTTTAGGATTTGGAAGACAAACCGCAATCCAAGCTGCTTCTGACTTGGTTAAATCTGCCGAAGATTTCCCAAAATAGTAGTGACTTGCTGCTTCTACCCCGAAAACACCTTGTCCCATTTCTATGGAATTCAGGTAGCGTTCTAAAATAATATCTTTGCTCCAAACTTTTTCTATGATAAAGGTAAAAATAGCTTCCAGACCTTTTCTCACGTAACTTCTGCCGTTCCAGAGGAAGACATTTTTAGCGGTTTGTTGAGAAATGGTACTTCCTCCTTTTAATTTTTTTCCTTTTTGATTATCGGCAAATGCTTTTTGGATGGCTTGAAAATCAAAACCATTATGTCTGTAAAAATTCTGGTCTTCACTAGCAATGACCGCCTTTTTTACGTTTTTTCCCATTTCATCAAAGCTGATGTAATCTCTGTCTAGTTTTTGATATTTCACCAAACCTTCTATTTGCGTAATGGTAATAATAGGATTAAAAAATCTTCCCCAAATAATAGAAAAAATGCTGATGATGGCAATGGTATAAAATAGTTTCTTAATAAATTTCCACATAAAAATGTAATCTATAATAGTTGATTTAAGTTGCAAAAATAACGACTAATTCAGTTTTTTCATATACAATAATGAATCTTTTGGAAAAATCTCTGAATGAAAAATTTTAATATAGTCTTTCAAAACTAAATCTGCTCTCACTACTCCACTTTCGAAATAATCATTGGCGGAGCCTTTTTCTCTGCCAGAAATCGTGTAAATATCGCCTTTTTGGTAGACTTTCATCTTCGCATAATTAGGATTGATTTGAAGTAAATCTTTCTTGTTTTTATGATTTCCTACATTTACCCAAAACTCAGCGTTTTCGGCTCTAGAAAAGACTTCTTCAAAGCTTTTTGGGGTAGATTTAGATTCTGAATTATCCCCAAAAATATATTGGGCATTTGCATCTTTTATAAAATGTGCGATTTGAGATTTTCCGCCTGCTACAAACCATTGATTTCCGTAGATTTCATTGGTTAAAACTTGCGGTTTATTCGTAGATTTCGCTGCTAAATTCTTATAAGAATTATAATTTTTTTCAATTTCTGAATATTTTTCTAATGCTTCTTTTTCTTTACCGAGAAGTTTACCGAAAACCTCTATTATTTTTGCTTTTTCTAAAGGTTTCTCTTCTAAATATTCATCAATAAAGATAATTTCTATTCCGTTTTTCTTTAAAACTTCATAAGTATTCTCGAAACTGGCAACGTAATTGGTGAAAATAGCATCTGGTTGATACGCGATGATTTTTTCTACGTTGTATTTCTGTTCGTTTCCGATGTTTTGAATTTTATTATCTTGGATTGATTTCTGTATTTTCTCTGAAAAAATGTATTCTGGACTAGAAACGCCAATGATTTTTTCTTCTGCACCTAATTCTGTAATGTATCCCACTAAACTTGCATTGAGCAACATCATTTTTTGGTAGGGCAATTTAGAATGCGGAATTTTATACTGATGTTTTCCTGATTTTAAGAGTAGAAAATCGCCATTTTCTTTGAACTGAATGTTTTTAGAAATAACAATCCAATCTGTGGACAATTGATAAGTTTCTTTTTTACAAGAAATTACCATCAATAACGCAAAAAAAGCAAAAAAATATGATTTCATTCTTCAAAGAAAGCAAAAAAGCATTATATTTGCAAACCGAATTTCGGCCTCGTGGCGCAACTGAATAGCGCATCTGATTACGGCTCAGAAGGTTACAGGTTTGAATCCTGTCGAGGTCACAAAAATCCCAAGAAATTTCTTGGGATTTTCTTTTTGGAAAAATTCCAATTTTATAAAATCAATCGTTCTTACGGAACTCTATTTTCAAAATATTATCTCTATTTTTGCGTTAACAAATTACTATTTCTTATTACGGATTACTTATGTCTTTAGAAATCAAAAATCTTACAAAAAAATTTGGCGAACAAACGGCGCTTAATAACATCAATTTAGATATTCACAAAAATGAAATCATAGGACTTCTAGGACCAAATGGTGCGGGAAAATCTACCTTGATGAAATCTATTGTGGGTGCTCTAAAAATAGAGGAAGGAGAAATTATTTTTGATGGAAAAAACATTACCGAAAACGAAACAGAAGTAAAGAAAAACATCGGTTTTTTGCCAGAAAATAATCCACTTTATTTTGAAATGTATGTGAAAGAATATTTGCAATTCGTGGCAGATATTCACCAGATTTCTAAACAAAAAGTAGATGAAATCATAGATTTAGTAGGAATTACTCCTGAAAAATCAAAGAAAATTTCTCAATTATCAAAAGGTTATAAACAGAGAGTTGGCTTAGCTCAAGCGATTCTTCACGCTCCAGATTTATTAATTCTAGATGAACCTACCAATGGTCTTGACCCGAATCAAATTCTAGAAATTAGAAATGTAATTAAAGAAATTGGTAAAGAAAAAACCGTAATTCTTTCTACTCACATTATGCAAGAAGTAGAAGCGCTCTGTACCAGAGTGATTTTAATTCACCAAGGAAACATTGTTCAAGATGCTGATATTGCAGATTTCAAAGGGAAATTCAACAATTTAGAAGAAGCTTTTGCTCATTATACCAGCGTAAAAATAGAAGACTAATCGTTTTCTATTTTTCTTTTGTGGGCAAATTTTAGCATTTTCACACTCGACTGTCTAAAAAGCAATACACTGATGGAAATTCCTACTGCCAAACAAAACAATAATGAAGCGGTAAGAACCAAATTGTGAAAAGTATTGTCTAAATCTTGAGGATTTCTGACTAATCCGCTTTCGTCTGTCAATCGAATGAAACCCAACATGGTTTTGTAGGCGTACATTCCGGGAATCATGGTAATACAAGCTGGCATGGTAAAAACTATAGGTGGAGTGTGAACTCTATGTGCCAAAACAATTCCCAATAAACCAATAAGCACTGTTCCCGAAAGTGTAGAAGTTATTAATCCTAAACCAACTCCTTCGTACAAAGTAAAACGCAAAGCGTGACCTAAACCACCTAATAATCCTGCGATTAATAAAACTCTGTTTGGCGTGTTAAACAAACTTCCAAAACCAATGGCTACACAAAATGCGAAGCTAAAATCTTTTATGATCAGTAGAAAAAAATCCATTTTAGTAAAAATTATTAATTCCAAAAATTAGAATACTCAAAGCCATTCCCGCAGCAATACACAATAAGAGAAATCCTGAGTAAAAACCTCTTGCAATAGCTGTTGCAACGTATCCTTCGATTAAATCTATAACGGCATTTACCAATTGAACTCCCGGAACCAAATACAGCACTGAAGTAGCCAATGCTTTTTCGGGGAGTGCTCCTATTCCNNACATTAAATTTTCGTTTTGAAATTTCTTGTCTCGCAAGTATTCCTAGCATAGAAGCAAAAAATGCAAAAGTGGCATCTATGAAATCTCCTTTGGCTAAAATACAAAGAGATGCACAAGCAATTCCTACTCCTAGAACAATTTGAATTCGTTTATGATGAGAAAGTTTCTTAATTTTTTCAAACTCTCTTTTCACATGTGGATAATCTAAATGATCGCTCACCACCTTCCAAGAAAGCAAACTTATTTCATTGAGAATCCCGAAATGTACACCATGACTTGGCAATCTTTTATAATGAGTGGCGGTTTCCGAAGGGTTGTTTCTCATTTTAGTGGTGAGAATAATTCCATTGAAAGAATAAAAGATTTCTATATCTACCCCGAAAACATATGCAATACGCTTTATATTTCGGTCTATTCTACCACAATGCGCACCTGCAACCATCAATGTAGAGCCTATATCTAAGAGTAAATCATTATATTTTTCGATTAAAGGTTTCTCTTGCAACATTTCTGATTTCATCTTTAAGTTTTTACTGCGCAAAGTTAGGAATTCCTAAAACGAAAAGATTAAAATTTAAACCTATTTTATATCATAAAAAAACAGTTGCAATTTTCATTGCAACTATTTTTATATTCTAATTTTATTTATCACAATAACATTCCTTTCTAGCTCTTCGAGATTCTGAACTGTCCCAAAAAGGATAAATTTTAAATCCAAAATAGACATCAAAAGCATTAAGTTCATCTTGTCTAAAAAAAACAGGTAAAATATTATCACTTCCTATAAAAAATGGACCAAATCTAAGATATGCACCCAATTGAGGTTTTTTATACTCAAATAAGGATAATTGTGCTGCATAGGTTATTAAACGGTGCGTTTTAGCTAAATTTATATAAAACAGATTAGGCGTTTTAAAAGCATACATATACAATGGTAGTCTTTGATTAATTCCCAGAGTTACATATCTATTTTTAAGAAGATTTCCACTATAAGATAAATGCAAAGCTGTAGGTAAAGCAACTGTAAACTGAGTTCCAACAAGAGAAGCGTTTGGATCACCATAAACATGCGAACTTAGTTCTTTCAAAAAATCTGAAATGTTTGAAAATTTTTGAAAATCGTTAGTTCTATTAATAAAAATTGGATCGCCTTTAAAGATATGCTTTTCTCCATTGACTTTGATAAAACCTATGTCTGTAACAGAAAATGCCAATTTTTGAAGATATTCCCCTTCTTCTTTGTCATAATCTCCGTAATCTACATATGTAAAACCAATATCGCCACCTATAGAATGTCCATAATCTTTGGGTTTATAACTATTATTATCAAAGTTGACAGAAGTCGTAACCAAAGCTTCTACATCATAATGATTGTATTCAAAAGTTCCGGAAGCTTTATCATATTTGAAATCAAATGAATTTTTCTCTTTAACTATTAATGCATCCCAAACTTTAGAGTGTTTAAAATTTAATCCAATATTAAACTCAGAAGACTTTGTTTGAAAAAAAGACTTAGAAATAAAAAAATTATTTTCTTTCAAGGTGGCCAAACTTCCTGAAAAGGGTTTAAAATCTATGGCAAATGATGGCTGATGAACAAAATTATCATATTTATAATTTTCGTCTAGATTAAAGGAATTACCAAAAGTTCTTAATCTGGTATAAAATCCTGCTGCAAAATCTTGGTCTTTAATTTTGAATTTTACGGCAATTGCAGGACCTAGAACTTCTGCTTGAAAGTGACCATCAAATTTATTATGAACAGCAAAACCAATAGTATTCTTAGGTAAATCAGGCGAACTTTTACCATCATTCACAACAAAATCCTTTTCTCCCAAAATACCTAAAACATTCTGTTTAGAGATATATCCATAATTATTGTTCAAAAACACATCAGTAGAAATAATATTTAATTCCCAAGGATTAGAACTTTGTAAAAAAGATGATGGATTACCTTGTATGGCATTGGTAAATATAAAGCCATCATTAAAAACTCCTGTAGTATTTTGAGAGAAAAAACTCTGATATAGTAACAAGATTAATAAAAAATATTTTTTCATAATAACACTGTCTTCATATTAAGCGTAAATTTCGTAAAAAAAATTCTCACTCCAATATTTAGGAGTGAGAATTTTCAAAATAAACTATTAAAACAAAACTATGACAGTAAGAATTTTCAGAATTTAATCTTCAATTCTTTATCTGTATATTTTTAATCTAAATGTTTTGGTGTAAAACCGTCTTCACTGAGTTCTTTATGATCATAATCAGCTTTCATTTCTGCTTCGTAATCTATTTTTTCATCTTTACCCAACCTTCTAAGAATTGAATCAAAAATGGAATATACTACTGGCACAATAATTAATGTAAGGAATAAAGATGATGTTAAACCACCAATAATTACCCAAGCAAGTCCTTGGTTCATCTCAGCACCTGCTCCGTTTGCTAAAGCAATTGGCAACATTCCGAAGATCATCGCAATTGTCGTCATTAAGATAGGACGAAGACGCGCGTGGTTGGCTTGTATTAATGCATCATGAGTAGATTCACCAGCAGCTTTTCTCATATTGGTGAAGTCCACCAATAAGATGGCATTTTTCGCTACAAGCCCAATCAACATAATCATTCCCAACATGGTAAAAATATTCAGTGAATTGCCTGTAATGGCTAAAATTAACATTACCCCAATTAATGCCAACGGAATAGAGAATAATACTACAAACGGATGCACAAAACTATCATACAAAGATACCATTACCAGATAAACCAAAATCATCGCTGCTAATAAAGCAATTCCTAAGGTACCAAAACCTTCGCTTTGGTTTTCCATGGTTCCTCCCCAAATATATTCTACTCCTGCTGGTTTGTCTTTGCTATCCATAAATTGGTTTGTCCATTCAGTCGCCACATCTCCTACAGGACGCCCAACTACTTTAGAAAGTACTTTTACAGCTGGAGATTTATCACGACGTTGCAATAAACTTGGCCCTGAAGACATATCTACATCTGCAAACTGACTCAAGCGAATTTGCTCGCCTTTAGCGTTTTTAAACAAGATATTCCTTACATTTTCAATAGAATTTCTATTGCTTTCATCAAGTCTAATATTGATATCATACTCATATTCACCAGCTTTAAATTTACCATCAGTATTTCCATTAAATGCTGTTTGCATTACTTGCCCCACAGAAGCAAGATTAAGTCCGAGAGCAGCCATTTTATCACGATCAAAACTAACTCTAACCTCTGGATTACCAGTATCAGTTGATAATTCTGGATCTACTGCACCAGGTACTTTTTTAAGTAATTCTAAAATTCTAGTTGCTTCTTTATTTGCTGTCTGAACATCTGGCCCTGTAACCACCATTTCTATTGGTGAGCCTTCAGCACCCATTAAACCGATTGGAGCTGATTTAAATTCTACACCTGTATATTTCTCTTCTAGCTCTCTTTTTAGTTTAGCCGCTAAAATATCTGTACTTTCAGAACGCTCTGATTTATCTGTTAAAATCACCTGGATTTCTGACTGATAAGCTGTTGATTGAGAACCTCCCATCCCTGTAGATTGCTGCCCCACAGTAGTAATCATATCTACTACTTCTGGTTTTTGTCTTAAGAAATCTTCAACACTTAAAGTTGTTTGGTTCATTTTTTCAATACTTGCATCTTTAGGCAATTCCATCTGTAACAAAAACTGTCCTCTGTCTATTTTAGGGAAAAAGTCTGTTCCAATATATCCTAAACCGACCAAAGAAAATGAAGCAATTAGAACCATAAATGTTGCAACTACAGTCAATATTCTTCTTGTAGCTGTTTTAAGACACCATTCTAAGATGCCCGTAATCCAATGAGTGAATAAGTCTAATTCTTTTTCGAACCAAAGAATGAATTTTTCAAAATAATTTTTACCCGTTAAATGTTGTAACTTTCCAAATCTTGAAGAAAGCCACGGTATAATCGTAAATGAAGCCAACAATGAGAACAATGTTGCAATAGCTACTGTAACACAGAATTGTCCCAAAATATTCGCTACCAAACCGCTACTCATTGCAATTGGTACAAATACCACCACAATTACTAAGGTAATAGCTGCAACGGTAAACCCAATTTCTGCTGCACCATCATAAGCTGCTCTAATTTTAGATTTACCCATTTCCATATGTCGGTAAATGTTTTCCAATACCACAATCGCATCATCCACCAAAATACCAACTACCAAGGATAAACCAAGGAGCGACATTAAATTCAGCGTATAGCCCATTAGATACATCCCAATAAATGAAGCAATAAGCGACATTGGGATTGAAACCATTACAATGAAGGCGTTACGAACACTGTGCAAGAACAACAACATTACAATCGCTACAAGAACAATCGCCAAAAATAAATCGAAGATTACGTGGTTGGCTGAATCTAAGGTAAATGTTGTTGTATCATTAACAATTTTAAGATTAATGCCTTGCGCTGAATAATCTTTTACTACTTTATCAATTGTTTTCTGTACACTTTCTGAAACGGCAACCGCATTTGCATCAGATTGTTTTTTTACTTGCATTAAAATAGTAGGACGCTCATTAAAACGTGCTATTTTTTCTACATCTTTTTGTGCATCCATTACCACTGCTACATCAGACAAACGAACTTGCGCTCCATTTTTGTTAGAAATCACAAGGTTGCTCATTTCTTCTACAGATTTGTATTTTCCAGACAAACGGATAGTAGATTTAGACGTTCTGGTCTTTATATTACCCGTTGGGAAATCCATATTAGAAGTTAGGATAGCTTGTTGAACTTCACCAATGGAAAGTCCGTAACCCTGTAATTTTTTATCATCAATATTCACCTGTATTTCTCTCTCTTGTCCACCAATGAGGTTTACTTGTGCAACACCGTTCACACGAGAGAAAATTGGTTCTATTTTTTTATCTAAAAGATCATAAAGTTCTTTATTATTTAATTTATCAGACGAAATACTCATGGTGATAATAGGCATATCGTCCAAAGAGAATTTATTAAGAGAAGGCGCATCTACATCATCTGGAAGATCCGCCAAAATAGCATTTACTCTACGCTGTGCATCATTAAGTGCATAATCTACGTCTGCACCTGCATTAAGCACTACCATTACTACCGAAAGGTTTTCATAAGAAGAAGCCTCTACTTTTTTCACGTTTTCCAAAGCACCAACAGCATCTTCAATCTTTCTGGTAACCGATGTTTCTACCTCACTTGGCGAAGCACCAGGATATACGGTAGAAATGGTTACTATGTTGGTTTCAAATTTTGGAATAAGCTCGTACCCCATTAAAGAGTAGCTGAGCAAACCTCCTAAAGTAAGCAATGTAAATAATACAATGACTATGGAAGGTCTTTTTATTGATATTTCTGCTAATTTCATCTACGTCTTTATTTTACAATATTAATTTTAGAACCGTTGTCTAAGTTAATTTGTCCGCTGGTAATTACTTGTTCACCGCCTTTAAGTCCACTAATAACGTGTACTCTGTTACCAAATACTTTACCAATTTGTACTTTAATCATCTTAGCAGTTCCGTTGTTATCAACAATAAATAACTGACCAGAAGTTACCCCATTTACAAAAGCTTCAACAGGTACTGTTAAAAGACTTTGGTTAGAAGCGCCATTATTTGTTTTGAATACTGCTGTTGCATACATCCCTGCTTTAAGTTTACCATTATTAGAAACTTCAATTTCTACTGGGAAGTTAAGAGACGCATCACTTTTTGGTGCAATAAAAGTAATTCTTCCACTGTAAGAATCTTCTGGATATACATTTACAGAAATTGGCACGACTTGCCCGATTTGTAATTTTGAAATCTGACTTTCATCAACCAAAACAGAAAGTTTCAGCGTGTTGATATTCACAATTTCGAACATTGGCGTTCCTGGAGAAACTACAGCACCTGGTTCTACCATTCTTTTATTAATCGTTCCGCTAATCCCAGCACGTACTGCTGCATTGTTTACACGAACGCTTTGCGCACGTACAGCAGCTTGCGCATTTTTAAGTTGCAATCTAGAGTTGTCTAACTGCTGCTTAGTTACACCACCAGTTTTAAAGGCGTTTTCGTAACGTTGGTTATCAATAATTGCGTTTTGTAAATTATTTTGTGCTTGAGACATATCTACCTCAATTGCGTCTTTTTTGATGGTTGCCACCACTTGTCCGGCTCTTACTCTAGAACCTTCTTTAACCAAAACGCTTACTACTTTCCCAGAAATTTCAGAAGAAAGATTGGTTTCTGCTTTTGGCAAAAATGTACCGTTTGCTGTATAATCTGTATCGATATGATCAAACTTTACCGTTTCAACATTTACATTTATTTTATCTACTTGCTTAGCAACTTCTTGTACTTTAGCTGTTTGCTGTTTCTTATTATCTACAATTTTATAAGCAGCAAAACCTGCGAATAATAGAGCTATGACAATATATATTAAAGATTTTTTCATTTTAAAATACGTTTATTTTGAAGGGTTTTGTAATGTATTAAGTTCTCCTTTAGCTTTAATAAGCTGTATTTCAGCTTGTTTATAATCTAACAATGCTGTAGCATAATTTTGTTTTGCTTGGGTTAAAGCATTTTCTGCATCCAGAAGCTCTGTTAAATTAGCCAATCCGTACTGATAATTCGACTGAGAATTTTTCTGTACTTTCTCTGCCAACTTCACATTTTCCTTCATGGTTTCTAAATTGATGAGTGCATTTTCTATATTTGTGATAGAGTTTCTATAATCTAAGTTTAAACCTTGCTTAGTGTTTTCTATATCTTGTTCTACACTTTCAATATCAATTTGCGCTTGTTGAATTTTAGATTTTGTAGCACCTCCTGTGAAAATAGGAATATTAATATTTAGTGCAACCGCTGCAAAATCGCTCCAATTTACACCATTGCTAGAACCATTTGTCCATGGGAATTTAGTCCCTAAACCAGCCCAACCATATTGCCCTTGTAAACCAACTGTAGGGTAAAGTGCAGCTTCTGTAGCTTTTTTATTATATTGCAAAAGCTCTTTTTGTTTTTCTAAGACTTTTATTTCTGATCTTTCATCAAGATTAGCTAAACTCGAAATAATTTCTGGTCTCGGTTCAATGCTTTTTTCTTCTAAAACGATAGGCGTTTCAATAGGAATTCCCATATAGAATTTCAGAGCATTTTTGGTTAATTCTACCGCATTCACTACTTTTTGCTTAGAAGCACCAATATTGGTTAACTGAACATTGGTTCTATCTAAATCAATCTGTTTTGCCAAACCGTTTTCCGTTAAACTTTTAATAATATTTCTAACTTTTTCGGTATTTTGGTAACTTGCTTCTAGCGTTTTAAGGTTTTCTTGTTGCACAAAAACGTTGTAATAAGCAGTAGCAACATTGGTAATAATCTGCTCATTTGTAAGTTGTGCATTAAGGACATAAAACTCTCTGGTAGATTTTGCTGCCTTTAAACCAATAAATACTTTTTGATCGAAAAGTACCTGATTTACCGTTGCAGAAATATTAGAAGTCCACGTTTGTCCCATTTTCACTACTGTTTTCTGTCCTCCAAACTCAATTACAGATTGCTGAATTATCGGATTATAAGTTAGGTTACTCCCAACACTTACGCGTGGTAATGCACCTGCTTTTGCTTCTGTAATTTTGTATTCGGCTTTTTGAATTTCCAAAGCTGCTTTTTTCGCTTCCGCTTTGTTATTAAGTGCTTGCGAAATTGCATCTTGCAAAGATATTACTTGCTGAGCGTCTGCAGAAGCACTGCCGAAAACCATAAGAGCAACAGTAATGCCTACTTTCAGGCGACTTGCTTTAAAAGGTTTTCTATTCATAAAATATATTTTTCTTTTTAAGTTTTTAAATTCAATTAAATGGTTTTCAAAAATTCTGTTTTTTGGAACTTTTCTCTCAACTCATTAAGTCTTTTTTTACCTTTATCAGTAACTATAGCTTCCAGATAAAAAATCTTCATCGCAATAGAAATAGGAAACTTATCTTTTTCGTCTTCAAAAATAGGCGATACATCTACCGCAAATAATAAAGAGATTAAAAATTTAATGTAAAGATTAATCGGAACGTCTGTTCGGAAATACCCCAACTCAACTCCTTTCTCGTAATTATTTTTAACCGTTACAGATACTTTTCCTGAGATTGATTTCTGATGCGCGTGGAAAATATCTGGATAATACTTAATCAACTGAAAAACGAAAGCGTTTTTCTCTTGGCAAGTAATTTCGTCTATTCTACTCCCCGAAACAAATAGAACTTCTAAAGGGCAATCATACTTTTTTTGCACTTCTTTTACCGCATCTATTGCTTCATTCGAAATAAATTCCAGAACTTCGTGGATAAGGTCTTCCTTATTTTTATACTTCTGGTACAGAGTTTTCTTTGATATAGAAAACTCTTTCGCAATGTCATCCATCGTCAATGTTTTAGCACCATAAATACGAAACATCGACAATAATTTGTTCAAAAAAAAATTCTTATCTTCCATAAACGAGTGCAAATGTATAACAATGGAAACTAAAAAACAAAAAAAGTTTCAAAGTTTTACTTAGCTTTTATCTATGAAGACGATTGACAATGTGTTTTACTTTAACATAATAATAAAACCGAGAAAATTCTCGGTTTATGAATTAATTAAGGTAGATTTCGAACTTACCAAATTCATGGATTCTTTCTAAAAGTTGATGATTGATATTGATGCTTTGCTGCATT
Source organism: Flavobacteriales bacterium UBA6196 (assembly GCA_002422665.1). Classification (GTDB taxonomy): domain Bacteria; phylum Bacteroidota; class Bacteroidia; order Flavobacteriales; family Weeksellaceae; genus Cloacibacterium; species Cloacibacterium caeni_C. Next base: position 13,525 of record DITA01000045.1, read on the forward strand.
GCTCTAGCTTCTATAAAACTATTATCCAAAGGATTCTGGAGAAAAACATTCAGCTTATGTTCTCCTTTTTCTGCCAACAATTGTGTTTTGAAAAATTCTATATCTGTTTTATTCAGTTCATTTATAGGAATAATCAGCGACAGCGATTTAGCATACTTTTCGAAAGCATCTTTCAAATCCATAATATCTGTAACATTGGTGAAAACTCTGCCTTCGCTTCCTTGAGTAAATTTCATTTTTACAATAACAAATCGGTCTTTGGCAATTTTTTCACGCAACTTCATATAATCTCTATCACCTAATCTGAAACTGTAACTTCCCGTGTAATCTTCTAAGGTCAAGAAACAAATTTTTTCGCCAGAATTTTTCCCATCTCGCAAAATCATTTCGGTAATCAAACCAGAAACCGTGTATTCTCTTGCGTTATCAAACATTTTTTGTCTTTCCTTCCAATCTTTTGGCGCTTCAAAAAGACTTCCTGCAGGAAATAATTGCTCTTTAAACGCATCAATTTCATCTAAATTCAAGAAATTGAAATTTCCTTTTGGTTCGGCTTTTTTTGCAGAAGATTCTTCTACCAATTCTTCATCTTCTGAAACTTCTAAACTTATATCAATGCTTTCATCATCGTCTGTTTCCTCATCTAAAATCTTGGCTGACAAGTCATTTGGAGCAATTTCATCTTTTTTGTTGTCTTCTAAAACGAAATTTTTAGAAAATTCTCCATTGATAAACTTATACTGGAATTTATATTCATCTAAAGGATGTGCCGAAAGATAGAAACCAATGATTTCTTTCTCACGATTGAGTTTATGCATATTTTGCCATTCAGCACAAGGTAAAAGTTTCGGTCTTTCGATTTGAACTTCATCTGCAAAATCAGCAAAAAGTGAATTTTCCACCGAGTTTTTATTGTCTTGGAAGGATTGTCCGTAACGCAAAAGCTTTTCAATATTGGTTCTTCCTGCATTATCTACATCGAAATATTGCGCTCTATGATAAGAATCTAATTCATCAAAAGCACCAGCAATTACCAAACTTTCCACTACTCTTTTATTGACTTGCGAAGAAGGCATTCTTTCAAAAAAATCATAAATATCTTTGAATCTTCCGTTTTGTCTTTCCATATAAATGGCTTCAGAAGGCGCTTCTCCCATTCCTTTTATTGCCCCCAAACCAAATCTGATTTGCCCTTTTTCGTTCACCGCAAATTGGAACTGAGATTCATTAACATCTGGCCCTAAAACATCTACCCCAATCGTTCTACAATCTTCCATAAAAAGCGTAATTTGCTTGGTATTGTTGATGTTATTACTCATCACACTCGCCATATATTCCGCAGGATAATTGGCTTTGAGATAAGCGGTGTGGTAAGCAATTAAAGCATAACAAGTGGAGTGAGATTTGTTAAATGCATATTCTGCAAACGCTTCCCAATCTTTCCAAATTTTATTGAGCTTTTCTTCGTTAAGATTATTCTTTTTACCACCTTCTATAAATTTCGGGTACATTTTATCCAGAACATCTTTCTGTTTTTTACCCATTGCTTTTCTTAGCGTATCCGCTTCTCCTTTGGTAAAATTTGCCAATTTCTGAGAAAGCAACATTACCTGCTCCTGATAAACCGTAATTCCGTAGGTTTCTTTTAAATATTCTTCGGTTTCTGGTAAGTCGTAAACAATTTCTTCTAAACCGTGTTTTCTGTTGATGAAATTTGGGATGTATTTAATCGGTCCAGGTCTGTACAAAGCGTTCATCGCAATTAAATCCGCAAAAACCGTAGGTTTCAGTTCGCGCATGTATTTTTGCATTCCCGCACTTTCATACTGGAAAATCCCAATCGTTCTCCCTTCTTTGAAAAGTTCGTAGGTTTTTTTATCATCCAACGGAATTTCATCCGTATTGATTTCAATTCCGTGACGTTGTTTAATGAGTTTTATCGCATCTTTGATAATGGTTAAAGTTCTTAACCCTAAAAAGTCCATTTTCAACAAACCAGCACTTTCTGCAACAGAGTTATCAAACTGAGAAACCAAAATTCCTGCATCTTTTGCCGCAATAGAAATCGGAACTAAATTTGAAATATCTTCTGGTGTAATAATTACTCCACAAGCATGAATTCCAGTATTTCTGATGCAACCTTCCATTTTCTGTGCCGAAGCCAAAACTTGATGACGAGAATCATTAGGATTCGCCAAAATCGCCTTCATTTCTTCGGCCAAAGGTTTATCTTCTGGTTTTAATTTTTCTGGTTTGTTCAATGCTTTTGCAATGTTCATTCCCGGAGTTTCAGGAATTAATTTCGCAATCGCATTCGTATCAGGAATCGAAACATCCAAAACTCTTCCCGCATCTTTAATCGCGGATTTTCCTCCCAAAACCGAGTAAGTAATAATCTGCGCCACATTCATTTGTCCGTACTTTTCAATCACCCATTTTATGATAGCATCTCTTCCTTCATCATCAAAATCGATATCAATATCGGGCATCGAAATACGCTCTGGATTCAAGAAACGCTCAAATAGTAAATCATATTTAATTGGGTCTACATTGGTAATTCCGATACAATACGCAACAGCAGAACCTGCAGCAGAACCACGACCAGGCCCAACTGAAACGCCCATTTTACGGGCTTCGTTACAGAAATCTTGAACAATCAAGAAATAACCAGGATAACCTGTATTGGCAATAACTTCAAGTTCAAAATCTAATCTTTCTCTGATTTCATCGGTGATTTCTTCGTATTTTTTCTTTGCACCTTCGTAAGTCAGATGTCTTAAATAGGCATTTTCGCCACGTTTTCCCCCGTCTTTTTCGTCTTCTTCACTTTGAAATTCTTCGGGAATATCAAATTTTGGAAGCAAAACATCACGCTTTAAAGTATAAGGTTCAAATTTTTGTAAAAAGTCTGTGTATGCTTCGAAAGCATCAGGAAACTGACGAAAAGTTTGTTTCAATTCTTCTGCATTTTGCACAAAATAATGGTCATTAGCTAAACCTTTTCGTTTCCCAAAACCTTTACCAATAGGCGTAGAAACTCTTTCTCCGTCTTTGATACAGGTAATAATATCCTGAATTTTAGCATCTTCTTTTTTGGTGTAAAAAGTTTCATTCTGTGCTAAAATTTTCACATCATGTTTGTCAGCTAGTTCTAATAAAACTTCGTTTAAGTGCTCTTCTTCTTCAATGTCATGATTCTGAATTTGCACATAGAAATCGTCTCCAAATTGTTCCTTCCACCAAAGAAAAACTTCCTCTCCTTTTTGTTCCCCGAAATTCAAAATCGCATTTGGAACATCTCCGTAAATCCCTGCTGTAACAGCAATAAGATTTTCTTTATATTCGGCAATTTGTTTCTTAGAAATCCTTGGTACACCAGCATAATAACCATTTGTATATCCTAAACTCGAAAGTTTTGCTAGATTTTTATATCCTTGAAAATTTTTCGCCAAAAGAACCATGTTTGTTCTTCTATCTGGATCATCTTTGGTAAATTGTTTTTGCTCTGGTCTTTCTGAAATATAAAATTCACATCCCAAAACTGGAACCAAAGGTGTTTTAGTAAACTCTTCGCCTTTTTCTTCTGCTTCGGCTTTCTTTTTTTTGATATCTCCATTGTATTTTTCAACTTCGGAAACAAACTTGAAAGCACCCATCAAATTTCCTAAATCCACCATCCCAACTGCTTTGAAATCATTTTCGGCAGCTACTTTTATCAGTTCATTAAAATGAGAAGTAGCGGCAAGTGTAGAATAAATGGTATGATTATGAAAATGGAAATAATCGCCAATTTCTACTTCTTTGGTATCGCCAAAATCTACAGTAGATTTCTTCTTCTTAGAATCTGCAACTTGCCTTCTGATAACAATATCAAAAGGTTTTATCGGTTCACTCCAAATTTTCTGAAAATTTTGGAATTGCTCATCACTCCAAAGCATTTTCTCTGCAGGAATAATGCGTTGTCTCGCCATTTCGAAGAAAATCTGAGCCGTTGCATTTACGTCTGCAGCAGCATTGTGTGCTTCATCAAACTGGTAACCGTATAATTTTTCAAAAAGCTCGCCTAGTTTTGGAGATTTAAATCTTCCTCCTCTTCCTCCTGGCAAAGCACAGAAATCAGTTCCCAATTCCATGGTATCAGCTTTCGGAATTTCTTGAAGATTATTTTCGATTTCTTTTCTAAAAAATTCTGCACCTACAATTTTATAATCAAAATCAATGTTGTGACCAACACCAACTTTTGTTTTCTCTAATGCTTTTTTAAATTCTTCTAAAACCCATGCCATATCTTTACCTTCTTCTTTGGCCATTTTGGTAGAAATGCCGTGAATTCTGGTCGCGTTAAAAGGAATATCATAGCCTTCAGGTTTAATGATATAATCATGATTTTCAATTAATTTTCCTTCATCATCATGCAATTGCCACGCAATCTGCACCATTCTAGGCCAATTGTTTGAATCTGTGATGGGTGCGTTAAAATTTTGGGGTAAACCAGTAGTTTCCGTATCAAAAATCAAGTACATTCTTTAGAAAATTTGTTCAAATTTAATCGAAAAAAAATAAAAATCTATTGAATTTTTTAGAATAATTTCTAGACCAAAGAGAGAATGCTTATATTTGTTTTCTATGGAATCTGACTTTACAACAAAAGAAATTATTTCAAAAGAAATTTTGCTCAAGGCATACACTCAAATGATGCTGGCAAAATCAATGGCCGATATTTACGAAGAAAACAGAAATATTTGCAAGTACGTACACAGTACTTCTAGAGGCCACGAAGCCATACAATTAGCAACGGCTTATCAATTATCCAAAGAAGATTGGGTATCTCCTTATTACAGAGACGAATCTTTATTATTGGGAATAGGCTTCACTCCTTATCAATTAATGCTTCAATTATTAGCAAAAGCAGAAGACCCATTTTCAGGAGGTCGTTCTTATTATTCGCATCCATCCAGTAAATTAGAAGGACTTCCAAAAATTATTCATCAAAGTTCTGCTACAGGAATGCAAGCCATTCCCACCACTGGTGTAGCTCAAGGAATAAGATATATAGAAGATTTCAAACTTCAAAACTTTGAAAAAAATCCTGTTGTCATTTGTAGTTTAGGCGATAATTCTGTTACAGAAGGAGAAGTAGCCGAAGCTTTTCAATTTGCAGCACTTCATCAACTTCCCATTATCTTTTTAGTTCAAGATAATGAATGGGGAATCAGCGTAACTAAAGAAGAAGCCAGAACTGCTGATGCTTATGATTATGCGGCTGGATTCGTAGGGCTAAATAGAATGAGAATTGATGGAACTGATTTTGTAGAAAGTTTCATTCAGATGCAAAAAGCGGTACATTTTGTAAGAGAAGAAAGAAAACCTCTTTTAGTTTGCGCTAAAACCGTATTGATTGGGCATCATACTTCTGGTGTAAGAAGAGAATTTTATCGTGACGAAGCAGATTTAGCCAAACATAGAGCAAAAGATCCGGGAATTATTCTCAAAAAATATTTATTAGAAGAAGGTTTTAACGAAGAAACTTTATCTCAAATAGAAATTGAAGCCAGAAAACAAATAGAAGAATACTTTAACAAAGCTATTCTCGCTCCAGACCCAAAACCTGAAACCGTAAAAGAGCATGTATATTCTCCTACTCCTATCACAAAAGAAAAAGGAACTAGAATTCCAGAAAATGGAGAAAAAATCCCAATGGTAGATGCAGGAATTCACGCCATACAAGAATTGATGCACAAACATCCTGAAGCATTACTTTACGGTCAAGATGTAGGCGGAAGAATTGGGGGCGTTTTCAGGGAAGCGGTAACACTTCAACAAAAATTTGGAAATAAAAGAGTTTTCAATACCGCTATTCAAGAAGCATACATCATTGGCTCTACCGTGGGAATGAGCGCAGTAGGTCTTAAACCTATTGTAGAAGTACAATTTGCCGATTATATTTATCCAGGAATTAATCAATTGGTGACAGAAGTTTCTAAATCTTGCTACCTCAGCAACGGAAAATATCCTGTTTCGAGCATCATTAGAGTTCCGATTGGAGCTTATGGAGGTGGCGGTCCTTATCATAGCGGAAGCGTAGAAACCATGTTAGCTCAAATCAAAGGTATTAAAATCGCTTATCCAAGCAATGCTGCAGATTTTAAAGGCTTATTTAAAGCTGCTTTCTACGATCCTAATCCTGTGATTTTCTTAGAACACAAAGGTCTATATTGGAGTAAAGTTCCGGGAACGGAAGACGCAAAAACCGTAGAACCTGCAGAAGATTATATTTTACCTTTCGGGAAAGCCAATATTGTAAAATTTGCCAATGAAGAAGAAATCCAAAAAGGTCGAACTCTAGTTGTAGTAACCTATGGAATGGGCGTTTATTGGGCAAAAGAAGCCGCTAAAAATTTTGAAGTAAGAGTAGAAATAATAGATTTGAGAACCATCAAGCCGATAGATGAAGAATTGGTTTTTGAAAGGGTTAAAATCCATGGAAAATGTATTCTTTTGACAGAAGAAGCTCTCAACAACTCCATGATGGAAGCTTTCGGGGCAAGAATTTCTAAAAATTGCTTTAAATACCTCGATGCAGCTGTAGAAATCATGGGTTCACTGGATTTACCAGCGGTTCCTATCAATTTGATTTTAGAAAAAGAAATGCTTCCCAATGCAGAAAAACTAAGCCTTAAAATCAATGAACTTCTCAACAATTAAAGCATGGAAATTTTAGATAATTTTTTAATTGACCTTATAAAAGACATACCCAAAACAGATTTGACCAATTTTTTTTGGATTATTCAAGAAAGTTAAAATAAAAAAAAATGAAGTATATTTTAGTGAAGGAAAACAACACTTCAAAATATTCTATATCAAAAAAGGATTATTAAGAGGATTTTATACAGATTCAAAAGGCGAAGAAAAAACCATTTTCTTCCGTTGGGAAAAAGAATTTGGTGCAGACCCAGATTGTTTAATTCATAAAAAGCCCGCCAGACTTACTTGGATTGCCGTAGAAGATAGTGATATTATAGAGATTGACATGCTAAAATTTGAAGAATTAAGCAAAAGAAATGCTGTATTACTCAAACTAAGAATAGTCACTAATCAAAAAATATTGTACAGATTATACGAGAGATTAGAAAGTTTTATTATTAACACCCCTGAAGAAAGATTTATACAACTTCAAAGCACCTACCACGATTTATGTGAAAGAATTCCCGACAAGCATTTAGCTTCATTTTTGGGAATTACCCCAGTTTCTTTGAGCAGAATTAAAAAAAGATTAGAAAATTAACAAATGTTAATTTTTAATAAAACATTATACAATATATTTGCAAAAAGGAAAACACAAATGAATGAAAATTGCCTTTTAAAAAAGAAAGCCTTCTAAGTTAAAAGAAGGCTTTCTTAGTTTTATATAGATTCATTGTGTTGCGAAATATCCAATCCTAATTCTTCGGAGGTTTCTTCTACTCGAAGTGGAATAATAAAATCTGTAATTTTATAAATCACCAAGGCTCCAAAAAAGGTAAACACTGAAACCAGAAGTAGCGCAGTCATGTGATGTGCAAAAACGCCTACTCCACCATGCAGAAGACTCGCGTTCTCTCCTCGAGCAAAAATAGCGGTGAGTATCATTCCCATAATTCCACCAATTCCGTGACAGGCAAAAACATCTAACGTATCATCTACGCTTTTCAGTTTTTTCCAGTTGACCGCCATATTAGAAACAATTGCCGAGATAAAACCGATAAATATACTTTCTGCAATACTTACGTAACCACAACCTGGTGTAATCGCCACCAATCCTACTACCGCTCCAATACATGCTCCTAATGCTGAAATCTTTCTTCCATTTATTCTATCGAAAAATATCCAAGTCATCATCGCTGAAGCAGAAGCTATTGTTGTAGTTCCAAAAGCCATCGCCGCAGTTGCATTGGCCGCTAAAGCTGACCCCGAATTAAACCCGAACCAACCAAACCACAACATTCCTGTTCCTAATATCACATACGTAATATTAGAAGGTTCGTGATGGTCATTTTTTCTTTTCCCAATCATCAAAGCGCCTGCTAAAGCTGCAAAACCAGCACTCATGTGCACTACAGTTCCACCTGCGAAATCTTTAATCCCCAAAAATTTAACCAAGAATCCGTCTCCGCTCCAAACCATGTGAGCCAAAGGTGCATAAATGAACAGTGAAAACAGTACGATAAATAAAAGGTAACTTACAAATCTTACTCTCTCTGCAAAACTTCCCGTGATAATGGCAGGAGTAATCACTGCAAATTTCATTTGGAACAATGCAAAAAGGATGAAAGGAACAGTAGGAGCCATTTTAGAATGTGGCAAAACACCTACTTGGTTAAAAAAAGTAAAACTAAAAGGATTGCCTATGATTCCGTAATGTTCTTTGCCAATATAAAATCCTAGAGAATCTCCGAAAGAGAGCGAAAAACCAACGACCACCCACACCAAACTAATGACTCCCAGTGCAATAAAACTCTGCAACATGGTAGAAATTACATTTTTTTTGCCCACCATTCCGCCATAGAAGAAAGATAAACCCGGTGTCATGAGAAGGACTAAACCCGATGAAGCCAATAACCAAGCAATATCTGCTCCTACTAAATTATTTTCTTCTAAAAAAACTCCCGAACTAGCATCTGGCAACTTTGTTGGCCAGAATAAACTTACCATTGCTACTATCGCTGTGATGATAAAAGCTATAACCCAACGTTTTTCTACTTTCAATAACATATTTTTCTTTTTTAACCCCTGCAAATGTAAACATTTTATTTAAAAAAATTTATTTTTTTGAAGCATAGCCCCTTTATTTTTATATAAATATTTTAAAATTATATATTTTAATCCATTACACCCCTATAAAAATAACACAAGAAAAATATTTTTACCATTTATTTTCTCATTTACATAAAAAAGCACAGCTTAGATTGCTGTGCTTGTATATTAGTAAGGTCTAGATGATAAGTTTGCGAGACTGCGTTCTTTGTTTAAGAATTTTCTACAATTTCTATTTCTTCTTCTGTCAAGCCATAAAGTTCATATACCATTTGGTCTATTGCTGCGTCTGTTTGTTCTATTTTAGATTTTATAGAAATGGCTTTTTGTTGTTCTTGCAAGAAATAATCTTCCCATTCTGCCTTTTCTGACAATCCAAGGGGTCTCGACCCCTTGCTTTTTGATAGCTCTTTTAAGAAATCTGCAAATGAAAGTTCATACCAATTTTGTAATTTTTTGGAAAGCGCTTCCAGAGAAAATTCTCTTTGCAGATTTCTTTGAAATTTGGCAGAAACTTCTTGCAATTCTTTGTTTAAAGAAAGCATTGCTTCTGCTTTTTCGACAAAGGGTTGTTGGTTTAAGTTTTTAGGTATAGGTATTCTATTAGTTATTGGATTATCAAATTGCATAGTTCTAATAGCTTTTGCTAAAATAAATCTATATGAGTACCAATTAATTAATTTAGAATTAAATAAGCACCAAAATACTTTTGCATTGTATTCTTTATCAAAAGTAATTTGATTAATAGTATCTACAATAGCATAATCTTTTCTTTCAGGAATACAAGCTGTAATTTTTATATGGTCAATAGGATTCTCGATATGTGCAATTAATCTTTGTACTAAAAGGGCATTATCATTAATAAAACATTTTTCATCTTCATTAATAATTTCTAAATCAACTTTTCCTTTTATTCCAATAATGCCTTCTCTTTGAATTTCAGCACCTCCCAAAACTTCAATATTTCCAAAATCTGAAATTTTATTTTGAAAGATGCCACCACGAGAATTTCTGGCAATATCTTTAATAAAAAATTGACTTTTATTAACTTTTTGTCCAACCTTTAATTCGCTTTCAGAAATCCCATTCAAATAAAAACCGAACTCTTTAAAAGTAAACTTTGAAATTTGACCGAATTCATAAATAATATTTCCTTTTAAAATTCCTGAAACATAACTATCTGTTTTCTCTCCTTTTTTGAAAAAGAATATAATTTGCTCCAATAAAACTTCTTTCCAAACTTTTTTACAATCAATTATTTTGTTTATATCACTTAAAAGATATTCTCTTATAGAAATATAATTAGAAGAAAATGTAAATGATTTGGGAATTATAAATCCAAACTCACCTTTACTCTTTAATAAGGTGTCATAGGCTAATTTTGTAAAAGAAATAACAGTTTCAGAGCCGCCTTTAATATATTTTTTATTTAAATAGTTTTGAATTTCTGAGTCTAATTTTGCTCCATACGGCGGATTACCAATCACCACATCAAAACCGCCTTTGTGCTTGTTTTTAAAGACTTCTTCAGGAGTTTTCACAAAACCAGCAATAATTTCTTCTAGCTCTGTGCTTTTTGGCAATTGGTGTTTCTTTCTGTTCCAGAGAATGTAGTCTATTGCGTTAGATAGATGGGTAGCCACATAAGGAAAACCACTTTCTTGATCACTTATCCATTTCCAACTTTCTGTATCTACAGAAAAAAACTTCTGAGACCACAGATGATTGTTGTGCTCATTAGGAAAGTAAGAAGCAGCGTCTTCCAAGGCTTCTCGAAGCCTTGCATTATCAGAAAGCAATGGGTCAAGACCCATTGGATTGGCATTCTCCTCCGCGATTGGATTCTCGGTATTCATCCATTCGTTCAATTTTTTACTACTGATGGATTTCATAAGCCTTACTTGGTGGTACAATTCTTCTTCTGTACAAGCCAAGACTATATGTAGATGATCTTTACAAATATTCCATGCTAAAATTTCTAGTTCATAATTTTTAGCTATTTCTGCAAATATTTCTGCCAATTTTATTTCTTGAGGAAGGCTTAGTTCTGCCGATTTACCAGGTACAATTCCGTATTGTTTCATGCGTTCCGAAATTCTACTATTATGAGTAGTAAAAACAAGATGAAAGGCTTTCTTTTCTTTAAAAATTTGTGGAAATTCTTTTTCCCAATGAAAGGCTTTATCACCTGCAATTTCGGGGTCGTCTATTAGGGAGTTTCCGCATTTTATATTGTGGCTAAGGTCGTTTAGTTTACGGTTAGGTTCTGCGGTTCTTAACCAAAGAGAAAGTTTGGCTATTTCTACAGATTCTTCGTTTAAGTCTACCCCAAAAAGATTGTTTTCTAAAATAGAATTTTTAATATTAAATTCTAAGCCATAAGTGCCATATTTTTTATCAAGTTTTGAATCTAATTCATCAATATACTTATGTTCTTTTATCAAGAAATTAAGAGCTTCATTTAAGAAAGCCCCACTTCCACAAGCTGGGTCTATTATGGTAATTTGGTGAAGCCATTTTCGGTAATTTTCTAATTTTTGAAGCAGTGCCAATTTGGTTTTTTGTTGGCGTTTTTTATCGGTAAAATACTCTTCTTCTACTATTCCTATTTCTGCTTTCTTTTCCTCGCAGAGTTTCCCTACCGTATTTTCTACAATGTATTTGGTAATGTATTTCGGAGTGTAGAAAACGCCATCTTTTTTGCGTTTGGTTTTAGTTTTGTCTATTTCTTGACCTTCTAATTGGGCTTTTATTTCATCTATTTCATTGAGGGAATTTTCAAAAATATGCCCTAAAATATTTACATCTACTTCACTGGCAAAATCGTATTCTGCTAATTTATAGGTGTGGCTGTAGAGTAAATCATCATCAATCGTGATATTATCCAGAATTTCATCAGGCTTAAAAAGTCCACCATTATAAGCAAAAACGTCTTTTTTTCCTCCTTGGTCTATGTAGCCGAAGTTTTGCTTAAATCTATCATAAAGCGGAATGTAGGCGTCTAATTCTTTGAGTTTTTGCCAATCATTGAGGATTCCTCTCGTAAAATTTACAGGAAGTAAGCCTCTGTCTTCACCAAAGAACAAAAACAATAGCCTGTCTAATAGTTTCTGTGATTTTTTGAAAAGTTCTAAAGGGTTAAAATCAGGATTTTGCTGGGTAAGATTCTGAAAGAGTTCTCTCTTAAAAACCGAATAATCCTTATACAGATTTTTGGTAATTTCGTCTTCTTTGCTTAGTGATTCATTTTTAAGTTTTGAAGGAATATCTGCCGCAATATTTTCATACGCCAAACACAAATACAACAATTCAAACTCTTCTTTGGTTAATTCAAATAGATTGAATTCTAAAAATTCAATAGCATTATCTATGTAAAAACGCAACTTCTCAAAATTAGAAGTAATTACATATTTACAACCAGACTGATTGTTCTTGTACCCAAAAGCTTGGCTTTCTACCTTTCCTAAATCGGTAGTGTCAGTTCCTTTTAGTTCTATTACTGCGGTTACAATATCATTTACAATAATACCACCATCTGCCTTTTTAGAATCATTTACATTTTTCAGTTCTCTGTAAAGATTGTGATTAATCTGTGGTTTTAAAGTATAACCTAAAACAGTAACGAATAAATCTCTTAAAAAACCTTCTTGATACTCTTCTTCTTTAGAATTTCTGATATTATTCTGAATTTCTGAGTTGTGAAAATGTTCTTTGAAGGTCTCCCATTTCAGATGAATATTTTCTTGATTTTGAGTTTTAAGATATTTTGATACTATCGTTTTTTGAAACAATGACATGGTTATTTTTTATTTGATGTTCAAATATAATAAAAACCTCACTTTATACCAATAAGAGAAACCGTAATCCTATTTTAGGATTAGTCATGTTCAAGGATTGGAAGTTTGTATTACATGTAAAAACATTTTGTCATTTTGAGCGGAAGAATGAAGCGAAAAATCTGTTTCTTGATGTAGAGATTCTTCACTTTGCTGCGCTTCGTTCAGAATGACAAGGTTATGTTTTCAACATTCGGATTATAAATCCTAGACATTCGGTAAGATACTCGCTAGATACTTACAGGATAAAGGCAGGACACTTGCTCTTTTCGGTAACTCAATTTCCAACTATTTTAGTTATTTTTGCTAAAATCTTTCTACAGAAAATGCCTGAACATATCCTACAGAGAATAGAAGAATTAAGAGAAGAACTGCATCAGCATAATTACAATTATTATGTGTTAGATGAGCCTACGATTTCGGATTTTGAATTTGATGCCAAACTCAAGGAACTGCAAGAACTAGAAGCAGCTCATCCAGAGTTTTATGACCCACATTCTCCTACCCTGAGAGTAGGTGGAGAAATCACCAAGAATTTCCCTACCATTCAGCATCAGTTTAGAATGTATTCTTTGGATAACTCTTATGATTTCAATGACTTACAGGATTGGCACACTAGAATTTCTAAAATTTTAGAAACCGAAGACATAGAATTTGTCGCCGAACTGAAATATGACGGCGCTTCTATTTCCATTTTGTTTGAAAACGGAAAACTTTCTCAAGCCGTAACCAGAGGTGATGGTTTCCAAGGCGATGAAATCACTGCCAATGTGAAGACCATCAAAGACATTCCGCTTCAGTTGCAGGGAAATTTCCCAGAAAGATTTTACATGCGTGGCGAAATTTATCTTACGCATAATAACTTCAACAAAATTAATGAAGAGCGATTAGCAGAAGGTTATGACGCTTTTATGAACCCAAGAAATACTGCTTCTGGAAGTCTTAAACTGCAAGATTCTGGCGAAGTGAGAAAGAGAAATCTTTCGGCGGTACTCTATCAATTTGTGAGCGAAAACAGTCCTGCCGAAACGCATTTCGAACTGCTTCAACAGGCAAAAACTTGGGGTTTCAAAATTTCTGAAAACGCCCAACTTTGTAAAAATATTCAAGAAGTACAAGATTTCATCAATTTCTGGGACGAAAAACGCAAGAAACTCAATTTCGACATTGACGGAATTGTTATTAAAGTAAATTCCCTAAAACAACAGCAATTATTGGGTTACACCGCAAAATCTCCACGTTTTGCAATGGCTTATAAATTTAAAGCCGAAAAAGTAGAAACAGAATTACTCAGCATCGATTATCAAGTGGGAAGAACTGGTGCAGTAACACCTGTTGCGAATTTGGCTCCCGTTCTCTTGGCTGGAACCATTGTAAAACGCGCTTCTCTGCACAACGAAGATATTATCAAAAAACTGGATTTACATGTAGGAGATTTCGTTTATGTAGAAAAAGGCGGAGAAATTATTCCGAAAATTGTTGGCGTAAATCTAGAAAAACGAAATGTTTTTGCTACAGAAGTTCAGTATGCTACACATTGTCCAGAATGTGGCAGTGAGCTGATTCGTTTAGAAGATCAGGCTGCTCATTTTTGCCCTAATGAAACACATTGTCCACCACAAGTTGTTGGAAAAATGATTCACTACGTTTCCAGAAAAGCTTTGAATATAGAAAATTTAGGCAGCGAAACCATAGAACAACTCTACCGTGAAGGTTTATTGACCAACATTGCAGATTTTTACACTTTGCGCAAAGAACAATTGCTTCCGCTGGAAAGAATGGCGGAAAAATCTGCCCAAAACATCATTGATGGGGTAGAAAAATCTAAACAAATTCCTTACGAAAAAGTATTGTACGGAATCGGCATCAAACACGTAGGAGAAACGGTTGCGAAGAAACTAGCGAAGAATTTTCCAAGCATTGATGATTTAAAAAATGCCACAGAAGAAGAACTTTGCCAAGTAGAAGATATTGGTTCTAAAATTGCGGAAAGCATCGTTTCTTATCTTCACAATTCAGAAAACTGGGAAATGATTGAACGATTGAGAAGTTATGGCGTACAATTGGAAAAAGGCGAAAACACCACAGAAATTTTGAGTACTGTTTTAGAAGGCAAAACCTTTCTTTTCACTGGGAAACTTTCGCTTTTCACGCGTGAACAAGCCGAAGAAATGGTAGAAAAGCATGGCGGAAAAAACATTTCGGCGGTGTCCAAAAACCTCAACTATTTGGTGGTTGGAGAAAAGGCAGGAAGCAAACTCAAAAAAGCACAAGACATCGGTACGATTACGATTTTAGATGAACAACAGTTTTTGGATTTGATTGAAAGTTAACGCCAGTCTTTTCTATCACAAAGTTCACGGAGAACAGTTGATGTGTTTGTGTTTTTGAGAGCACTAAGCAACATCATAGATGTTGTTCAATATTCTTCAATCGCAAAGATTTTTTATTTTGCTTAATCTTTTAAGAATGCAAAGTTGGCGAAATTCATTCGCTTTGAAGCGTATGCTTTTTCAATTCGCTAGCGAATTTACTCTTTGCTTTCTTTGATTTTATTTTTAACTGTGAAAAACTTTGCGTTTTTAAAATACTACAAAAAATTGTATTTGAAAATAAATAAAAAAGCTCAAGAAATTTCTTGAGCTTTTGCTTTTAAATGGAAACTTTAACGGCTAATTCATAAAAATGAGAATTGGCAAGTTTCTTTAATCTTTCTTTTAAACAAGGAGAGTTATGATAATCTCCACTAAAAATAATCACGTTTTGAGCATTGAGTGTATTTTGATTTTCGCACTCATAATTTTGTTCATGTTCGGCAGGAGTGTATTTTTCAAAAAACTCATCATTAGAATAAAAAACCGTGTAATCCTGTGAAAGTTCTACATTGAAAGGCATTTTCTTTTCTACTAATTTGGCTTTATCTGAAAATTCTGGCTCTATTTTTCCGTCATGATATACAATCTCTGTGAGTTCGCCATTGGTTTTTTGGGCAAACTCTTCTGCTTGTTTGTAGTTTCCAAAACCCGTATAGATTTTGAAATTTCCTACGATGTATTCAAATATTTTTTTTCCGTAATTCATTTTTTTAATCTTTTAAATCGTTGTACTCAATATTTTTAATTTTTGCTTCAATTTTTTCGGCTTTTAGGTTTTGTCTCAGTAAACCAAATAAGCTCATGTAAATATTGGCTATCCAAACCAATGAAAATCCTGCAATGAGATATCCTCGCCAATCTTCAAAAAACAAGGTGAAATTTGTGATCAACAAGAAAAATATCGTCACATAATGACTAAAACAATACTCACAGGTAAAGAGATAAAAAAACTTTTTCTCCCAGAGTGAAGTTGCGTTTTCTACTCTTTTTTGACAATATTCTCGCGGTTCTTTGAAAATTTCTTCATGCGTAACTGTCCACGCAATACAAGCAATAGGTATCGCCAAAATAAACAGTTGCACTATGTGATTAAAACTAAGCATGATTTTACAGTACAAAATTAGATTAAACAAACGCTTAGTATTTTACAATATTTTCTTGATTTTATACAGAATTAACATTTTATAACTTTCTCCGGGCAAAGTTTTAAATTTTCATAAATTTGTATTAAAATTTAGAACAATGGATTTGCATCTTGATAGAACGTTTAAGTATTATTGGTTAATGTTTAAGAGACACGATTTATCAGCAGGTCTCACGGTTTTTCTAGTTGCACTTCCCTTGTGTTTGGGTGTTGCATTAGCTTCTGGAGCACCACTCTATTCAGGCATTTTATCAGGAATAATCGGTGGAATTGTAGTAGGAGTTTTGAGTGGTTCAGATTTAGCTGTTTCTGGTCCTGCTGCAGGTTTAACCACGGTTGTCGCCGCTTCTATCATCAGTCTAGGCGATTTTCAAACGTTTTTATTGGCGGTAATTATTGCTGGAGTATTCCAAATTTTATTAGGCATTTTAAAACTGGGGGTTTTTGCCAGTTATTTTCCAAGTTCTGTGATTAAAGGAATGATGGCTGCTATAGGAATTATCTTGATTTCTAAACAAATTCCATTGGCTTTAGGTTATAATCAACCCGATTTTTGGACGAGCGGTTTTGTACAAATCTTCACTTCTAAAAATTTCTTAGGAAACTTAGTTGAATTTAATTCTCATATTACCAGAGGGGCAGTTTTTATTTCTGTGATTTCTTTGGCTATTTTAATTCTGATGAAGAAACCCCAGTTTCAAAAATTTAACAAGATTCCCGCTCCACTTTTGGTGGTTATTTTTGGAATTCTCATCAATTTTTTAATGAATTATTTCGGTTCTTCTTATGCTTTGAAACCTAATCAATTGGTGAATATTCCAGAGAATATGTTTGCAGAAATTAAATTCCCTGAATTTTCTAAAATTCTGAGCAATCAAGAAATCTGGAAAGATGGAATTCTCATAGGAATTTTGGCTACACTAGAAACTTTGCTTTGTATAGAAGCGATGGATAAACTAGACCGTCATAACAGAATCACGCCTGTAAATCGTGAATTGATTGCACAAGGAATTGGTAATTTTCTATGCGGACTTTTAGGCGCGATTCCTATGACTGCAGTCGTAGTGAGAGGTTCTGCGAATATTCAAGCGGGTGCTAAAACTAAAATTTCTGCTTTTACTCATGGGATTTTATTGCTGCTTTCTGTTTTGTTGATTCCGTTTTTAATTAACATGATTCCTTATGCTTCACTTTCTGCAATCCTTATCATTACCGGTTTTGGACTGACGAGAATTGGGATTTATAAGCAATTATTCAGACTTGGTCTTAAACAATTCGTTCCTTTTATCGCCACTATTATTATTATCTTGATTACAGATTTACTCATAGGTGTTTCTATCGGTTTATTGATTTCTATTTATTACATCATCAAAGAAAATTTCAAAGAAAATTACGACATAGAAAAAACGCATTTTCAAGGGATTGACCAGTACAAATTGAAACTTCACAGCAATGTAACCTTTATCAATAAAGTGAAAATTAAAAATGCTTTGGATAAAGTTCCTGCTTATTCCGTATTAACTATTGACGGCTCCGAAGTTCATTTTATAGACCATGATGTTTTAGAAATTATTTCAGATTTCAAAAATAAAGCGCATGATAGACATATCCAGCTTCAAATGATAAATATAGAAACCGTAGAAACTGCTGCAATTTCTCACTAAAAAAGCCTCCAAAAAATGAAGGCTTTCGGTCTAAAAATCAAATACTGAAAATATGAAGTAAATTTGTCTGTTTAAATGTTATTTGTTTTTACGGCAAGTTCGTATACATTTCCTCGCATTAAAAACTTTATTCTTTCTCTAGTCGTTACGGTATTTACACCGCTTTCATCTGTGATAATGATTCTATCTCCTGGTGCAATATTTTGGTCAGACAAAATATCTTCTGGCAGCATATCGTTTTCTGCTTTTTTCATCTCAAAAAGAATTTGGTCCGCCATTTCCTGAAATCCTTCTGCATCAGAATAAAGCACTCTATAATTGGGATGATCAGGTAATTCTACCTTAAAAGGTTTTTTACTTTCTACCAACTTCGCCGAATCATTGGGTGTAGGATTATCAGAACCATCTGTAAAACCTACTTCTACCAATTCACCTTGGTGTTCATGGGCATAATTTACCGCATCTTCATAAGTTGCAAAATTGGTGGTTACTGTATATTGGTCAAATTCATAATGCTGTAATCTATCTTCGGTGTGATATGTAGTCATTTTGTAAAAATTTTGTGATTTGGTTAAGGCAAAGATAGATGGACACGTCTCCAAATCTTTTATACAATTATGTTAAATGCTTTCAAAATTGTGAGATGATGATATTTTTTGATTAATTTTAGGCACTCATTTTAAAAATATGAATTAATGCTTAAGAAAACGTTTATTATAGCGACATTATTTCAGGCTGCTGCTTTTTTTGGTCAGCAATACGGAGGAATGTGGATTCCTACTGAAATTAATGAAAAAGAGATGAAATCTCTGGGAATGAAAATCAAAGCCCAAGACATTTGGAACACTGAAAAACCGAGTATTAAAGATGCTGTAGTTCAGTTTGACGGAGGTTGTACCGCAGAAATTATTTCCCCAAAAGGTTTATTATTGACCAATCACCACTGCGGTTATGATAATATCCAAAGCCATTCTACCGTAGAAAATGATTTATTGACCAATGGATTTTGGGCAAAAAACATGGGGGAAGAATTGCCAAACCCTGGCGTTACCGTAGATTTCGTTACGGATATTAAAGAAATTACTCAAGATATTTTAGGCAATACTTCTTCATTAAGTGGAGCAGAATTGACTAAAAAAATCAATGAAAATATAGACGCTTACAAGAAATCTCAAAAAATAGAATCTTACCAAAGTATTATTGTAAGACCTATGTTTGCAGGTAATAAATATTACGCATTTGTAGTAGAAACCTATAAAGACATCAGATTAGTAGGAGCACCACCACAAAGCATTGGTAAATTCGGTTCTGATACGGATAACTGGGTTTGGCCAAGACATACTGGTGATTTTTCTATGTTTAGAATTTACGCTGACAAAAACAACAAACCAGCGGAATATTCTAAAGACAATGTTCCTTTTACGCCAAAACATTTCTTACCGATTTCTGTAAAAGACATTAAAGAAAATGATTTCACTTTCGTTTTCGGATTTCCGGGTAGAACCAATGAATATTTGCCAAGCGTAGCGATTGAAAAAATCATCACAGATACCAATCCTGCGAGAATTGAAGTAAGAGACATCGCGCTGAAAACGCTAGACGAAAAAATGCGTGCAGACGATGCTACCAGAATTAAATATGCTTCTAAATATGCTTCTGTTGCCAATTATTGGAAAAAATGGATTGGCGAAACAAAAGGTCTTAAAAAATCAAACGCTGTTGCTAAAAAACAAGCTTATGAAAGTTCTCTAGTGGCTAAAAATTCAGAAATTAAAACGTCTCTAGATGAATTTAAAAAACTGTATGACCAACAAGCGCCTTATGCTTTAAACAATGCTTATTACAGCGAAATTCTAAGAAATGCTGAAACATTAACGTTGGCAAATCAGTTTTATGCTTTTGTACAAAATTATGAAGCAGGAAAAGTAGATAACAAAGCTGTTCAAGGATACAAAAACAGACTTTCTGGATTCTACAAAGATTATGACGGCCAATTAGATGCGAAAGTTACCGCTAAACTTTTGGCTTTATATGCAAATAAAACAGCACCAGAATTTTTACCAGAAGGTTTTACACAATTTAAAGATGTGAATCAAAATCTTCAAGTTCTTGAAAACTGGAGCAGAAATTCTGTGATTTCAGGAAGAAATTCGGTAAACGGAGCTACCGTTTATTCTAATATTGACCAAGTTTTCTCAAATCTTCCAGAATTGGTAAAAACTTTAAAAGCTGACCCTATTTATCAGACTTTAACCAAAATGAGAGAAACTTATGTAACTAAAGCAGATGCTCAATATGTAGGTTTACAAAGCAAAATAGACGCTTTGCAAAAGAAATATTTAGCGCAAATGATGGCTACAGATACCGAAAGAAAATTTTTCCCAGATGCCAATTCTACACTGAGAGTGACTTACGGAAAAGTGAAAGGTTCTAATCCTGCAGATGCGATTTCTTACCACTACGAAACTACTCTAGATGGTGTAATGGAAAAATATGTTCCGGGAGATTATGAATTTGATGTTCCACAAAAATTGATTCAGTTGTACAACACGAAAGATTATGGCGATTACAAAAATGCAGCTGGAAAAATTCCATTAGCATTTACCGCAACTAACCACACCACTGGTGGAAACTCAGGAAGTCCAGCTCTTGACAAAAAAGGAAACCTTATCGGTTTAAATTTTGACAGACAATGGGAAGGTACGATGAGTGACATTAATTTTGACCCTAGATTCAGCAGAAATATTATGGTTCAGACCAAGTATATTTTATTTATCATCGATAAATTTGCTGGAGCAAGATGGTTATTAGACGAAATGAAAATTGTAAAATAATTTTCGATAAATATTTTAGTAAGAACGCGCCAAAAGGTGCGTTCTTTTTGTATAATCTAAACATAAAAAAGCCTCAGAATTTCTTCTGAGGCCAAACACAAATGATGAAATTTACTCTTACCTCTGTAGAGTTATACAAAGGTAAGTCTATTAAATTTTGTAATTGTTACACTATAACTACTTGATTTTATAAAATTTTCATTTTTAATATCCAAAAATTTCTTCTAAACTCAGTTCTTGAAAATCTCCTAAATTTTCAATCGCAGAATGGTCTAAATTTTCTTTTTTGCCCATTATCGCAACGTTATAAGAGATGGGTTTTATTTCTTGATGGTAAAATTGAGTTAAATCTTCGAGTTGTAAACTTTCTATTTCGTGGTAAATTTTTTCTCTAATATCATAATCTATTCCTATTTTTTTAAGATTTAAAAAATTAAAGAAAATGTTTGTTCTGGTAATTCGGGTAGAAGCAATTTGTTTCAGCGCAGAATTTTTAGCATTATTAAATTGCGTAGGAATTTGAGGCAAATCTTGCATTAAATCAGCCATCGCATCTACTGCTAAATGCAATTTATTGGCTTGTGTACCAATGTAACTTACCACGTAATTATGTCTATCCAAATAAGTCGCAGTAGAGTAATTTACATACGCAGAATACGCTAAACTCTTACTTTCTCTGAGTTCCTGAAAAACAATAGACGACAAACCTCTGCCAAAATATTCATTAAAAACATTGATTTTTCCATAATTTTCGGTATTCAGTTGAGAAGCTCTACCAATTTTACTCATTTCCATTTGTACCATATCATAATTGGTAAAGAAAACTTTTCCTTGAGTTTCCAATTCTTGATAAATTTTCGGCTTTGGAATGGTGAGTGTTGCTTTTTCTAACAAAGGTTGAATTTTTTCCTTGAACCCATCAAAATCTTTACCGTAGAAGAAAATTTCATAAGGCAATTGGGTCAAATTCTTCACTTTTTCTGTGAGATTTTCAATTTTAATCGCTCTTAATTTTTCTTCAGGAATCACATCTCTGAATCTGGAATTTTCACCAAATTTCGCAAAATGACTTAATGCCGTCATAATTCTTGACTTGTCTTTTTTAGCAACATTTCGACTTTCTAAAATCAATTCTATCGTACTTTCATAGACCTTATCATCTGGTTTAACTTCAGTAATCCAATGTTTTAAAAGTTCAAAACCTTTGATTAGATTTTCTTCAAAACCAGTGAGCGAAATAATCATTTGGTCGTCATACGTTTTGAAATCATTACTGATTCCCAATTTAAAAAACTCTTGACTTAATTGGTCAGCCGAAAAACGAGAAGTTCCCAAATACTGTAAAACTTGCACCGCTAAGAAAAGCTCTTTATCATGGTCTGTTCCGATTTTATAAATCAAATGCAACTGCGCAATGTGATTGTACTTATTTTTGACAAAACTGATTTTTTTATCTCCAATTTGAGTTTCCTCAATCATATTTTTGTAATCAATGAATTTCGGAGTAATTTCTGAAGATTTTTCATTAAGAATTTCGGTCAAAAACTCAGATTGTGCTTCTCTATTGATTTTAACAGGAGTAATTCCCGGATTTTCTACTCGGATAAGATTTTCGTTTTCGCCACGCAATTTTTTGACGATCACATAATTTTTTTGGAAGAATTTTTGAGCAAAATCTACCACGTCTTGTTTGGTAATTTTCTCAAATTTCTCAATTTCCGAAAGTTCTTCTTCCCAAGTTCTGTCATTGATATAAATTCCGTAAAGTGCTGTTGCTAAACCATCTGCAGTTTCCAGATTTCTGATTTTCTGCAATTTCATATCATTGATAATCGCAGGAATAAGCCAATCTGGGAAATCACCATTTTTCACTTTTTCTATCTCTGCCAAAAGCAGTTGTTCTGCCTCTTCTAAAGATTGATTTTCTTTCGGAACAATCATGAGCGAGAACAATCCGTATTGCTTAAAACCGAGTTCATAAGCATAACTTCTAAGCGCTTTATGCTTTTGGTTGATATTTAAATCCAGCAAACCTGCTTCGCCAGAATTGGAGAGAATTTGAGCCACCATTTCTGCCAAATGCTCTTCTTTGGTTCCATAAGAATCTGTTCGCCAAGCAATGTTTAGTCTAGGCGCAGAAGGACTTTTTACAATTCTTTCTACAATTTCAGTTTGAGGTTCTTCTATGATTTTTTCTTTCTTTGGAAATTCTTTGTACTCAAATTTTCCAAAATATTGATCGACCAAAAGAATGGTTTCTTCGAAATCTAAATCTCCTACCAAAACCATCGCCATATTATTAGGCACATAAAAATCATTGAAACATTGATGAATAGCCTTCATAGAAGGATTTTTCAAATGCTCAGATCTCCCCAAAGTGGTTTGTTGACCATTAGGATGTTTCGGGAAAAGAGCTTCCATGAGTGCATAATTTACCAACCTCACATCATTGTCTTGTGCACGATTGAATTCTTCGTAAACCGATTCTAACTCAGTATGAAAAAGCCTTAAAACCAAACCAGAAAAACGCTCTTTTTCTATTTTGAGCCATTTTTCCAATTCATTATTCGGAATGTTATTTTTATAAACGGTTTCGTCTAACCAAGTGTGAGCATTGGTTCCTGTTGCACCCAGAGAAGAAATGACTTTATCATATTCATTGGCAATCGCATATTGACTGGCTTCTTGAGAAATTTCGTCTATTTTTCTATAAATTTCTTTCTTTTTTTCTGGATTTTGCTCGGATTTGTGCAGTTCGTATAAATCAGAAATTTGGTCTAATAATACTTTTTCTTTTTCCCAATCCAGCGTTCCTAATTTGCTCGTTCCTTTAAACATCATGTGCTCTAAATAATGTGCCAACCCTGTATTGTCTGATGGATCATTATTACTTCCCGTGCTTACTGGAATATAGGTTTGGATTCTAGGAGCATCATCATTTTGAGCCAAATAAACCGTTAATCCATTGTTTAATTTGTAAATTCTTACACCCGTTTCATCTCCTTCTACTTGTTGGTAATTGTAACCGTTTTTATCTGTAAAATTTTTAGTTTTTAATACTAATTTCGTCTGCATTAATTTCTTATTTCTTAATTATTTATTGGGATATTTCTGAATGAGAGCCTGTAAAATCGCCCAAGTTTCTATATCTATTTTTCCATCGTAATTTTGTGGTCTAAAATGATATTGGAAAGCCTCAATAGTTTTCTTTGTAGCATCATCCCAAACTCCTGTTTCTGTAACTCCATAGCCAAATTGTTTTAAGGCAATCTGTACTTTCATCACAAAAGCCATCTCATTGATTTTTGAATTAAATTCTTCTGGAATTATTTGAGATTGGAAACTTTGAACTGTAGCATCATCATACCACATTCCTATTCCGTATTCGTCATATAATTTTTTCCAAGGAAATAATGGACCTGGATCTTGTTTACGAGTTGGCGCAATGTCTGAATGTGCTAAAACATTCGTAGGCGGAATTTGGTAACGCGTTACAATATCTTGAACCAAAGCGGCTACTTTTTTCACTTGATGCTCAGGAAACGGAACGAAAACTCTTTTTCCGTCAACTACTTTAAAACCTTCATTTACAATTTCAATCCCGATAGAAGTATCATTAAGCGTTGCATCTTTTCTCCATGAACTGATTCCTGCGTGATAAGACCTTTTATTTTCGTCTACCAACTGATAAATTTCTATATCGGTAGAATCATTCACCAAATAGTGAGAACTTACGGCTTGAGTGGTTAAAACCCTCACAGATTTATCATGATCCAAAGCTGTGTAATGTAAAATCACATATTTCTGTCTGAAATTTTGTGCAATGGCAGGAAAATGATTTCTGGTTACTTTATACCCTTCTGGTTTTGCTCCTACCAAAGAACCATAACTGATGGTATTATCATTTTTGGCAGGGTCTGCTATATTTACTGTAAAATAGTCGCCATGTACATCATGTTTTATCTCCGGTTTAGGAGGTTTTGGTATCGTAGATGTCGTGGGTTGAGGTAAATTATTAGGTTTTGCAATTTCTTTTTGCGATCCGCAAGAAATAATTAAAGATGCTAAACCTATGAAATATAATGAATTACGCATTTTATTGATTTTTTAAAAGATTATTTATTCAAAAATACGAAAATTTTTAGCAATTTTTTTTTGGTTATTAAGGAAAACTGTCCTATATTTGCACTCGCAATTACGGA
>DITA01000021.1:0-9626 GCA_002422665.1 Flavobacteriales bacterium UBA6196
TTTTTCTGCGAGTTCTTGCGATTGCATTTTACGTTTGGCAAGCATTACGTCTATGTTGATGATGATTGGCATATTTCTAAATTGTTAAATCGTTTTCGGATTGAAGTTCGTAACCTTTTTTGAAGAAAGCAATAATAAAGAATAAAATGATTCCTAATGACAAAAATATAAAGCTACTATAAAGCAGACTAGCACTCATTTTTAAATTAAGATTAAAAAACCAATTAATAATTTGAATAGGAACGAATAGAATGCTCAACCAAGCCAATTTTTTGAACCAATCTATTGTTTTTAAATTAAAAATATAATCTTTACTTAAAGCCTCGGTAATTTTATAGCATACAAAACTGAAAACTGTAAAATAGCTAGAACTTATTAAGTTATTGATAATGAAGCTTTTATTGTAAATTCCAGTTAATAGATTTTGTTCTGTGAATGGATAATAAATTTTAAATTTCAGAACATCTTTTATTGGATTAGTATATTCATTTTTTGCCCAACCAACATCATTTCCTAGAAGAAAGTATTCTGATAAAATATTGCTTCCTGTTTTATACTTATAATAAAGGACAGAAAAACCAATGATTTCATAAATAAAATGAAAAGCAATAAATAAGAAAAGGATTAAAAAAAAGTAACTGAAATACTTAGAGACAGAGTTTTTGCCGATTAGTTTCATGATTTTTGTTTTAAAATTATATTGCAAATGTATAAATAATTATTGTAAAACAATAAAAAATGTTTAAATTTTGATAAAATTTTGTTTTATGCATTAAGTTTTTGCGTGAGGGCGTAACCGAAAATCCCGCAGTAAGCGATGGCTATAGAATGGGAACGAGGAATTGCAGGTGGAGACCGACTTTTTGTTTTTTTTGGAAAGGAATGAAGTGGCTAAAAACAAAAAGGCACGCCCAAAAAATCTAAATTTTTAAGATGATAAAATGCATTTGTGTACTATTTTAAATTTTTTAACTTTGTAATAACCAATCATTTAAAAGTAATATTTATGGGAAAAGGCGATAAAAAAACGAGAAGAGGAAAAGTAACCGCAGGAAGCTACGGAAAAACAAGACCGAGAAAATCTGGAACATCTAAAGAAGCGTCTCCAAAAGTGGAAGCAAAAGCTGAAAAACCAAAAAAAGCAGCAAAACCGAAAGAGGAAAATGCTGAAGAAAAGCCAAAAACTACTAGAAAGAAAAAAACCGAAGAATAATCTTCGGTTTTTTTATGTGAAATTTTTTAAAAAATTATTTTCCTCCAAGAATTCCTCCAAGAAGATCTCCTAATCCTCCACTTTGTTTTTGTTTATCTCCACCAAGAACGCTTCCTAGGATATCTCCTAGTCCACCTCCAGTTTGTTGACCGCCTAAAACACTTCCTAAAATATCATTTAGAGGATTTGCTGGTTCGGCTTGAGCTTGTTGCTGAGCTCCACCCAAAATTCCGCCTAATAAATCACCCAATCCACCTGCATTTACACCGTTTGCTTGTTTTTCTTTACCGATGTAACCCATGATAATTGGCGCTAACATGGCAAGAATTGGTCCGATTTTATCCATAGAAATTCCTGTATTTTGTGAAAGTTGGTTTTCTACAGTAGCTTTTTGTCCGCCGAAAATGTGATCTAAGATAGAACCGCCTTCTTGTTCTCTTTCTAGAGCAGATGATGGATTGTCTAGGATAGAACCATCATGGTCTCTATCTAAAGCGTTATTAAGCGCTTCTGCTTCGTTGGCATCTTGAGATTTATTTCTAAGATACGAAATAATAAGAGGAGCAGCTACTGCAGCGAGTGCAATCATTTGAGATTTAGAAATCCCGAATTTGTTTTCGGCTTCTGTAGCAAATTGGTTTCCTACGTTTCCTGTAATAAGGTCTAATAAACTCATAGTTTTGGTGTTTAATGTTTAAAAATTTTTATAAAGATGCATAAAGTTAGCAAATTTTATACCTAATACGTTATAAAGAATTTAAAATTTGAAAAATAGATTTAAATCACTGTAAATCAATATTAATTTTTAAAAATCGGAACATTAGAGCAAGCTTCGCCGAACATGAGCGATTTTACAATTGGTTTTAGTTTTTCTACCAATTCTATGTAAGCATTTTCGGGAATATCTTCTTCGCTGCAACCTTTTACGAGAACACGTTTTGCTTCTAAATCGGCGAAATTATAATTAGAAATGGCTTCGTGCATTAAAACCACTTCTAAATCTTTCTTGGTTCCGTAAACTATTTTTTTTGCCACTCCTGTAAGTTTGGAAGTGATTAAAAAATAAGCCCAAATCGGAACAATAGCGTCTACAGAACAATAAACATAAACAAAAGCGTCACGATAGATTTCCGAATCAATTTCTGCAACTTTTTCACGGAAATCTTTTTCTTTCAAAATCATTTCCATGAAAAGAAAATCCTTCAAATCTATCCCAATTCTTTTGCCTTTAGGAGAAAGTTCTGATAAATCAAAACTCACCAAACCGCTTTCTGCTACTTTATTTTTTATTTCGAAATCTTCTGACATTTTTTATTATTATCTTTGAGCAAAATTAAGTCAAATTTTTAGAATAAAAATTTTTAGTCCATCTGAAAATCTAAAATCTAAAATCTAAAAAATCTAAAATCTTGAAATATTATATCATCGCAGGAGAAGCATCAGGAGACTTACACGCTTCTAATTTAATGAAAGCCATTTTACAGAAAGACCAAAATGCAGAATTCAGATTTTGGGGAGGAGATTTAATGGCGAAAGTTGCGGGTGAAAAACCTGTAAAACACTATAAAGAACTCGCTTTTATGGGCTTCTTGGAAGTGGCGATGAACCTTAGAACGATTTTAAAAAATATAAAACTTTGCAAGGAAGATGTTAAGAATTATCAACCAGATGTTTTGGTTTTGGTTGATTATCCAGGTTTTAATTTGAGGATTGCAGAGTTTGCCAAAAATCTTGGAATAAAAGTAGTTTACTATATTTCTCCACAATTATGGGCTTGGAAAGAAGGCAGAGTAGAAACCATCAAAAAATATGTAGACGAAATGCTGGTGATTCTTCCTTTCGAGAAAGATTTTTATAAAAAACATCAAGTAGATGCGCATTTTGTGGGGCATCCTTTACTCGATGCGATTTCTGATTTGCCAGAAATTTCTGTTGAAAATTTCAAAAAGGAAAATAATTTAAATGAAAAGGAAATTATTGCACTTTTACCCGGTTCTCGAGAGCAGGAAGTGGAAAAAATGTTGAGTTTAATGCTATCGGTTAGAGATTCTTTTAAAAATTATCAGTTTGTAATCGCTGGTGCGCCAAGTTTATCCAAAGAATTTTATCAGAAATTTGTAGATGATGATGTGCATTTTGTTTCCAATAAAACCTATGATTTATTGAGATGTTCTAGAGCAGCTTTAGTGACTTCGGGAACGGCAACTCTAGAAACAGCTTTGCTGAATGTTCCAGAAATTGTGTGTTACCGAACCAGTAAAATTTCTTACGAAATTGGTAAACGCGTGGTGAAAAATATCAAATTTATATCACTCGTGAATTTGATTATGGATCAAGAAGTGGTAAAGGAATTGATTCAAAGTCAACTCAATACAGAAAATTTAGTTGATGAACTTCAAAAAATTCTTGAAGGTCCAAAACGTGACAAAATGCTTCAGGATTATGAACTTCTCAGAGAAAAATTAGGTGGAAAAGGAGCAAGTAATCACGCTGCAGAAATTATTGTTAATCTATGATGAAAAAAATAATTGCACAACTCGCAGAAATAGAAAATTTAAAACAATTTTCCCATAAAAAAGCACCTGAGATTTCAGAAGCGAGTATTGGTTGGCATTTAGAACACTCTCTTTTGGTGATTTCTAGAATTTTAGAAGGTTTGCCTGCTTCTCATCCAGAAAAATATCAACCTAAATTTTCTTGGGCTAAATTTATCGTCATGACTTCGGGATATATACCTAGAAAAAAAGGAAAAGCTCCGAAATTCACTATTCCTACAAGTGAAAACTTTCTAGAAAATATAGATAATTATCTAAATTCCGTTAGAGAAAATTTACAAATGATTAAGAATCTCCCTTCTCAATCTTATATAGAACATCCTTATTTCGGACATTTAGATGTAAAACAAACTTTAAAATTTTTAAAAATTCATACTCAGCATCATCTTAAAATTGCAAAAGACATACTGGCTAAATCTCATTAGAGAATTTTGATGAAGAATAAATGACAAATAGAAGAGTAACAAGAGGTTGCTCTTTTTTTATTTTAGGGTGAGTGTTTTCAGGATAGTTTCTTCATGTTTTAATCAATATCATTGCGTAAATTTGTTAAAAATTAAGAATTATGGCTTTTAACGAAAAGGATTATCAGAAAATTTCTACGGACCGTACATTCATCATTGATTGCTATACAGAAATGTTGTCTAGAATTAATGAAAAGGAACTAGTAGATTTAATTAACAATACAGAAGAAGGGAAAAAGTTCGAAGAAAATGAATTGTCTAGTGAGAAAATTATACAATCATTAAGTATCTATTTTCAATTGATGACATTGGTAGAAGAAAACGGAGCTACACAATATAGAAGAAGATTAGAAGACCAAGAAAAAATCACCGCAATTCGTGGTTCGTGGGGAGAAGCATTCCATTTTTGGAAAAATTCTAATGTGACAGAAGAAGATATGCTGAACGCGGTTTCTGCTACTCATGTTATTCCGGTGCTTACTGCGCATCCTACTGAAGCAAAAAGAGTTACGGTTATAGAGTTGCATAGAGAATTGTATTTGCTTTTGGTTAAAAAAGAAAATACTTCTCTCAGTAAATTAGAGCAAAATGAAATTAAAGAAAAAATTATTCAGCTTCTAGAAAGATGGTGGAGAACAGGCGAAATTTACCTGGAAAAGCCAGACATTAAAGACGAAAGAGCAAACGTTTTATATTATCTTACCAAGATTTTCCCAAATGTTTTGGTAAAAAGTGACCAAGAAATCATCAATTCTTGGATTGAGTTAGGGCTTAATCCCCAGAAAATTAAAAATCCAGATTATTTCCCGAAAATTAATTTTGGAAGTTGGGTTGGTGGTGACAGAGACGGTCATCCTTTTGTAACACCTGCAGTGACTAAGGAAACACTTTTGCTTCATCGAAAAGCCGCATTAGCATTGATTAAAGAAGATTTAATTCATTTGGCAAAGAAAATCTCTATTTCGGCGGTGTCTAATCCTGTTCCTTTTCAGCTTTCTGAAATGATTCAGGAGAAAGTTTCTGCATTAGGTGAAATGGGCAAAAAAGCAGTTGAAAGAAATCATTATGAACCGTGGAGACAATTCGTAAATCTTATGATTTGTCAATTAGAAAATACCATAACAGAAAATTTTGAAGATTCTAAAACTTATTATAAATCTAGCAAAGCGCTTCAAGAAGATTTAAAAAATCTGAGAGAAGTTTTGGTGCAAAATGGTTTCCAAAGCATTGCCGAAGATTTATTATTCTCGGTAGAAAGAGCGGTTCAATGTTTCGGATTTCATTTGGCTAAATTAGATATTAGACAAAATAGCGCTTTCCATGATAAAGCTATTTCGCAGATTCTTAAAGCCAGCGGTGAAACAGATTATGATTTCGAAAACTGGGAAGAAGAAAAAAGAGTAAATTACCTGAACCAAGTCTTGAGCAACAATGCTTTTATTACAGATGTTACCATTTCTTACGGTCCAGAAGCAGATAATGTTTTAGATTGTTATAGAGTCATCCGTCAACATATCAGTCAGTACGGAGCAGAAGGAATAGGTTCTTTTATTGTAAGTATGACCAGAAATTTAAGTGATTTATTGGTGGTTTATCTTTTGATGAGAGAAACTCAACTTCTTAATACCAAAATAAGAGTAGTCCCACTTTTGGAAACTATCGAAGATTTACAAAATGGTTCAGAAATTTTAGAAAAATTCTTGCAACATCCTATTACAATTAGCAGAGCTAAAAATTTAGATGGAAAACAAGAAGTAATGTTAGGTTATAGTGATAGCAATAAAGATGGCGGAACCATTGCAAGTAAGTGGAATCTTCATAAAGCAGAAATTGCTTTATCAGAAATCGGCAAGAAACATAATACCGAAATTTATTTCTTCCACGGAACTGGAGGAACCATCAGTAGAGGTGGTGGTAAATATCATCGTTTCTTAGAAAGTATGCCAGAACAAACCGTTTTTGGAACCGTGAAAATCACCGTTCAAGGTGAATCTGTAGCGCAACTTTTCGGAAATCCTATGACAGCGAAATATAATCTCAATGCACTTTCGTCTGGAACTGCAAGACATATTATTCAAAATAAATACAAAACCGAAAAACCACAATATCCATTTGAATCTATGGAATTTCTGGCTCAAAAATCCTTTGAACATTATAGAAATTTAATAGAAACTCCAGGATTTATCAATTTTTATGGAAAAGCAACGTGCATAGATGTTTTAGAAAAAAGTAAAATAGGTTCTAGACCAGCCAGAAGAACAGGAACCAGAACATTGCAGGATTTACGTGCCATTCCTTGGGTTTTCAGCTGGAATCTTTCTCGTATCTCACTCACAGGTTGGTACGGTTTAGGTGAAGCGCTCAAAATTTTGAAATCAGAAAAACCACAAGAATATCAACAGTTAAAAGAAGCAGCTCAAAATTGGAATTTCTTCAAATTTTTAATGATTCAGACCGAGACCAATCTTATTTTGTCTAATCTAGAAATTATGAAAAAATATGCAGAATTAGACCCAAATGAAGAAGAAAGAAAACTCTTGATGGATAAGTTTCTTACCGACCATCAAAATGGAGTTCAACTCATAGAAGAATTGTTCGGTGAAGCTGCTCTGGAAAGAAGAAGCGGACAATATGATAACTTGAAATGGAGAAACCAAAAACTAGATGTTTTACACCATTTACACCTTCAATATCTACAACAATGGAGAAATTTAGATGAGGAAAATAAACTAGAAAAAGACAAAATTCTCAATAAATTATTAAGTTTAATCAATGCTATTTCTAGTGGTTTGAAAAACACTGGATAAGAGTATAAAATTCCTTAAATGTAACGTTTAAGGAATTTTTTTGTTTAAAAATGGAGAAAAAGAACTCATGAGTTCAATAAATTTTTATATTTGGTTAAATTAATAACCAAATTGCATGAACAAGCAACCACTTTTGATTTTGTGGCTTTGTTTCATTTTCGGGATTCTTATTTCCGAAAAGCTGAGCTTGTCAACTGCTTTAATCAATGTGTTTTTGGGATTTAGCTTCTTATTTTTAGTTTTTTGCTTTTTAAAAATTCATTTTTTCTTCAAAATCAAAGATTATGTATTGGCAATTTTCTTTGTTGTATTAGGTGTTTTCGCGAATCATTTAAATAATAAAGAACAAGTTCTTCCAAATTTTCCTAGTTCTTCGGAAGTGGTTTTTACTTTGGATAAAAAACTGAATTCCAACGAGAAAAATAAACGTTACGAAGTCAAAATTTTGAAAGTTAACGACGAAATAAACCATTTAGGTTTGGTGTTGTCGGTTTCAAAAGAAGAAAATGAACTGGATTTCAAACATTTTTATAAAGCCGAAATTTATCTCAACAAAGTAAAAGCGAATGCGCAGGATTTTGGATTTGATTATCAAAAATATTTGGACAGAAAGCAGATTTATTTTCAAGGATATGCTCCTAATTCTTTTCAAGTTGTGGAGAAAGAAAACCTTACTTTGTCCGAAAAAATTAAACAAAAACGCTTAGAAATTTTGCTAAATATTGACCAAGCAAAGCTTTCTGAAAAATCTAAAGAATTTACCAAAGGAATTATTCTGGCAGACCGAACAGAAATGGACCGGGAAACAGTAGAGGATTTTAGCAAATCTGGGTTGGTGCATATTTTGGCGATTTCAGGTTCGCATATGGCGATTATTTTTTGGTTGATTTTACTGCTTTTGAAACCAATTTTTCCTGCAAGTTTTAGAAATTTTCCGATTGTTATTTCTTTGATATTCATTTGGTTATTTGCAGTTTTTATAGATTTTGGAAGTTCTGTGATTCGTTCGTGTATTATGATTACAGCATATTATTTCTATGTTTTATTACAACGGAAACCAGATTTGTTACATGCAATGGCGATTTCTGGTTTAGCGATTTTGATTTTTGATACGAATCAGCTTTTTGATGTAGGATTTCAATTGAGTTTTATTGCGGTTTTCGGAATTTTTTGGCTCAATGAACCGATTTTAAAATATTTGCCAAAGCCTAAAAATAATGTTCAGAATTTTTTTGTGAATGTAGTTTCGATTAGTATTGCTGCGCAATTGGCGACTTTACCATTGGTTATTTATTATTTTCATCAATATTCTTTGATTTCGATTGTTGCGAATCTGGTGGTGATTCCTTTTTCTGAAGTAATTATTATTTTTGCTTTATTGATGACCATTTTGTTGGGTTTTGGCTTCGATATTTCTTGGTTAAATACTCTTTACGATTCTGGAGTTCAACTGGTTTTGAAAGTGATTCATTTTTTCGCAAGCCTTGATGTTTTCTTTTTTAAAAACATACCAATGCATTGGTCAGAAGTCATCGTTCTTTTTAGTATGATTTATTTTTTGAGGAGATTTTTAACACGTCATCATTTAAAATCACTCATCAAAGTAGGATTTTTGGTCATTTTATTTTTAATGCTTAGAATAGGATTTAACTACTATGAAAATGCTCAATCCGAAATCTTAGTGCACGAATTTTTTAAAGAAAAAATAATTTCTGTTAAAGAAAAAGATAAAGTAGTCTTTTTTGTGAAAAATTCTAAAAATTTAGAAAAGCAGAAAAAGTACATCATAGAGCCTTATTTGGTTGCTAGAAGAGTGAATGATTTTAAGATAGTCTTTGTTCCTCAAAACGTAAAATCTTTATTTATTAATGAAAAAAATTATAGTGTTGAATAATTTATTTAGAATAGTTATAAACTGACAAATATGACATTTGTCATGATTTCAAACGTTAACAAATTCTTAATTTTGTGAAAATTCAAAAAAATAAATAAACAATGGCAGGATTAACTCAATCTACAATTGGTAGAAAGTTTTTAATGGCGCTTTCAGCAATGTTTTTGCTTGTCTTTTTGTTGATTCACTTGTCGGTAAATTTACTATCGATATTTAGTGAAGATGCATTTAACACAGCGTCTCATTTTATGGGATACAATCCTTTAATACAATTTGTGATGCAGCCGGTTTTAGTAGCGGGTGTGATCTTTCACTTTGTAATGGGCTTCGTTTTAGAAATGAAAAACAAAAACGCAAGACCAGTAAAATATGCTGTAGCAAATAACAGCGGAAATTCTAGTTGGTCTTCTAGAAATATGATTATTTCTGGAGCAGTAATTTTAGCTTTCTTAGGATTGCATATGTATGATTTCTGGATGCATGAGATGAATTATAAGTATGTAGAAGCTCTATCAATCAATGAAACAAGATATTGGGAAGAGTTACACGCGAAGTTTCAACCATTATGGAGAGTGATTTTTTACGCAGTTTCTTTTGTTTTATTAGGATTGCACTTATCACACGGTTTCCAATCATCATTCCAATCGATTGGAGCGAGACATCCTAAGTATTTAAAATGTGTAAACACTTTAG
>DITA01000028.1:0-13230 GCA_002422665.1 Flavobacteriales bacterium UBA6196
CTATAGAACAAGCTTTTGACATTAAAGCTTTCGGTAAAGAAAAAAACTCTACCGTGATAGATGTTACAGATTTTATCAATGCAGATAATGATGTGGTTTCTTTTGATACTCGTTTCAAGAAAGGATTTAGAGTTGGTGCTTTTCAAAAAGATAAATCTTTTGTCAATTTCGTGAAATCTTTCCCTACCAATATTGAAATTAACACGACTAAAACCTACAACAGAAGTGCAGGAGAAGCTTCGCCAATTCCAGGTGCTCCAAAACCAGAAGTGAGCGGAAATTATACTGTAGAAGTCAATTCTTCAATCATTCTTTTGCCAGAAAATAAAATGCAGGCAAGATATTTCGATCCTAGAGTAGGTTATTTTACAGTAGGTTATACAGATTTTGATGAAAATCCTCAAGGCGTAGAAAGAGTTTCTCTAGTAAAAAGATGGAGACTTGAACCCAAAGCGAAAGATTTAGAAAAATATAAAAGAGGCGAATTGGTAGAGCCAGAAAAACCAATTGTTTTTTACATTGATCCTTTAACTCCAAAAAAATGGATTCCGTATTTAATTCAAGGAGTGAATGATTGGCAAAAAGCTTTCGAAAAAGCGGGTTTCAAAAATGCGATTTATGCGAAAGTTCCGAATGCTAAAGAAGATCCAGAATGGAGTTTAGAAGATGCAAGATTCTCGGCTATCGTTTATAAACCTTCAGATGTTCCTAATGCTTCTGGTCCTTCAATTGCAGATCCTAGAACTGGTGAGATTTTAGAAAGTCACATCAATTGGTATCACAATGTGATGAAATTGTTGAACGATTGGTATTTCGTACAAGCTTCACCGAATGATCCTAGAGCTAGAAAAGTAGATTTTGATGATGAATTAATGGGACAATTAATCAGATTCGTTTCTTCACACGAAGTAGGTCATACCCTTGGTTTGAGACATAATTTCGGGTCTAGTTCTACGGTTCCTGTAGAAAATCTTAGAAATAAATCTTGGTTAAAAGCCAATGGTCATACTCCTTCAATTATGGATTATGCGAGATTTAACTATGTAGCACAACCAGAAGATAATGTAGGTGAAGCTGGATTAATGCCAAGAATTGGTGATTATGATGATTGGGCAATAGAATGGGGTTACCGAAGATTTTACAATTATAATTCTCCAGAAAAAGAAAAAGCTCATCTTAATAAATGGGTGATGGAAAAATTACAAAATCCTAGACTTTGGTTTGGTACAGAAACCAATCCTTATGACCCGCGTTCTCAAAGCGAACAAGTAGGAGATAATCCTATGCTTGCAGGAAAATATGGAGTGAAAAATCTTCAGCGAATTATGGAAAACATAGAAGCATGGAGTACAAAACCAAATGAAGATTACAGCAGTCTTAATAATAGATTTACTCAAGTTTCTGGTCAGTTTGCTAGATATTTAGGTCATGTTTCTAAATACATCGGTGGCGTAAAAGAAACGCCGAAAATGGTAGAACAAAAAGGAGCTATCTACGAATTGGTTTCTAAATCAGAGCAAAAAGAAGCTTTGAAATTTTTATCAGAAAATGTATTTACCACTCCAAATTGGTTGTTGAAAACTTCTGTTTTAACCAAAATAGATAAATCGCCTGTAGAAGTGGTAGAAAATCTTCAAAAAACAGTGCTCAATAGAGTTTTAAGCGAAGGTGTTTTGAATAAACTATACGAAGGAGAATCTTTAGATGCTAATGCTTACGCTGTGTATGATTATCTTCAAGATATTAAAAATAGTGTATTTTCTGAGTTGAAATCTTCTTCTAAAATTGATATTTACAGAAGAAATTTACAGAAAAATTTTGTAGAAACTTTAATAGCGAGAACTCAAGCAAGTAAACCAAGCACAGGTAGAAATGCGGAAACGATTTCTGATAATTCTGATGTGAAATCATTAACCAGAGGAGTTTTAAGAGAAATAAAAGCAGATGCTTCTAAAAATGCACAAAATGCGCAAGACGCAGTGACCAAATATCATTTAGAAGATTTGGTTTATAGGATAGATAAAGCTTTAGAAGTAAAATAATTCAAAAATAAAGTTCATCATTTCCAGAAAATGGTGAACTTTGTTTTATAAAAGAGATTTTTCTAGAAATTTGAAATAAGAAAAATCAAAATAGTAAGTTAAATATCTGAAACCGACTTTCAAGTTGAATAGGCGTTTTCAGAATATTATTTCCTCGTTAAAAAATGAAAAAATTAATCTTTCCCTTTTTGATTTTAGGGTTTTTGCTCACTTCTTGCGAAAACGATGACGATGTTTGCGTAAGTGGAGAAGCTACACCTCGACTAAAAATTAAATTTAAAAGCGCTGATAATAAAGTACTGACTTTAGACTCGCTTTATTTAGATGTAGATTATGGTAATAATAATATTTTAACAGTTGTAAGAGCTGCTAAAGTAGATTCTGCATTGATTCCAATTCGGGTAGATGATGCAGGTTTTACAGAATTATACGTGAGAAAAACTAAAAAAGGCAGTGTTTCTAAAATAAAACTGAATTATAATACCACTTCTGAGTATGTTTCGCCAGCTTGTGGTTTCAAAAGGCTTTACCAAAACCTTTCTGGAACTCTAGAAACTGCCAATCCAGTGACTAAAGTAGAACTCAATCAAAATCAAATTATCAATGAAAACAAAGCTCACCTTTATCTTGTTTTTTAGTTTTTGTTTGGGTTTTTCTCAAGAGAAAGATTCTGTAAAAACCAAATATCAATATAAACCCAATTTTACAGTAGGAGTAGATGTACTAAATGGTGCATTATCTACTTTTAGTGATAGAAAATTATTTCAAGGATATGTTTCTTCTGAGATTAAGAAAAATCTTCATGCCGTTGTAGATGTAGGTTTTGAAAAAAATATTTATCAGAAAAACGGTTATGATGCTACTGCAAACGGAATTTTCGGAAAATTAGGAGGATATTATATGCTTTCTATGGATACCGAAAATCCTGATAATGGTTTTTATGCAGGAGCAAAAATGGCCGCAAGTTTTTACAATCAAGAGTACAAAAAAGTTCCCATTCGTGGTTTTGGTGGCAGTGACCAATATCTTGCCTTTCCATCGGTGAATCAATCAGCTTATTGGTTAGAAGGTTTTGCGGGAGCAAGAGTTCAGCTATTTAAGTCTAATTTATATGTAGATGTCAATGCGCAACCAAGATTTTTATTTTATTCTACCAAACAAGAAGAAATGAAACCTATGATTGTACCTGGATTTGGCAAAAGCTCTACTAAATTTAATGTAGGTTTTAGTTGGAATTTAGCATATCAATTTTAGCAAGTTTTTATTGAGATTGTAAAAATGTTACTTTTTTTTAAAAAAAATGTAATTTATTTTAAATAATTGAATAAAAGTGTATAACTTTGATACCCTTTAAATTTAAAAAAATAATTAAAATTTATGTAGATGAAGAAAATTCTATTCTTTCTAATGGCTGGATTATTATCAATAAATATCTCGGCTCAGACAAAAAAAACAAGTAAAATACTTAGCAAATCTCCCAACGGATATATAAGATGTTATTCTACTGAATACGAAAAAAGTATACAGAAAAAAAACAATAGAAGAGCTAGTACAGACGTTTTTGAAAATTGGATTGCTACCAAAATTTCAAAACAAAAAACCTTTAATCAAAGAATTACCGCAGTAAGAACAATACCAGTAGTTGTTCATGTAGTCAACAACGGTGAGGAAGTAGGTACAGGGACAAACATAAGTGATACGCAAGTTATCTCCCAAATTACGACACTTAATAATGATTACAGGAAAAAATCTGGAACAAGAGGTTTTAATACCAATCCAGTAGGTGCAGATGCTAATATAGAATTTGCTTTAGCAGTAAGAGATCCTAATGGAAATCCTACAAATGGTATTGATAGAATTACTATTGATAACGATTACTGGGATGAAAATGCTGTAGAAACTGAATTAAAACCGAATACCATTTGGGATCCTACAAAATATTTAAATATTTGGGTAGTTAATTTTGGTGGAGATTTAGATGGTGTTTTAGGTTATGCTCAGTTTCCTGAAGCGACTACTTTAAGTGGGGTAGATTATCCTCCTTTTACTGCCACTACAGATGGTGTAATTATTGGTTACCAATTTTTCGGGAATTTAGATTATGATGATGGGAGTTTTAATTTAGATTCTACCTATGGTTATGGAAGAACTGTAACTCATGAAGTAGGTCACTGGTTAGGATTACGTCACATTTGGGGAGATGAAGATTGCGGTACAGATTACGTAGCAGATACTCCAATTCATAAGACTGAGAACTATGGATGTTTTACACATCCTAAAGTAAATACTTGCTCACCTCCTACAGCAGACGAAATGTTCGAAAATTACATGGATTACACAAGTGATACATGTATGAATATTTTCACAATTAACCAAGTTGATAGATTTAATGCCGTTTTAGCTAATTCACCAAGAAGAAAAGAATTATTAACTTCTGATGCATTAACACCTGTTACAT
The DNA here is from genome assembly GCA_002422665.1 of Flavobacteriales bacterium UBA6196. Taxonomy (GTDB): domain Bacteria; phylum Bacteroidota; class Bacteroidia; order Flavobacteriales; family Weeksellaceae; genus Cloacibacterium; species Cloacibacterium caeni_C. Next base: position 4,501 of record DITA01000028.1, read on the forward strand.
TGTATGCTAATGATGCAGAATTAAAATTTAGTAATATAAATGTAGAAGCATCTACAACTTGTAAAAAAGCTACAGCAAATGTAAGGTTAATTAATAGAGGAACCTCTAATTTAACTACTGCAATAATCTCAATCAATGATGCAGGTACTAATTACAATCAAAGTTGGTCTGGTAATTTAGCTCCTAATAAAGAAACTTTAGTGCCAATAACTTTATTAGGAACATCTTTATCTAATAATGTCACAATTGGTGTTTCTTCTGTGAACGGTGATGTAGATGCTAGAAATACTAACAATGCAGATTCTTTTAGTTATGAGTTTTTAGCGGCTCAGAACTTTGCTTCTTCTACCGTGAAATTAGAATTACAATTAGATGATTATGGTTCAGAAACTTCTTGGGAAGTAGTAAATAGTGAAGGCATAGTGCTTTATTCTGGTGACTCTTATGAGGATATAGAAAATCCAGCAGTTAAAAAATTTACCTTTAACTTACCTAATAATTCTTGCTATACTTTTAAAATTTATGATAGCTATGGAGATGGTTTTTGCTGTGATTATGGTAATGGATATTATAAACTTACAACTGATTCAGGTGTAGTTATGGTTAATCAAAATACATTTAATAAAGACAAAGAAATATATCCATTTATTTTGGGAACTTTATCTACCCAAGAGAATAATAAACTTGGAGTAAATATTTTCCCTAACCCTGTAAACGATGTTTTAAATATTACTAAAGTATCTAATAATGCTACTTTTACCATCTATAACGTTGCAGGTCAATTTATTTCAAAAGGAAAAGTGACCAATAATAAAGTTAATGTGGCTACACTTGCAAAAGGAGTATATTTCATCGAAATTTCTGAAAAAGGAGCAACTTCTAAAATGAAATTTATCAAAAAATAATCTTATAGGATATAAAAAAGAAAACCTTGAGTTCATCTCAAGGTTTTCTTTTTTTTAGCAAATTAGAATTTACAAATCCATTCTTTTTAACTCGTCTATAACTTGATGAGTAAATTCTTTTAAAGACTCTAAATCAGTATTATTTTGAATTACAAAATCCGCTAATTTCACTTTGTCAACTTCTGGCATTTGTTTATCGATGATTTCTTTTACTTCTCGATACGTTCTGCCGTCTCTATCCATCACTCTTTTTATTCTGATATTTTCATCAGCAGTAACCAAAATAGATTGATAGCAAATTTCATTCAATTTTAATTCAAAAAGCAAAGCCGTTTCTTTGAAAACAAATTCAGCGGTTTGAGCATTCACCCAATTTTCAAAATGAATTTTCACCGCAGGATGAATAATTTGATTCAGTTTTAAAAGCAATTCTTGATGGTCAAAAACCTTTTCTGCAACAAATTTCCGGTTGTATTTCCCGTTTTCATTATACGATTCTTCGCCAAGAAGTTCTATAATTCTAGACTTTAGATTTTTGTCTAAATTCACCAATTCTTTAGCCCAAAAATCAGAATCATAAACGGTAAATCCCAACTCTTCTATAAATTTAGAAACCGTAGATTTTCCACTTCCAATTCCGCCTGTAATTCCAATAATTTTAGCTCCGAGTTTCGGGTTTCGGGTTTTGGGTTTTTCAGAACTCGTATCTGGTATCTCGTAACTCATATCTAATACCCAAAAACTTCGTTAAAACTGAAAGTTTCATCTAGCTTCACGCCTTTTTCAGTCATTTTCAGACTTGCCAATTCATGATGAGCATCATGCTCGAAGAATAGTAAATATTCATTCTCTACACATTGCTTTAGAAATTTTCCTTTTTCTTCCATGGTAAGAAGCGGTCTCGTGTCATATCCCATCACGTAAACTTGTGGGATGTGTCCAGCTGTTGGAATTAAATCTGCTGCAAAAACAATCGTTTTTTCTTGATATTGAATCACAGGAAGCATTTGTTTTTCGGTGTGTCCGTCTACAAAGATGACGTCCATTTTCAAATCAGGTGCAAAACCATAATTTCCAGTTTTTGGAGTAGGCAGAAATTGCAATTGTCCGCTTTCTTGCATCGGCAAAATGTTTTCCTTCAAGAAACTTGCTTTTTCACGAGGATTAGGTTCCGTTGCCCATTGCCAATGATTTTCATTAGTCCAAAACTGTGCGTTTTTAAAAGCAGGTCTATAACCTGTTTTGTCATCATTCCATTCTATAGCGCCACCACAATGGTCAAAGTGAAGGTGCGTCAAGAAAACATCGGTAATGTCTTCTCTTACAAACCCGAATTTTTTTAAATTTTTGTCTAAAGATTCGTCTCCATAAAGCGAATAATGTCCGAAAAACTTCTCATCTTGCTTATTTCCTAAACCACAATCAATTAAGATGAGTTTTTTGCCATCTTCCACCAAAAGAGAACGAGTTCCTAGTTCGATTAAATTTTTAGAATCAGCAGGATTAGTACGTTCCCAAAGAGATTTCGGGACGACGCCAAACATAGCACCGCCGTCTAATTTAAAATTTCCGCATTGTATAGGATAAAGTTTCATATAAATTGTGATTTTGTGCTAAAATTAAAGAATTTTTTCGAGGTTTAGTAAGTAGTTGTGATATAAAATGAATTTCCAATTTTTTTAAATATAATACTTTTTTGAAAAAATTTTCTTACACTTATATCGTCCTTATTTTCAATTTTTGAAGTGAATCTTAAATCAATAGAAATATCTCTAGAATCTTCATTAAAAATATTTTCATTAAAATAATCAACACTATATTTGTTTTTGATGTAATCATCAAAAAGTTTATTGATATTTTTGTTAAATCCTTTTGTTATAAAATCCTTTTTGTCAATGATTACTGAACTTTCTTCGATTTGTAATTCAATACTATTGGTAAAATACTTCCCTATAATTCTTCCATTAGTTTTGAAATCTGGCAAAAATGTGGTTTCAAACCATTTTTTAAAGTCTTTTTCAGGACTATAGAAAGAGTATGTATTTCCATCATTTCCTTTATAGGAAGTATAAACATCAGAATCTACATTTTCATTGATTTTAAAATTTTTATAAACATCATTGTAATCAATAGAATTTGTGAAATTTTCCTTTGGAATTTCGAAAAGTTCTTCATTATTAGTATTAATCATTATTGTTTTGCCTTCCCAAGACCAATGTTCACAATTTGGATATTCTGGTTGTTTTCCATTGTTTTCTTTCCAACATTTTCTCACTCCATCTTTCATAATCATTACAAGCCCATTGTGAAAATCTCCTGCATCATTATAAATAGCAGGAATTACAACTTGACCATTTTTATCAAAAAACCCAACTTTATCTGTTTTAGAATCTCTAAATTTTATTTTACCTTCTGACTCTTCAGCAAAAGTGAAATCAAAAATATAAATACTGTCTTTTCCAAATTTTTTTCCTTCCTTATTGAGATAATATTTTTCTCCACTATAATTTTTGGCGTATTCCCATACAATAACTACATCTTTAAATACTTTTGAATTAGTCATCGCTAATTCAAATTTGGGTTCAATTCTTACGTTTCCTTTTGCGTCTTTATACCCAATTTTTGTAGAATCAGAATTATAAAAGGTATACCAATTAGTATCTTGCTGAGAAAAATAAAAACTGGAAATCAATAAAAGAAATAATGGAACGATATTTTTCATAAATCTTTCTTTAATCTAAAACAAACTATCAGGTCTTCTTGGTACAGAAATTCCTAAATGTTTGTAAGCTTTTTCTGTAACTTCTCTTCCTCTTGGAGTTCTGATGATAAAACCTTCCTGAATCAAAAACGGTTCGTAAACTTCTTCCAAAGTTTCAGGATTTTCGCCAATAGAAGTTGCCAAAGCAGAAATCCCAACTGGTTTCCCTTTGAAATTTTCTATCATCACACGCATAATTTTATTGTCCATATCATCCAATCCATATTCATCTACATTCAGAGAATTAAGTGCAAACTTGGTAATCTCTATTTCAATTTCGCCGTTTCCTTTAATTTCCGCAAAATCTCGAACTCTGCGCAATAGTGCATTGGCAATTCTCGGTGTTCCACGGCTTCTTCTTGCAATTTCCAATGCAGCATCTTCATAAATCGGAACGCCCAAAACTCTAGCACTTCTCTCGATAATCATTCCCAAAAGTTCTATCGTGTAATATTCTAATCTGCTTTGAATCCCAAATCTTGCTAACATTGGTTTTGTGAGCATTCCAGAACGAGTAGTTGCGCCAACTAAAGTAAAAGGATTTAAGCCAATTTGCACAGAGCGAGCATTAGGACCTGTTTCCAGCATGATGTCGATTTTGTAATCTTCCATCGCAGAATACAAATATTCTTCAACTACAGGCGAAAGTCGGTGAATTTCATCAATGAAAAGCACGTCGTTTTCTTCCAAATTGGTAAGAAGTCCAGCCAAACTTCCTGGTTTATCTAAAACTGGTCCCGAAGTAATTTTACAATTTACGCCCAGTTCATTGGCAATAATATGCGCCAAAGTAGTTTTTCCCAATCCTGGAGGTCCGTGTAAAAGTACGTGGTCTAAAGCGCCACCTCTATTTTTAGCAGCCGCCACGAAAACCTCTAAATTATCCAACGTTTTTCTTTGTCCCGCAAAATCCTTAAAACTTTGTGGACGAATCTGTTCTTCCTGCATTAATTCCTCATCAGAGAAATTTTCTTTATCTGCGTGTAAAAAATCTGGCATCAGTGAAAATTATATCTTCAAATTTATTCTTTTTTACTCAATTTACGACATAGAATTCGGAGGCGTTAAGAAAATTTTGAAATAATTCGTTAAAAAATTCCTGCTGTTTGAGCATTGTTGGGTTTGTGGTGGAGCGAGTTTCAGGGATTTTAGAATTATTTTGAAATTTTTAGCCGAGAATTCAAGTCTTGAAATAGTATTCGCTGACATAAAGGAGGCAATTTTTGGTTCTTTTGTATCAAGACAAAAGAACAAATTGTTTATTTTTACAATTATGAAACTAATCGGTCCTTTTAAACAAATTCTTACACTCAATAATCTTCCACTTCGAGGAAAACTCTCTGATGAACAATTAGAAATTATTGAAAACGGCGGAATTTTAATCAATAATGATAACTTAATTGAGGAAGTTGGTGATTTTGAAAAATTGAAATCTGACTTCCCAAACGCTGAACTCGAACCTCGAACCTCGAATCTCGAACCTCAAATCCTTCTTCCCGCTTTTGTAGATTGTCACACGCATATTTGTTTTGGAGGAAACAGAGCCAATGATTTTGCGATGCGAAATGCAGGAAAAACTTATCTAGAAATTGCAGAAAAAGGTGGTGGAATTTGGAGTTCGGTTAAGCATACCAGAAATGCTTCCGAAAAAGAACTTTTAGAAACGCTTCTAGAAAGAATAAATCGATTAATTTCATTGGGAATTACCACTATTGAAATAAAATCTGGTTACGGATTGAATGTAGAAAGTGAACTGAAAATGCTTCGTGTGATTCAACAAGCGCAAACTAAAACCAAAGCAACTTTAGTCCCAACTTGTCTTTCTGCGCATTTAAAGCCAAGAGATTTTGAAGGGAGTAATGAAGAATACTTACAATATATTGTTGATGAAATTCTACCAAAAGTAAAAGAAGAAAATTTAGCGAAAAGAGTAGATATTTTCATCGAAAAATCTGCATTTCAACCAGAAGAAAGCCGAAAATTTTTAGAAAAAGCAAAAGAATTAGGTTTTGAAATCACCGTTCATGCAGACCAATTTACCGCAGGAAGTTCTAGAATTGCTGTCGAGGTTGACGCAGTTTCAGCAGACCATTTAGAAGCTACAATAGATGAGGATTTAGAATTTTTGGCAAAATCAGAAACCGTTGCAGTGACACTTCCGGGTGCGAGTTTAGGTTTGGGAGAACCTTTTACACCAGCAAGAAAAATTTTGGACAAAAATGGAATTTTAGCGATTGCAAGTGATTGGAATCCCGGTTCAGCACCGATGGGAAATCTCATTACCCAAGCTTCCATTTTAGCCACTTTTCAGAAGTTAAGCACTGCCGAAGTTTTGGCTGGAATTACCTTCCGTGCTGCAAAAGCATTAAATTTGACTGATAGAGGAATTCTGAAAAAAGGGATGAAAGCTGATTTCGTAGTTTATGAAACCGATAATTTCCAAAATATTTTATACAATCAAGGAAGTTTGGTGGCAAGTGAAGTATATATTGATGGAGAGAAAATTTAATTAAAATGGGAAACAACATTTGGCAAGGCAGAAACGATGGAGATTCACTACTTCATCACAGAATATTTCAACGAGTAGAAATAGCGGAGAACTATGAAAATATTTCACCGAATAATTTCGTTTTGCATGGTTTTGCCGTAGATGAAGGCGTTAGAAGAAACAAAGGAAGAGTTGGCGCTGCCAAAGCTCCAGACATCATCCGAAAAAATATGAGCAATTTTCCTGTAGTTTCTCCAGATTTTAAATTATTAGATTTTGGAAATATCACTTGCGAAGACCAAAATTTAGAAAAAACTCAAGAAAATCTTGCTGAAAAAGTTTCTAAAATTCTCCAAAAAAATGCAAAATCTATCGTTTTAGGTGGCGGTCACGAAGTGACTTTTGCTCATTATTCTGGCATTAAAAAAGCATTTCCCTACCAAAAAATAGGAATCATCAATTTCGATGCACATTTTGATAATAGAGAGCCCGAAAATGGAGTAGGAGCAAGCTCAGGAACTAGTTTTTGGCAAATTGCTCAAGAAGGAGAAATCCATTCCTTGCACATCGGTATTCAAAAAAATTCTAATACATTGAAGCTGTTCGATACAGCCCATCAATTCGGGATGAAATATATTTTGGCAGACGAAATTTTCTTCGAAAATCTCCCCAAAATCTATCAGCAAATAGATGAACTAATTCTTTCGGTAGACCAATTGTATCTCACCATTTGTATGGATGTTTTCAACGCGTCTATTGCGCCCGGAGTTTCGGCTGCTGCATATAACGGTATCTTTGCAGATGCTACTTTTTTGCATTTTTACAGACATATTTTGAAGTCAGAAAAATTGGTTGCGCTAGATGTTGCTGAGGTAAATCCAGATTTCGACATTGCCGAAAGAACCGCCAGATTGGCTGCCAGTTTGGTAAATGAGTGGTTTATGATTTCGTAGGGACAAATCGTGATTTGTCCAATAATTAAAATTTTTAGGAGCAACCCGTTTCTATTTTCTTTCACTTTCAGTCCTGCTTTCGCTACTCGCTTTTTTGTTTTTTTGTCATATTGAGCGAAGTCGAAATATCTAAAAAAAACAAAAAGAGCTCAAACATATCGCTCAATCAGGGCTAGAAATTGTTTTCGGTTTTATTTTCACTTTTTTAAATGATAAGCATTTAAAATTTTTATCTTTGGCAAAACCACGTTTAGGCTTTGGTACAGTATCTTTGTACACTTTTTTAATCAAAAATTATGGAACAATTCCTTCAAAATACCTTACAAAATTCTCAAGACTCTTTCTTCAAATGGAAAAAAATTCCATTTGAAGAAAGACAAAAATATTTCACTCAACTATCTGAAATTCTGAATGATAGAAAACAAGAGTTTGCGACAATCATTACCCAAGAAATGAATAAACCCATTTCGCAATCTGTTTCAGAAATAGAAAAATGTGCATCATTATGTGATTATTATGCTACCGCAGAAAATATACTGAAAACGGAACAAATAGAAACAGAATTTCAAATTTCAGAAATCCATCACGAACCTTTGGGCGTTATTTTGGGCGTTATGCCATGGAATTTTCCTTTTTGGCAAGCGATTAGATTTGCAGTTCCTACCATTTTAGCAGGAAATGTAATTGTCCTAAAACATGCTTCTATTTGTGAAAAATCAGGTGAAACCATACAAGAAATTTTCGAGAAAGCTGGTTTTCCAAAAGGTATTTTTACCTTTTTAAAAGTTTCTCACGCGCAAGTAGAAGAAATGATTGCTCATCCGATTATTAGAGGTGTTTCTCTTACAGGTAGTGAAGCTGCAGGAAGAAAAATTGCAGAAACTGCAGGTAAAAATTTAAAAAAATGTGTTTTGGAATTAGGCGGGAGTGATGCTTTTATCATTTGTGAAGATGCAGATGTAGAAAAAGCTGCAAAAGATGGAGCACAAGCAAGATTGCAGAATAACGGACAGACTTGTGTAGCAGGAAAAAGATTTATCATTCACGAAAAAGTATATCAAGATTTTGTAGAAAAATTTACAGAAGAGTATCAAAAATATCAACCAAAAAATCCTATGAATGAAGAAACGAAGTTAGGATTAATGGCGAGAGAAGATTTGGCTTCAGATTTAGAAAAACAATATCAAAAAGCGCTTAACAACGGAGCGAAAGCTATTGTAGCGTTAGAATCTGTAGGAAGTATGGCTTTTAAACCAGGCATTTTAGAAATGAATCCAGAAAATCCTATTGCTCAGGAAGAATTATTTGGTCCATTGGCAATGGTTTTTAAAGTGAAAAATGATGAAGAAGCTTTACAAATTGCCAATAATACAATGTTTGGATTAGGAAACGCAGTTTTCACCTCAAATAAAGAACGAGCTTTGTTTTTTGCAGAGAATTTAGAAAGCGGAAGTGTGGCAATTAATCAAATTTTTCGTTCAGATGTAAGATTGCCTTTTGGCGGAAGAAAAAATTCTGGATATGGAGTAGAATTGTCTCTGTATGCACTCAAAGAATTTACCGCTCCCAAAACCATTATCGGAAAATTTTAGAAATGTAAATAAAAAAGCTCCAAATTTTGGA
>DITA01000093.1:0-7297 GCA_002422665.1 Flavobacteriales bacterium UBA6196
TTCCAGATGGTAATATTACCATCGGTTTCTTAAAACAGGATTTAGATTTCGTAAAAGGAAGAACCGTTTGGAATGAGACGCTTCAAGCTTTCGAGCAAATTAATGCTTGGAAAAAAGAATTGGACGAAGTAAATCACCAATTAGCAACCAGAACTGATTATGAATCAGATGCTTATCATGATTTAATCCATAGAATGACAGATCTTAATGATTATCTTCATCATCACGATGCGTATAATCTGGAAGGAGATATAGAAAAAGTTTTATTAGGTCTTGGCTTCAAAGCTGCAGATTTTCATAGACTTACCGATGAATTTTCTGGAGGTTGGAGAATGAGAATAGAACTCGCTAAATTATTACTTCAGAATAATGACCTTTTGCTTCTGGATGAACCTACCAATCACTTAGATATGGAATCTATCATCTGGCTAGAAAATTTTTTGAAAGATTATAACGGAGCTATTGTTTTGGTAAGTCACGATAAGCAGTTTATGACTGCGGTTTGTAACAGAACTTTTGATATTAATAATAAGAAAGTTGACGATTATAAAGCTAATTATACCAAATATCTAGAACTTAGAAAAGACAGAAAAGAAAAACTGATTCAAGCGAAGAAAAACCAAGATACAGAAATTAAGCAAATGGAAGATAATATCAATCGCTTCCGTGCTTCTGCTTCTAAGGCTTCTTTCGCGCAATCTCTCATTAAAAAATTAGAAAAAATAGAGAGAATTGAAGTGGAGAATGAAGACGTTTCTAAGTTTAATATTCGTTTTGTGCAAAGTGTAGTGCCAGGAAAAGTGATTTTCGAAGCGCAAAACTTAGGCAAAAAATACGGAAATCATCAGGTTTTTGATCATGTAGATTTCTTTGTTCAGCGTGGTGATAGAATTGCACTTTTAGGACAAAACGGACAAGGAAAAACCACTTTAGCTAAAATTTTAGCAGGAGAAATTAAAGATTATTCTGGAGAATGGAATCTTGGACATAATGTAAACATAGGATATTTTGCACAGAATCAAGAAGAAGTTCTAAGTCCCGAAAAAACGGTTTTACAGGAAGCAGAAGATGCCGCGACTGAAGAAACCAGAACCAAAGTTCGTGATTTACTGGGAAGTTTCCTTTTTTCTGGTGAAGATGTAACCAAAAAAACGAAAGTACTTTCTGGAGGCGAAAGAAACAGATTGGCGCTTTGTAAATTATTGCTTCGTCCTTTCAATACTTTGATTATGGACGAACCTACGAACCACTTAGATATTCAATCGAAGGAAATTATCAAGTTGGCTTTACAGAAATTTGAAGGAACGATTATTGTAATTTCTCACGACCGAGAATTTTTACAAGGATTGTGTGATAAGATTTTCGAGTTCAGAGATGGCAGTATGAAAGAGTTTTTAGGAAATATTAATGAATATCTAGAATATCGTCAAAAAGAATCTTTAAGAGAAATCTCTGCAGAAAAATCTAAATTAAGTCAGGAAGCAGAAATAAAAGCAGAAGAAAAGAAAGAAGTTGCTACTAACGAAGCGAAATCTCAGCAAAATGCTAATACTTTCGTAAGCAAAGAACAAAAGAATCTTCAAAATAAACTCAAAAAAATTGAAGAAAAAATTGCAGACTACGAAAAAGAAATCGCTCAACTAGAAAGCATCTTTGCGAAGTCTAATCCTTCTGATGCAGAACTGAAAAAATATCAGGATTTGCAAGACGAATTAGCTTCTACCATGCAAGAATGGGAAGATATTGCCGAGAAATTGGGCTAAGATTTTTTACTGTGATTGATAAAAGGAGTGTTGAAAATTAACTGATTGGGAACATAGACGGTTTCGCCGTTTTCTGTTCTCAGTTTGGTAGTGAGCATACTGATGTCTTCTACCGTTCCTTTGATATTACTGATGGTTACTAAATCTCCAATTTGAAAAGTTTTCTCAAAATTTACAGCTGCTCCTGCGAAAATTCCAGAAACTACATCTTTTAATGCAACTCCAGCAATTACACCAGCAATTCCTAAACTACCGATAAATTTCACCATGAAACTGCCTAGATGCATAATTTCTAAGGCAATGTAAATTCCTAAAGCATAGAGAATGTATTTGGCAAATTTGGCCAAAAGAAGAGGCGTGTTTTTGTTAGCGTTTTCAGGAAAAATGCGGTACAGAATTTTCGTGATAATTCTGATGAGGTATTTGCTTAAAAAAGAAAATGCAATAACGAATACGATTAACAAAACGATATTCGGAACTAAGCTTACGATAATATTCCACCAAGTGGAAAGTTTCTCTTGGATAACCTCTATATTTTTCATAGTTCAAAAATAAAAAAACGGCGAGACAAAATATAAAATATTTTATCCCGCCTAAAAACACAAATGAAAAAATGTTAATTTATTTAGATTATATCTAATTATTTAATAATTACCTAACGAACGTTAAGTTGATTTTTCAATAACTTTTTAATATGTAACATGTATTTAATCAATGAATTATGATTAAAAATCATTTATTTTTTAAAGTTACAAATTATTATTTAATACGCAATAAATTTTGTAAAAAAATATTTTTTCTATAATTAAGCTAATGTCAAAAATAATGCCAAAACTAAACCTATTACAGTGGCAATCATTCCTTTTCTGAAAATTTGAGATTTTGGATTAAACATCCAAAATGATGAAATCACAAAAAAGAATAATGAAATTCCAAAAATCGTATTCAATAAATAAAATTTATGTTTAGAATCTGATTTATGTAATTCTGTCATTTTCTTTAAAACGTAAGGAAGCTCTTTTTTAGTAAATTTTGCTTCTCCTGTTTTCGCATTATAGGTTCCTTCTTTGAAGATGATAAGATTTCCTTTTTGTTCTTTCACTTCGAAACCTTTGATTTTAAGTTCTTTTCCCAATTTATCTGTTGGAATATTCGCTTCTAATTTTTTTTCTATTTTCTTTTCTTTTTTAAGGAAATCTGTGTCTCTGTAGATTAATAATACGCCGCTAATCGCGTAAACTGCCATAATTCCTGCCATAAAATAACCAATGTAGCGGTGTAAAAGTCTCATTGTAGTTCTTGTGCTCTTCATGTTCTAAAAGTATAGTTTATTAAGTTAGTTTAAAAGGTAAAAGTGGAAAACGAGTTCTCCACTTTTTGATTGAATTTGATATGATAGGTTAAAACTTATAATTAAATGTTAAGTAAAAGTTTCTAGGAGTAATAGGATTTACAGAGTAATTTTCGTGTACATTGTAATCTACCACATCGAAAATGTTTCCTAATCTTCCTTGAATATTGAATTTCTTAAATTGATATCCAATAGTGAAATCTACAGTAGTATAATCTCCAATTTCGTACATTCTGTTGGTTTTTGGGTTTCCATTTTTGTCTTTTAGATTATTCCAACCAGCCAATCTTTCTCCTGTGTAGAATGAGGTGAATCCTAATTTTAATCCTTTTACATATTTTGGTAAGGTGTAGAAGATTGAAGCGTTCGCAGTATTTGCAGGTGTTCTTACTAATCTTTCTCCTTCTACGAAACTTCCGTCAGAGTCTGGTGTATCTGTGTAAACCATATTGTTATATGCATAACCAGCATTGATTGAAAGATTCGGGGTAGGATTTCCTGTAACGTCTAGTTCTATACCACGGCTTCTGGTAGCTCCCGTCATTTCTTTTATGTTCGTATCACCATTTATGTTTCCATTTTTATCAAAAGCAGCTGTTTGTGCTAAGTTGCTATTTTCAATTTGATAAGCAGTAATGTTAAACGCTAAAGTGTTTTTCCATAAATTTTTCTTTAAACCAATTTCATATTGGTCAATCAAAGAAGAAGGTAATGGTAAATTGTTAATATCTCTACCAGTATTAGGATTGAAAGAGTTGCTATAACTTGCAAATGTGCTGAAGCTGTCATCAATCTGATAAACTAATCCTACTCTTGGCGAAAATGCGCTTTCTTTAGGATTACCTGAACTTGCTTTATATGTTTTAGTATTGTTTAAATAATTTTCTACAATGGTGTTTTTGTTTTCTAAGTAAGACCATCTTAGACCAGCAAGAACTTTAAATTTATCTGTAATAGCAATTAAATCTTGAGCATAAATACCCACTCTTCTTGTAGGAATTCTGTTAAGGTCTTTTTGTCTTGAATTAAGCATTTCTCCAGATTTCCAAGTGGTTTCATCTGATAAAGAAATGTTTCCATTGCTGGTATTTCCGTTAGTTCCATAAACAAAGTTATTTCCTGCATCTGCGAAAGTACCATCTTGTTTTTGCAATTGATAAGCATAAGTGTCTGCTTGTAAATAATCAGCGTCTGCACCAACTAAAAGTTTATGGTTTAATTTTCCAGTTTTGAATTGACCATTTAAATTAAACTGAAGGCTTCCGTATTTTTGTTCCTGAAGTTGTTTGTTTAAAGTTCTCTTCCAAACGTAATCTCCATTGGTTTGCAGATTCCACTGAATTCTTTCAGTTCCGTAAAAATCTCTGGTGTAATCTTGGAAAAATGCAACCGTATTAAAATTCCAATTAGAATTAATTTCGTGGTTTAATGTTATTGTAGAAGTAAGCATTTCATTGGTTTGATATTGCCAAGTTGCACCAAGGAATTTATTGATTCCCAAAAGGGTATTGAGTTTAGATTCGCTAGTAGTAGTATTTAATACTAACCCGCCTAAACCAAAATCTGGAGTGAAGTGATGTTTAAGATAATCTGCTTCTATGATGATTTGTGTTTTATCTGAAATGTTATAAAGGAAACTTGGATTGAAATAGTGCTTTTCTGATTGTACAATATCTCTGAAACTTTCTTTATTTTCATAGCTTCCGTTTACTCTAAAAGCTGAATTTTTGGTTAATCCGCCATAAATATCGATGGTAGGTTTTATACTGTTCCAGCTTCCATAATTTAAAGCGATATTTCCACCGAAGTTAAAAAGTGGTTTTTTAGTCACCATGTTTACAATTCCGCCAGGAGCTACGTTTCCATAAAGAATTGCAGCACTCCCTTTTAGAACTTCTACACGTTCTAGACCAGAAACTTCTGGGAAAATACCAGAGTTTACTCTACTTCCGTTTTTGTAGATATTTTCGTTTCCAAAAGTGTAACCTCTCGCTCCAAAACTGTCTTGAGAAGCACCTCTCGCAGATGTAATATACACACCGTTTACATTTTTTACTACATCAGAAAGTTGTTGTGCTTGTTGCTGTTCTATAACTTCATGAGTTACGATGGCAATCGCTTGTGGAGTTTCCATTACATCTAGTTGAGATTTTATAGTAGAAACTCTAGCATTATTAGGATTTCCTGTCTTGTGAAGCTTTACATCTTCTATGGTTCTGGTATATAAACTATCTTTTTTTTGTTGAGCATTTGCAGTAATTGATGCTGCAACTAATAAAAGGGGAAGTATTTGATTTCTCATTTAACTTTATTTAGAATGATTAAAAATAACTCTGCAAAAATAAAAATGTAAGTATGAATGACAAAATTTATTTAGAATAATTTTAAATAAGAATAAAAATATTTTAATAGGCTTTGATTTTCAGTTATTTATAAAATATGACTTTTGTCATGTTTCTCTTTTTTACCCCATGTAAAAACCTTAAATTTGCCCTTCACCAATAGGTTTTACTTATGAAATATATTTTTCTGTCATTAATATCAGCTCTATTATTGTCTATTTCTTGGCCTACTTACGGAATTCCGTTTTTTATATTTTTTGCTTTTGTTCCCTTATTATTAATGGAGCAAGAAATTTCTAAATTTTCAAAAATTCATAAAAAAGGATGGGCAGTTTTTGGTTTGACTTATCTTGCTTTTTTCATTTGGAATGTCGTAACTACAGGTTGGTTATATCACGCTAAAAATCCAGACGGAAATAACTCTCTTTTGGCAGTTGCAATTCCTGTTATTGTCAATTCTTTATTGATGAGTTTGGTTTTTCAGTTGTATTATTGGTATAAGAAAGTAAGAGGAACTTATTTTGGGCTAGTATTTTTTGTAGCAATTTGGTTAAGTTTCGAAAGATTTCATCTCAATTGGGAATTTACTTGGCCTTGGCTTAATTTAGGAAATGCCTTTTCAGAATATCCTCAATTGATTCAATGGTACGACACGATTGGCGCAACTGGCGGTAGTTTTTGGATTTTGCTGATTAATGTTTTTGCTTTTTATACATTGAGAATTTGGCAAGCAGGAAGAATAAGAAAAGATTTGGTGAAGAATATTTCTATTTTAACAGCGATTATAGTTCTGCCTCTTCTGATTTCTATTTATAAATACAATTCTTATCAAGAAAAACCTGTAGGAGAAGTGACTACGCTTTTGCTTCAGCCAAAATTAGATCCTTATACCGAAAAATACAGTAAAGATTCTTTACAAATATTAGGAGAACTTTTAAGTTTAGCCGAAGAAAATTCTAAAACAAAAGTAGATTTTTTCATTGCGCCCGAAACTGCATTTCCCGGGAACGGAAGTTTGAGCGAAAATGGTTTTAATAAAAGTACTTCTATCGCAATTGCCAAAGAATTTTTGGGAAAACACCCACAATCTATATTTTTAACAGGAGCTTCCACGCATAAATTTTTGTTTGACGAAGCGGATACTGAGGATTATTCTACAGAAATTCAAGAGGGAGTTTGGGTAAATTCTTATAATTCTGCATTGCAAATTATTCCAAATCAAAATGTAGAAGTTTATCACAAAGCGAAATTGGTTCCAGGAGTGGAAATTTTCCCTTACATTAGATATCTAAAACCCATTTTGGGCGATGCAATGTTGGATTTCGGTGGAGCGAATTCATCTCTTGGAATTGATAAGGAAAGAAAAGTTTTCAGCAATACATTTAACAAAGCTAAAATGGCTCCAATCATTTGTTATGAGAGTATTTATGGAGAATATGTAACCGATTATGTAAAAAATGGTGCGAATCTTCTCGCGATTATGACTAATGATTCTTGGTGGGATAATACTGAAGGTCACAAGCAATTGCTTTCTTATGCCAGACTGAGAGCTATAGAGACCAGAAGAGAGATTGTTCGTGCTGCCAATAGCGGAATTTCTGCGCATATTAATGCAAGAGGAGATATTCTACAAGACACCTTTTATGACGATAGAACAGCGCTATTGGTAAAGGCTAATTTGCTCGAAGAAAAATCTATTTACACAAAAATAGGTGATTTAATCTCAAGAATTGCTATATTTGTGCTCGGATTTTTAATTATTTACCACTTCGGAGAAAGAATAGCTTCTAAAAAATAATTTATCAAAATTTAGATGAAGTTTTTTTGAAAAAATTACAAAT
>DITA01000027.1:0-44166 GCA_002422665.1 Flavobacteriales bacterium UBA6196
TCAGATTTAGTATTGATATCAAGTGGAGTAAGGAATTTTACTTCTGATTCACCTCCAGCTGATGCTTGTTTTGCCATGTCGTCGATTGCCATTTTTGTAAATTTTTTAAGGGTTAAAAATTAAGCTTTAGCAGTTTTTACTTTAGCTCTTCTTTTCACTGCGTATTCTACGCCATGCTTATCAAGTTTAGTAGTTAAGTAACGGATTACTCTCTCGTCACGTTTGAAAGCAGTTTCTAAACCTGCAACTACAGTACCTTCACCTTTGAATTCAATCAAAGTGTAGAATCCATTCTTTTTTAATTGAATAGGATAAGCTAATTTTTTAAGACCCCAATTTTCTTTAGCAACGATTTCGCAGTTGTGCTCTTTTAAGAAGTCTTCGAATTTTTTAACTGCTTCCTCCACCTGAGCGTCAGATAGAACGGGAGTTAAAATGAAAACAGTTTCGTAATTGTTCATAATGTTAAAAATATTTGTTAATTATTTCGAGGTGCAAAAGTATTGAAACTTTTTTAAATACACAATAATGATGTGATAATTTGTTGATTTAATGATGTGTTAATGCTAGAATTTGGATTTATTTGGCTAAATTTTCTATTCCAGTTTTGTCTAAACGGAAAACCGTCCATTCATCCATTGGTTTTGCGCCGAGAGATTTATAAAATTCTATAGAAGGCGTATTCCAATCGAGTACGCTCCATTCTAATCTTCCACAGTTTCTTTCTTTGGCAATTCTAGCCAATTCTACTAAAAGTGCTTTTCCGTAACCTTTTCCACGCATTTCTGGTTCTACGAAAAGGTCTTCTAAGTAAATGCCTGGTTTGCCAACAAACGTAGAAAAATTGTGAAAATAGAGTGCAAAACCAACTGGTTTTTCGTCTTCTTCTGCGATGAGAACTTCTGCAAATTTTTTCTCAAAAATATTGGTGCGAAGTTCTTCTACTGAAGTGATGACATCATTTTCTAATTTTTCGTAAACTGCGAGTTTGTAGATTAAATTAAAGATGGTTTGGGTGTCTTCTGGTGTTGCTTTACGGATTTGGAAGTTATTCATATTCGTTTTTATTTAGATTTCTTACATTATTATTTTCAATAAAATTTTGAATTTGCTGTTTTGGATTTTCACTGGAGAGAATTTTTCTAAAACTACCATTATTTTCTTCAATTAAAGTATTCAAGATTCGGTCGTTAATTCTTTTGACTAAAAAAAGATTGAATAACTCAGTTAATAATGCTGTGATAGTTGCGATGAATCCTTTTCTAGACCACCATCCTAACAGAATAGTATTAAAGAAATTTTTCCATCTAATTTTTTTATTGCATTTTTCACAGATGATTAAATGTTGCAAAGTGTCATCACAAAAAATAACTCCTGAGATTACAGAATGAAACTCATATGCTTTTAAGTCTGAATTGGTTTTACAAATACTACACTTACTGTTTTTAATATTGCTGAAAATAGAATCTTTTTCTAATTGATTTAAAGGATTGTTTTCTAATTGAATCCATTCTATGAAACTTGTGTCTAAATTTCTTAATCTCACCTCTTCTATTAGAACTGGAATTGCTTCTTTGGTTAATCCTTTTGGATTTTGAGCTAATTTTAGAATTTTATTATCATCAAAATTTTTATAGGATGCTCTTATTTCTTCTTTTGTTAACAAGGTTTATTATTTTTTTTCAAAAATAACAAATTTTTGCCGAAAATGTAACTAGCCCCGATTGACTCCTTTCAGTCGTCGAACCACTTCGTTAGGTTTGAACGAGATATTTGAGCTCTTTTTAAAAATTTTTGCGTTGGATAACCCTTTTTGTGTTCCAAACGCAGAAAGGGTTGAGTGTGGGAAAAAATTTTAAAAAAGCGAGTAGTGAAAGCGGGAATGGCTACAAAAAAACCTCCGAAAAATCTTTCGAAGGTTGCTTTTATCTTTTTACTTGGCTCTTAAATTTCTGTATTCATGTCCCAGTTTTGCAGGTAATCATGAACGTGTTTTAGGAACATTCCGCCAAGAGAACCGTCTACAACTCTGTGGTCATAAGAATGACTCATGAACATCATTTGACGGATGCCAATCATGTCTCCATCTTTGGTTTCGATAACTGCAGGTTTTTTTACAATAGCACCAATTGCCAAAATCGCAACTTGCGGTTGAGGAATAATAGGAGTTCCCATTAAATTTCCAAAAGTTCCTACGTTTGAAATGGTGTAAGTAGCACCTTGAGTATCTTCTGGACGAAGTTTTTTGTTTCTTGCTCTGTAAGCCAAATCGTTAATCGCTTTTGCTAATCCAGAAAGCGATAATTGGTCAGCGTTTTTAATCACAGGAACGATAAGGTTTCCGTCTGGTAAAGCAGTTGCCATACCGATGTTGATGTTTTTCTTTTTGATGATTTTGTCACCATCTACAGAAACATTAATCATTGGGAAATCTTGAATAGCTTTTACCACAGCTTTCACGAAAATTGGCATGAAAGTTAATTTTTCGCCTTCACGTTTTTCGAAAATATCTTTGTGTTTAGCTCTCCATTTTACCACATTGGTTACGTCTGATTCTATGAAAGAAGTAACGTGTGGCGAAGTTCTCTTAGAATTAACCATAGCATCTGCAATGATTTTTCTAACTCTATCCATTGGGATAATTTCATCACCTTCATTTGTAGAAAGTGGGAGAGTTGGAGTGGGAGAATTGGAGAACTGGAGAGATGGAGAAATTTCCTCAACCTTTACCTTTGCCTCAACCTTTTCATCACTTCTATTTTTTACAAAAGCTAGAATATCTTCTTTGGTAATTCTGCCTTCTAAACCAGAACCTTTAATGGTTTTAAGTTCTGCTTCAGAGATGTTTTCTTCTTGAGCAATAGATTTTACGAGTGGAGAAAGATATACATCTCCAGAAAATTCTTGAGGAATAGAAGTAGTAGCTAAAGGTTTTTCTAATTCTTTTACTACTTCTGCAGCAGGAACTTCAGTTTTAGGCTCTTCTGCTTTCGGAGTTTCTGCAACTGGCGCAGCTTCTCCTTCTCCTGCTGTTCCATTGAGCGGAGTCGAAATGTCTAAAATAGCGATTGCTTCACCAATTTTAGCAACTTCGTCTTTATGTTTTAAAATTTTTACAATTTTCCCAGAAACCGGTGTAGGAACATCAGAGTCTACTTTGTCGGTAGCAATTTCTACCACAGAATCATCTTCATTTACGGTGTCGCCTTCATTATATAACCAACTGATAATAGTAGCTTCCATCACGCCTTCTCCCATGCTTGGAAGGATTAATTTGTATTCTGCCATTTTACTTTTTGAATTTTCACAAAGATAAAAATTTTTTGGAATTAAGAATTAATAAAAATTAGATACTTTTTTTATGAATTTTCTAATGGAAGAATTTGAGGATTCTGAGAAACTTTCAAAAATTTATTTCTGAGGTGTTTTTAAAAATCAATACTTTTGTTTTAGAAATTACAGTCAGTTATGAATTTACACATTGTAGCATTATTTAGATTTAAAGAGAATCATCTTTTTGATGCGATAGAACTATTGAAAAAATTAGTAATAGAAACCAGAAAAGAAGAAGGTTGTCTTCAATATGATTTAATAGAAGACCGAGAAAACAAAGGCACTTTTTTCTTAATTGAACTTTGGGAAACCGAAGAACATCATCATTTACATGCAGGAACGGAGCATCTTTTTACTTTTAGACAAAACGCAGCTCCGCTGATGGAATCTCAAACCGAAGTTTACAGAGGAACGAAGATTTTTTAAAAAGAAAAAGCGAAACTTAAAAAAGTTCCGCTTCGAAAACATCTTGAAAATGTTTTTTTATTTTTTCTTTTACTTCTTCTACGTCTATTACACGTTCAAGCTCTCTTTTTAGAGAAGTAACCGCTTTGTCTTTAATTCCGCAAGGAATAATGTATTCGAAATATCGCAAATCTGTATTTACATTTAAGCCAAAACCGTGCATAGTCACCCATTTTGAAGTTTTAACACCCAATGCACAAATTTTTCTAGCATAAGGTTTTCCTACATCTAACCAAACTCCAGTTTCGCCCACACTTCTTTCGCCTTTTAAGCCGTATTCTGCAATGGTTCTGATGATTACTTCTTCCAGATTTCTCATATATAAGTGAATATCTGATTTGAAGTTGTCTAAATCCAAAATCGGATACCCTACAAGTTGACCAAAACCATGATAAGTAATGTCTCCACCGCGATTGGTTTTTACGAAAGTGGCGTCTATTTCTTTTAGTTTACTTTCATTAGCAAGCATATTATGTTCATCACCAGATTTTCCTAAGGTATAAATATGTGGGTGTTCTACAAACAGTAAATAATTAGGAGTAGTTTCGGGTTCTTGGTCTTCGTTTTCTCTGTTTTTGATTTTAATGGCAATGATTTCGTCCATTAAAGATTGTTGATATTCAAAAGCCTCAAGATAATTTTTAAGACCCAATTCTTCGAATTTTATTTTTTTGTTTTGTGAAGCGTTCATTTCTAATTTTTGGTTCACAAAAATAAGTTTTTTTTAATAATTATGCTTCGAATAAATTTTTAAAAAATCTGATATGATTTTTAGCATTTTGAAAAAAGGGAAGGCTTTATTCACTAAATTTGAAAAAATTAAAATAAATAAAATATTATATCTATGAAAAGAGTAATTTTAACACTAGCTTTCGGTGCATTAGTAGCGGTTTCTTGTTCTAAAAAAGAAGAGCCAGTAAAAGAATCAAATGTAATGTTGCCAGAACCTACAGAGCAAACTGCTGCTACAGCTGCTGCAACTCCTGAAGAAGAAGGTAAAGCATTAATTGCAGGTTCAGATTGCCTTACTTGTCACAAAGAGGATGCTAAATTAGTAGGTCCTTCTTATCAAGATGTAGCGGCTAAATATACGGAAGCGGATATTGATATGTTAGCAGATAAAATCATTAACGGTGGTAGTGGAGTTTGGGGAGAAGTTCCTATGTCTGCTCACGCTGGAATGGATAAAGAAAATGCTAAAAAAATGGTGAAATATATTCTTACCTTAAAAAAATAAACAATTGTACCAATTGTGATTTTAACAGAAGGCAACCTTTTTGGGTTGCTTTTTTCTTGACCAAGCTAATTTTTAAGAAATTTAAAAATTCGTAAAAAAATCCTTATTTTTGCAATTCCAAAAAATTGAAAAACAATGTCTTTATCAGAACAGGAAATCATCAGAAGAGAGAAATTACAGAAACTGACCGAAATGGGAATAAACGCATTCCCAGCAGATGAATATAAAATTACGGATACTACCAAGTCTATCAAGAGCGATTTTGCTGAAGGAAAAGCAGTGAAAATCGCAGGTAGATTAATGTCTAGAAGAATTCAAGGGAAGGCTTCTTTTGCGGAATTACAGGATTCTGAAGGTAGAATTCAGGTGTATTTTAATCGTGATGAAATCTGTACTGGGGAAGATAAAACGCTTTATAATGAAGTCTACAAACATCTTTTAGATATTGGTGATATCATCGGTGTAGAAGGAGAATTGTTTAAAACTCAAGTGGGAGAAATGACGGTAATGGTGAAAAACTTTA
Organism: Flavobacteriales bacterium UBA6196; assembly: GCA_002422665.1. Lineage (GTDB taxonomy): Bacteria > Bacteroidota > Bacteroidia > Flavobacteriales > Weeksellaceae > Cloacibacterium > Cloacibacterium caeni_C. The sequence goes on from DITA01000027.1 coordinate 5,559, forward strand.
CGCTTTTAACCAAAGCACTTCGTCCGCTTCCACAACCTAGAACTGATGAAAATGGAGTAACTCATGATGCTTTTAATGACCCAGAGCTTAGATACAGACAGCGTTATGTAGATTTGACGGTGAATCCTCACGTAAAAGAAATTTTCGTAAAGAGAACCAAGTTGTTCAATGCGATGCGTGATTTTTTCAATAATGCCGGTTATTTCGAGGTAGAAACGCCTATTTTACAAGCAATTCCAGGTGGAGCTGCGGCAAGACCATTTATTACGCATCACAATGCTTTAGATATTCCATTGTACATGAGAATCGCAAATGAATTATATCTGAAAAGATTAATCGTAGGTGGTTTTGATGGGGTTTATGAATTTTCTAAAAACTTCCGTAACGAAGGAATGGATAGAACCCACAATCCAGAGTTTACCGCGATGGAAATTTATGTGGCGTACAAAGATTACAACTGGATGATGGATTTCACTGAGAAATTATTAGAATTCTGTGCAGTTTCTGTTAACGGAACTCCAGAATCTCAGTTTGGTGAACATACTATCAATTGGAAAGCTCCATATCCTAGAGTTTCGATGACAGAAGCGATTCAGAAATTCACAGGTTTTGATATCACTGGAAAAACTGAAGATGAATTGCGTGATTTTGCAAAATCTATCGGAATAGAAGTAGATGAAACGATGGGGAAAGGAAAATTAATTGATGAAATTTTCGGAGAAAAATGCGAAGGAAACTTCATTCAGCCGACTTTCATTACCGATTATCCAATCGAAATGTCGCCTTTAACCAAAAAACACAGAAGCAAAGAAGGGCTTACCGAACGTTTTGAATTAATGGTTTGTGGTAAAGAAATTGCCAATGCATATTCAGAGTTGAACGATCCAATTGATCAAAGAGAACGTTTCGAGTCTCAAATGGCGCTTTCTGAGCGTGGTGATGACGAGGCAATGTTCATAGACCAAGATTTCTTAAGAGCGTTAGAATATGGAATGCCACCAACTTCAGGTTTGGGAATTGGTATGGATAGATTAATTATGTTCCTTACTAATAATGCATCTATTCAAGAAGTATTGTTCTTTCCGCAAATGAGACCAGAAAAAGCGGTTCCAAAAGTAGAATTGAATGAAGATGATAAGATTATCATTGAGATTTTAGAAAAAAATGGAGGTGAAATGAGTTTGGCTGAGGTAAAAACACAATCTCAGTTTTCAGGAAAAAAATGGGACAAAACCTCTAAAAACCTTACCAAACTAAACGTGGTGAAGGTTGAGAAAACAGATGAAGATTTATTAATGAAATTGGTTTAAAACTATATAAATACAATTGATAAAAGCGGACTGATGTCCGCTTTTTTATTTGGGAGAAATTGAATGAGTTTTTACAATAGATTTTGTGTTATTGTTGATAACTTTTTATGATTTTTAAAGCCGTTTTTTCTTTCATATCTCACTAATTTTTACGATATTTGTAAGTCTTTGAAAAAAGAAAAATTTCAAAAAAAATAATATTAATTTTAATTTGCTGAAGGCAAAAAGCTGAAAGCAGAGAGCAAAAAATATGAGTCAAAAACAATATACAGCAGACAGTATTCAGGCATTAGAAGGAATAGAACACGTACGTCTTAGACCTTCTATGTACATTGGTGATGTAGGTGTTAGAGGTTTGCATCACTTGGTTTATGAGGTAGTTGATAACTCTATTGACGAAGCTTTGGCGGGTCATTGTGATACCATTGCAGTAACCATTCACGAAGGAGACGGAATTTCTGTAAAAGATAATGGTAGAGGTATTCCTGTAGACTTTCACCAAAAAGAACAAAAATCTGCGCTAGAAGTAGTAATGACCAAAATTGGTGCAGGTGGTAAGTTTGATAAAGATTCTTACAAAGTTTCGGGTGGTCTTCACGGAGTTGGGGTTTCTTGTGTGAATGCACTTTCTACTTCTTTAATCGCTACTGTTTCTAGAAACGGAAAATTATACCAACAAAAATATTCTCAAGGAAAAGCATTAGCAGATGTACAAGAAATAGGAACTTCTACTTCTACAGGAACTGAAGTTTTCTTTCAACCAGATGGAAGCATTTTCCAAGAATTGGTGTACAATTATGATACTTTAGCTGCTAGATTAAGAGAATTGGCGTTCCTAAACAAAGGAATTACGATTACTTTAACAGACGAAAGAAGAAAAAATGAAGATGGAAGTTTCCCAACTGAAACGTTCCATTCAGAAGGTGGTCTTAAAGAATTTGTTGCCTACATTGACGGAAACCGTGAATCAATCATGGAACACGTAATCTTCATGGAAGGTGAGCGTGATGATATTCCGGTAGAAGTAGCGATGCGTTACAATACTTCATTCAACGAGAATTTACACTCTTATGTAAATAATATTAATACGCACGAAGGTGGAACGCATTTAGCAGGTTTCAGAAGAGCTTTAACGAGAACTCTAAAGAAATATGCGGATGAACTAGGTCTTCCTGCAAAAGAAAAAGTAGAAATTACGGGTGATGACTTTAGAGAAGGTCTTACCGCGATTATTTCTGTAAAAGTGATGGAGCCTCAGTTCGAAGGGCAAACCAAAACAAAATTAGGAAACTCAGAAGTTTCTGGTGCTGTAGATAAAATTGTAGGCGAAATGCTTACTAATTTCTTAGAAGAAAACCCTAATGAAGCGAAGCAAATCGTACAAAAAGTTGTATTGGCTGCAAAAGCAAGACAAGCTGCGAAAAAAGCTCGTGAAATGGTTCAGAGAAAATCTCCAATGGGAGGTTCTGGTTTACCAGGGAAATTATCTGACTGTTCTTCTAAAGATCCTGAAATTTCAGAAATATTCTTAGTAGAGGGAGATTCAGCAGGTGGAACCGCTAAACAAGGTAGAGATAGACATTTCCAAGCGATTCTTCCATTAAGAGGTAAAATCTTGAACGTAGAAAAATCTATGCTTCACAAAGTATATGATAATGATGAAATCAAGAATATTTATACTGCTCTTGGTGTTTCTGTAGGAACTGAAGAAGATTCTAAAGCTTTGAACTTGGCAAAACTAAGATATCACAAAATCGTAATCATGACCGATGCTGATATCGATGGTTCTCACATTTCTACACTGATTCTTACCTTCTTCTTTAGATATATGAAAGAATTAATTGAGCAAGGTTATATTTATATTGCACAACCGCCTTTATATTTATTGAAAAAAGGAAACAAGAAAGTGTATGCTTACAACGAGAAAGAAAGAGAAGCAAAAACATTAGAAATGGCTCCAGATGGAAAAGGAGTAGAAGTACAGCGTTACAAAGGTCTTGGGGAAATGAACCCAGAACAGTTATGGGAAACGACTTTAAATCCTGAAAACAGAATCTTAAAACAAGTAACCATAGAAAGCCTTGCAGAAGCAGATAACGTATTCTCTATGTTAATGGGCGACGAAGTGCCACCAAGAAGAGAATTCATCGAGAAGAATGCAATCTATGCAAATATTGACGCTTAAAATCAATATTTTATCAATAAATTCAAAACCGTTCAATCTTTGGACGGTTTTTTGCTATATTTAAGTTCACAAATATGAATTCCATGAAAACCATTTTTCTAGCTTTAGCTACTGCTTTCGTACTCTTTTCTTGCAGCCCAAAAACCACTGGAAATAAAGGAATTATTCCAGAAAATTCCAATGAATTGGCTTCTGAAAATTTACCTTTTGCAGTAGATTCTCTTCAATTGCAAGATTCTATTTCTGTAGCAAAAACTTTGAAATTAAGAACTTCTTCTACCATTTTGTTATTTCCTACGCTTCATAATAAAACTTTGTTAGACAGCATTTATAGTCCATCAGGAATCAGATTAGAGGCTTATTCTAAAGAAAAATTACAGAAAGAATTGGTAAATCAAAAAGAAGCTTATTTTTCTCAAGGTCAAGAGAATTCCTTAGAATTTCAATCAGGTTACGAACAAACTTGGGATGAAAATTCCTATATGAAGGTCTTCTCTAATCAAAATGATGTTCTTACTATTTCCTATGAAAATGATGGCTTTTCTGGTGGAGCGCATGGTTACTATAATATATTGTTCAAAAATTTTGACTTAAAAACTAATACAGTAATTCAACTTTCTGATATTTTTATGGATATCAATAAAGTAGATTGGAATAAAATTTTAATGAAAAATTTTAAAAATCCAGACCAAAAAGAAATGCTTTTAGTTGATAAAATTCCCGTAAATAACAATTTCTATTTTGATTCCCAAAACATCACTTTTGTGTACAATCAATACGAAATTACAGCTTATGCAGCAGGAGTAGTGGAAATTTCTATTCCATTTCCTGAGTTGAAACCTTATTTAAAACCGGAATTTATTTCGAGGAATAACATTAAATAATTCCGTACTTTTGCACCCATGGAAAACGTAGCATTTATCATCAATCCCTTTTCTGCCAAGAAAAATTATCAGCCTTTTCTCGATTCATTGAAGAGTAAAGTAGAAAATCCTATTTATATTATTTCAAAATCAATTGAAGATACCGAAAATTTTATCAAAAATAATTTTGAAAAAATAGACATTTTCGTTGCTATTGGTGGGGACGGAACTATTTCTACAGTGGCGAAAAATTTAATTCACACGGATAAAATTCTCGGGATTTTCCCAGCAGGAAGCGGTAACGGTTTTTCGAATGAAACCAAGTTTTCTAAAAATTTAGACGAACTTTTAGCGAAAATCCAAAAGAAAAATTTTAAAGAAATTGATACGTTTACGGTAAATGAAAGATTTTCGATTAATGTAGCTGGAGTAGGTTTTGACGGCGCTGTAATCGAAGCTTTTGAGAAGACTTCTAGAGGTTTTAAAAACTACATCAAAACTTCTATTCAGACTTTTTTTAAATACCAACCGATTACCATCAAATTCGAAGAGAAATATAAAAAATTTGACGGAAAATACTTGATGCTCAACGTTGCAAACACCCGTCAATTCGGGAATAACGCCTACATTGCTCCTCATGCAAGTAAAAGTGATGGCTTGTTAGAAATTGCTTTGGTAAAGAAGTTTCCTTTCACTCATTCTGGCATTTTTGCCTACAGAATGTTTACCAAAAAATTGGTTCCCAATCAGTACATTCATTATTTGTCAGTTCCAGAAATTGAGTTTTCTGTAGATTCTGATTTGTGGCATCTCGACGGCGAGTTTAACCAAATTTCATCACCAGTTAAAGTAAAAGTGCTCCCAAAAAGTTTAAGAATTTTAGTTTAATAAATGACAATTTTTTAAAATTATATTTTAAACCACAAAAGAGACAAAAGAAATGATTGAAAACAAGTATTTCAAAAGTAAAAAAACTTAAACATTTCGTTTTTTTTACTTTTGGAGAGCTTATAAATAAAAGAAATCTTTTGTCTCTTTTGTGGTTTATTAATTTTTGTCTTTTACAAAGAATTTTAGTCTAAATTATCTAAAGCTTCTTTGTACACTTTTAGTACTTTTTCTCTGGCTTTTTTATGTTCTACGATAGGTTTTGGATAGTATTTTGTTCCAAATTCAGGAATCCATTTTTTAATATATTTAAAATCTGGATCGAATTTTTTCTGTTGTTCCTCTGGATTAAAAATTCTAAAATAAGGAGCGGCATCACAACCAGAACTTGCGCACCATTGCCAGTTTCCATTATTCGCACTTAAATCGTAATCCATTAATTTTTCCGCAAAGTAAGCTTCGCCAATTCGCCAGTCGGTAAGCAAATGTTTGATGAGGAAACTCGCCGTAATCATTCTCACTCTGTTGTGCATAAAACCTGTAGCGTTCAGTTCACGCATTCCCGCATCTACAATAGGAAATCCTGTTTTTCCAGCTTTCCATTTTTCTAGAAATTCAGGATTATTTTCCCAGGGAATCACATCATATTTTGACTTGAAAGAATGATTAACCACTTTCGGAAAATGATACAAAATCTGCATGAAAAATTCTCTCCAAATCAATTCTTTCAGGAAGGTAAGATTATTTTCTTTGGCAATTTTGGCTAATTTTCTCACGCTAATGGTTCCAAATCTCAGATGAACGCCTAATTGTGTAGTTCCTTTTACCGCAGGGAAATTTCGAGTTTCTTCGTAGGTTTTGATGATGTGAATGTCTGCTTCTGGAACTTCAAATGCTAAATCTGTTTTTTGAAAACCAATGTCTTCAATTTTAAGTTCTTCAAATGGAATTTCTAATAAATTGTCTAGTTTTTTTTCTGATGGAAATCCTTGTAAATCAATTTTTTGAAATTCATTAAGCCAAAGTTTTGAATACGGAGTATAAACCGTGTAAGGTTTTTTATCCGCTTTTACAATTTCGTCTTTGTGAAAAATGACTTGGTCTTTAAACTGATGAAAATTGATGTTTTTTGAAGCCAAAAAAGTTGCAATTTCTTGGTCTCTTTTTATTGCATACGGTTCATAATCTTCATTACAGTAAACCGCTTCTATTTCATAGTTCTTGGATATTTTTTTGTAGATTTCAAGTGGTTTTCCTTTGAAGATTTTGATACCTTTATTCTTTGATTTTAGAAAAGAATTTAGGGTTTGTAAAGTTTGTACAATGAAATCAACTCTCTTATCCGACTTATTTTCTAATAAATCTAAAATATCTTCGTCAAAAATGAAAATCGGTAGAACCTTTTTTCCCGATTCTAATGCTTGATATAATCCGTGATTGTCTTTTAAACGAAGGTCTCGTCTGAACCAAAAAATAGATATTTTATCCATGATTATTCTATCAAATGAAGGAGTTCTTTAATCTCAGAATTTTTGTGTTCTGTGTACAAAGTGTAGTGAAAATCATTTACTTTTTTCAATAATTCTAGCAATTTTGTTTTTTCATCACTTTTAAGGTTAGCCGAAAGAATTCTAGAAGTCGTATTGACTTTTTCTACCGATTGATGGAAGGCTTCTTCTCCTTTTTTGGTCAAAGTCAATCTTTTGGCACGTTTGTCATTTTCATCCACGGTTTCTTGAATCAAACCATCGTCTAGAAGTCTTTTGATGATTTGAATTCCCGTTTGTTTTTCGTGACCGTTTCTTTCGATGAGTTGCATTTTGGTCAAAGAAGGCTCGTCTTTGAGTCTATACAAATAAGTAAATTCTTCATTCGCTAAAGTCGGAAAATCGCTTAAACCTTTTCGAATCATTTGTTTAGAAAATCTGCCCAAAAGCAAAACCTGTTTGCAAATTTCATTTTCTGTGAAACTTACATCATGGTTTTCATTTTTAAAAAGTTTGGTCGGACTTTCTGTAGTATATTTTTTTTCGTTGAGCCAAATTCTGAAATCTTCTATCGTAGCATGATTTTTAAACGATTTAGAATGTTCGTATTCCTGAACTTCTAGTAGGAGATTAATTAAAAAACTGGTTTCCATATTGCTTATAATTTAATAGTACTCATTCCTCCGTCAATGCCAAAAATCTGTCCGGTAATCCAAGAAGAAGAATCAGAAAGTAAAAATACAACCATTTTTGCAATTTCTTCAGGATTTCCTATTTTCTGTAGCGGATGTCTTTTTGCGGCGGCTTCTCTTTTCTCTGGCGATGCCAATAAAGCAGTGGCTAAATTGGTGTCTGAAAGTGATGGCGCAATAGCGTTAAATCTTATTTTTTGTAGCGAAAATTCTGCAGCTAAACTTTTAACCAAACCTTCTACAGCGCTTTTACTTGCGGCGATAGAAGTATGAAAAGGCATTCCTAATTTTGCTGCAACGGTGCTGAATAAAACCACACTTGCACTTTCAGATTTTTTAAGATTTGGCAATAATTTCTGAATGATTTTAATAGCTCCCAAAACGTTTATTTCAAAGTCTTTTTTGAAATCTTCTTCAGATAATCTGCCGAAAGGTTTCAAATTGATGCTTCCTGGTGCATAAACCAATCCATCAATTTTTTCAGGAAAAGAAACATCATCTAAACTGTCTGTTAGAATGTCTTTTTGATAAAAATGAAGTTTTACATTATTCAATTCTGGAGTTTCTGTTCTAGAAATTCCGATGATTTGCGCTTCGTTTTGTAATTGTTTTGCGGTGGCTAAACCTATTCCGCTTCCACAACCGATGATGACTATATTTTTCATATTATTTTAATTTTATGTTTTATTTTTTATCACAGATTTTAAATCTAAAATCTAAAATCTTACATCTAAAATCTCATTTATCTCTTTGATATTTTATTTAAACTTATGGTTCTCTGTCTGGTACATTTAAATCTCTCAATTTCTGGATTTCTTTTTTTCAGATGTTTTTGACTAATGCCAGAATTCACTCTTTTTCTCCAAAGATTGAAGGAACTTCTTTTCAGTTCAGTTCTCATAATAGCGATGGTTTCGGCTTCAGAAATTCCAAACTGAAAAGTGATGGCTTCAAATGGCGTTCTGTCTTCCCAAGCCATTTCTATAATTCTGTCAATTTGCTCTACGCTAAAATTTTTTTTCATCATTAGTGTAATTTTTCTAAAAAGTTTTGAGCTCTCACGAGATGTAATTCTTTTTGCTGTTCCGTCATTTTATTCCAAGTGATGAGCATCATGCTCAATCTTGGATTTTTTCTAAAAAATTCTTGATTTTTAGAGATGAAATTCCAAAAAAGGGAATCCCAAATTTCTCCCCAATTTTCGGTGGAATAATCACTCATTTTTTTGAGGTAATTGCTTCCGCTGATATACGGTTTTGTGCTCATGATTCCGCCATCTGCAAACAAACTCATGCCATAAACATTAGGTACCATTACCCAATCATACGCATCAATGAACATCTCCATAAACCATTGATAGACATCATCTGGATGAAATTCACACAAATTCATAAAATTGGCGAGAATCATCAGTCGTTCAATGTGATGAGCGTAACCCGTTTTCAATATTTTTTTAATGGTTTTGTCAATCGGAGCAATTCCTGTAGTTCCATCATAAAAAGATTTTGGGATTTTTCTTTGATGATTCCAAAAATTTCGGGTTCTTTCAAAACTACCTTGGTACAAATAGATTCCTCGAATAAATTCTCGCCAACCTAAAATCTGACGAATAAATCCTTCTAATGAATTGAGTGGAATTTCATTTTTTTGAGCAAATTCAATAGATTTTTCGATGATGTAATTTGGAGTTAAAAATCCAATGTTCATCAATGGAGAAAGCACGCTGTGATGCAAAAAATGCTCATGTTCTACAATGCTGTCTTCATAAATTCCAAATTCTAAAAATCTGTTTTCCAAGAAATTTTCAAGCCAAATTTCCGCTTCGGAAAAGGTAGTTGGATAGATTTGATAATCTGTTAATTCCCCGTAATGATTTCCGAAATTTTCAGAAACATAAACTTTCGCTTCTTCGTAAAAAAGGTTATTCTGAGGAAATGAAATAGAAGGCGATTTTTTATTTTTTGGATATTTTTTTCGGTTTTCGGTATCGAAAGTCCATTTTCCACCTATTGGTTTTCCGTCTTCTAAAAGTATATTTCTAGAAACGCGTTGTTGTTTGTAAAAATCAGTTTGATGATAATGCTTTTTTCCTTCAAAATAAACCTTTAAATCTTCTTTTGAATTGATAAAATTTGGGTTTTCAATAATCTCAACTTCTAGTTTTGTCTTTAAAATTCTCTTTTCCAACCAATCGTCACAAACATCTATGATTTTGATTTTTTCAAAACCTTCTTGTTCTAAAAATGGAATTAAATTTCGAATGTCTGAAAGCTCCGAAATGCTTTCTATATACTGAACTCTGAATCCTTTTTCGAGTAAAAAGTTTTCATAGAATTTCATCGTAGCTCTATGAAAAGCTAATTTTTGTTGGTGAAATGTATACTGTTTGAAAAACAAAAATTCTTCCACTAAAAACACAGGCGAATTGATTTCAAGAAATGAAATCTCTTGAAACAACTGATGCGGAAATATCAATTGTGCCGTTTTTAGTGGTTTTTCAGCCATAAATTTCTAAATTTTTTATCGCTATCGTATTGTTCTGCTTGTTTTTCTGTGTTGAAACTTCTGTCTCGTGCATCATTCCCAATTCCAGTCAAATACAGCCAGTTTCCGTAATTGCTGTGAACATCATAATCGATGAGCATTTCCTCAAAATAGGCTGCACCAATTCGCCAATCTAGTTTCAGATTTTTACAGAAATAAGAAGATACATTTTGTCTTCCTCGATTGCTCATGAATCCCGTTTTTTGGAGTTCAATCATGTTGGCATTCACAAATTCTGAATGTGTTTTTCCAGAAATCCATTGTTCTAATTTTTGAGGATTGTGCTGAAATTCTAAATTTTTATAAGGTTGAAGTCCGTTTTTGTGAAAAATTTCATTGCGGTGTTGCAAAGCAATAAATTTGAAATAATCTCGCCACAGCAACTCGAAAATCAACCAATACGTAGATTCATTGGCTCCGAATTTTTGTTCAAATTTTTTCACTTCATCATAAATGGAAACTGCAGAAATGCTTCCATTGGCTAACCACGCCGAAAATTTAGAACTGTAATCACTTCCTACCAATCCGTTTCTGGTATTTTTATAATCTTTAAGCAGTTGAGTTTCCTCAAAATAATAATGCAATCTTTCCCAAGCTGCGTTTTCACCGCCAGAAAAAGGAAATGCTGAATCGTGATGAGTTTCAAAATTTTCAAAATCTAATTTTTCTAAATTAATTTTGTCTGATGGAATTTCTAGTTCAAAAAACGCTTTTCTTTTTTCTATTTTTAAAGGTTTTCTTACGCTGAAATTCTTTTCAACCTTATTTTTGAAGGTGGTAAAAAGCGCAGGAATTTTTTCTAATCTTTCGAAAACAAATTCAGGTTCTAATAAAAATTGTGAGTAAGATTTTTCAAATTCCACATTGGATAGTACAGAAGAAACGCCTTTTTCTACATCTATTTCTTCTTGAGTAAATTCTCCTTCACAAAAGATTTTTTGAATAGAGTAGTGTTCATTGATTTTTTCAAAAATCTCCTTTGTTTTTCCAAATTTTATCAGAAAAGGAATGTTGAGTTCAGCAAGATTGTGTTGTAAATTTTGAATACTTTCCAACAGAAATTTTGCACGAAATTTCCCGATTTTTCTGAAACCAAACTGCTTTTTTTGATAAAAATCTTCATCGAAAATATACAAAGCTATAAAAGGCAAATCTTCTTGAGATGCCTTAAATAGTGATATTTGGTCTTTGGTTCTTAAATCATTTTTGAACCAAACGATGTTGATTTTTTGTTTTTCCTGCATTTTTCACTACAATATTTCACTTCTTTCCAGTCTTTTTTCCATTTTTTGCGCCAGTTAAAGGGTAAACCGCAAACTTCACAGATTTTTGAGGGCAAATTTTTAGGCATTTTCTAACATAAATTTTTGAAAATGATTAATTTCTATTCCTTCAGCTCTTAAATCGTGCATCATATTATATAAACCAAAAAACGTTCGGTTCAGATAAATAAAATGTCTAGAACCACGATTGGTATTCATGTTTTTTAAATCGCTGAGTTTGGCATAACGCTGACCTAAATCGGCAATTTCTTGGAAGAAACTCTCATCAGAAAAGTCAAAAAACTCTTGATTAAAAGGTCTGGTAAATAGTTCTAACATTTCATGGAAAAGTTTACTGAAAAACACTTTTTCTTCAGAGGTGTCTTCTGGTTTTAGAATTTCTAATTCATACAATTTTTGTTCAAAAAACGCTTGGTTCATTAAGTTTTCTACTTTTGCCAATTCAAAGTAAGGCTCATAAAAATCACTCGGAATTTCCTTTACACAACCAAAATCAATCACCATTAACTCTCCTTTTTCCGAAATCAAGAAATTTCCTGGATGTGGATCTGCATGAACTTGCTTCAACACGTGCATTTGATACATGTAAAAATCCCAAAGTGTTTGTCCGATTTTATTCAGGGTTTTCTGTGGATGTTTGGTTTTGATAAATTCAGAGAAATGTTTTCCATGCAACCAATCCATCGTGATGATTTTTTCACAAGAAAATTCTGGATAATATTTCGGGAATTTTATATTTTCTAAATGAGCACATTCTTGCGCAATTTGCTCGCTTCGTGAGAGTTCTAAATCGTAATTGGTTTCTTCATACAATTTATCTTCTACTTCTTTAAAGTACGATTCAGAGCCTTCTTTTCTGATGTTGAACATCTTCATTGCGATAGGTTTTACCAATTTCAAATCGCTGGAAATGCTTTCCTGAACTCCAGGATATTGAATTTTTACGGCCATTTCTTGACCGTTTTTCTTGGCTTTATGAACCTGACCAATACTCGCTGCATTGACTGATTCTGGCGAAAATTCATCAAAAATATCTTCAGGATTTTTGCCAAAATATTTTCTAAAAGTCTTTTTAACCAAAGCTCCAGAAAGTGGCGGAACCGAAAACTGCGAAAGCGAAAATTTTTCTACATAAGCTTGTGGCATGATGTTTTTTTCCATGCTCAGCATTTGTGCTACTTTCAGCGCAGAACCTTTCAATTCCTTTAAACTGTCATAGATGTCTGCAGCGTTATCTTCGTTTAGAATTTTTTTGGCTTCTTCTTCGTCTTTGGTGATTTTATTGCCGTAATATTTAATGTAATTTACGCCAACTTTTGCGCCGGCTTTCAGTAAATTACTGGCACGTTCTATTTTACCCGTGGGAATTTTATTGAGGGTTTTCATTTTTTTAAGATTTTTGAAATTTTTCTTTCCACAAGAATTTGCCTAAGTCAATGATTTTTTTCAATGGTTCATTGTTTAAGAATTCAAAGCCTGTGTCAATAGTTTTTTCGATGAATAAATCTGTTTTTTCAAAACTTGGAGATTCGTCTTTTTGCCAAAATTCAATAATGGATAAAAAGTGCAACCAAAGCGCTTCTTCTCTAGATTTTTCATTGAAATTTTTAATAGAATCTTTAGCTTTTTCTAAAATTTCTAAGTCATTAAAGTCTAATGTTTTAATAAATTTTTGATGTTCAGATTTTAGTTCATGGAATTTTTGTAACGTAGAAAGATTCTTTTTTCCTAAAATCATAAGAACTAAAGACCTATTCATGGTAAGGTTTTCAAAAAAGATGAAATAAAGATTCAGTAATCTTTCTTTAGAACTCATGTCTTCATAACCTTCGATTTCTAGAGAAAGTTCTAAAGATTTTTGGAAAAAGTGTTTTAAAATTTCTTTCTCTAAATGTTCGAAGCTTGAAAAGAATTGATAAAATTCTTTTTCATCAAAGTGATTTTCTTGAGCAAAAACGTATATGTTTTTGGGTCTTTCTCCGTGAGTAAGTAAATAATTTCCGTAATCGGATAAAATCTTTTCTGAATTGATGGTTTTATTTTTCATATTTCAATTTTTTTTAATCGGTTAGTATTCCTTTATTAATAAGCTTTTATGCTTGATTTCAATATCTTATTTAATTCAATAGAATTTATTAATGACAAAAATAGTAAAATATTTTACTACTTAATAAAATAAAGTATAAATTTGTACAATAATTATGATTTAAAAAATAGATAATATGATCAAGATACAAGCAGAATCAAAATTGCCTACAGATTTTGGAAAGTTCAAAATTGTAGCATTCTCAGAATCACAAGAAGATTGGATGCCACATATTGCATTAATCTCTGAGAATACAGATTTTAACGGAGTGGTAAACGTAAGAATTCATTCAGAATGTATTACGGGAGAGATTTTTCATTCTCAAAAATGCGAGTGTGGTCAACAATTAGACGCATCTATGAAATATATAGATGAAAATGGTGGAATTATTTTATATCTTCGTCAGGAAGGTAGAAATATTGGGATTATCAATAAAATAAAGGCTTATCAGTTGCAAGAATTGGGACTTGATACGGTAGAAGCTAATCTTCAGTTGGGTTTACCAGCAGATGATAGAGATTTTAATGTAGCCATAGAAATTCTAAATATTTTAGGCGTTAAAAAAATCAATCTTTTAACGAATAATCCCGAGAAATTAAGTTTTGTAGAAAACAGTAATATTCAATTGGTGAAGAGAATTCCACTGAATATTAAGGCTAATCATATCAATAAATCATATTTAGAGGTCAAAAAAAGTTATTTTGGACATCAATTAGAAGAAGCATTATCATCAATATAAAAAAATTAAATACCCTTGAAAACAACAGTAATTATTGGTTCCGGATTTTCTTCACTGGCTTCTGCTTGTTATATGGCAAAAGCAGGTTACAAAGTGACGGTTTTAGAAAAAAATGAACAACTAGGAGGAAGAGCTTCCATGATGGAAATTGATGGCTATAAGTTTGATATGGGCCCAAGTTGGTATTGGATGCCAGATATTTTCGAGAGATTTTTTGCAGATTTTGGTAAAAAAGTTTCAGATTATTATGAGCTCGAAAAACTTTCGCCAGCTTATAGAGTGGTTTTTGGTGAAAATGATTATATCGACATCGAAGATACTCCAGAAAAAATCATTGAAACTTTCGATAGAATAGAACCAGGCAGCGGAAAACATTTGAAAAAATTCATGGATGAAGCACAAGAAAACTATAGAATTGCGATGCAGGATTTGGTTTATAATCCAGGTTTATCATTGCTAGAATTGGTTTCTGTAGAAAGTGCAAAAAGATTAAATTTATTTGTCAAAAATATTTCTGAGCAAGTAAGAAAGGAAATCAAAAATCCTAAATTGAGAAGTATTTTAGAATTTCCTGTATTATTTTTAGGTGCAAAACCGAATAAAACTCCAGCTTTCTACAACTTTATGAATCATGCAGATTTCGGGTTGGGAACATGGTATCCGAAAGGAGGTTTCAATGCGGTTGCACTTGGAATGGTGAAATTAGCCAAAGAATTAGGCGTAGAATTTCATGTGAATGAAGAAGTTATTGGAATAGATTATGAAAATAATCAAGCCAAAAAAATCAGAACTCAAAACGGAGTGTATGAAGCAGATGTTTTTATTTCTGGTGCAGATTATGCACACACCGAAAAACTCTTGAACGGAAACCGAAATTACAGTGAAGAATATTGGCAAAAGAAAACTTTTGCGCCGAGTTCTTTCTTATATTATGTAGCTTTTAACAGAAAAGTGAACCACCTTTTGCATCATAATTTGTTCTTTGATACAGATTTTGAAGCGCATGCAAAAGAAATTTATGATACCAAAGAATTACCAAAACAACCTTTGTTTTATGCTAATTTTTCAAGCAAAACAGATGATTCCCTTTGTGAAGAAGGTAAGGAAGTTGGATTTTTCCTTATTCCAGTTGCGGTAGATTTAGAAGACAACGAAGAAATTCACGAAAAATATTTCCAGTTGATTCTCGATAGAATTAAAAAATGCACAGGAGAAGATTTAAGTGATGCCATAGTTTTCAAAAAATCATTCGGTGTAAAAGATTTCAAAGAGCGTTATCATTCTTGTAGAGGAAACGCTTATGGTTTGGCAAATACTTTATTACAAACATCGGTTTTAAGACCAACGATTAAGAATAAAAAATTGAAAAATTTCTTTTATACAGGGCAATTAACTGTTCCAGGACCTGGAGTTCCTCCTGCATTAATTTCTGGAAAAGTAGTGACAGATTATATTCTAAAGAATAGTTAATCTATTGAAAATTTTGTTAGACTCAATTTTAAACCACACAAAACACAAGAAAAATGAATAATTTTCAAATTTTTAATCACATTTCTGGATTAACCTCGAAAATGGTTACCGAAAAATACAGTACTTCGTTTTCTAGAGCTTCAACTTTGTTTAAGCCAGAAATTCGTCAGCATATTTATAATATTTATGGTTTCGTGCGTTTTGCAGACGAGATTGTAGATACTTTTCATGATTATGACAAAGCAAAATTGCTAGATGAGTTCGAGAAAAACTACAGAGATGCTCTGGAAAATGGTATTTCTCTCAATCCTATTCTTCATTCTTTTTGTACCACACAGAGAGAGAAAAATATTCCTCAGCATTTGGTAGATGCGTTTTTGCATTCTATGAGAATGGATTTGGGCGATATCAAGGATTTGAATGACGAAAAATACAATGAATACATCTACGGAAGTGCAGAAGTAGTAGGTTTAATGTGCTTGAAAGTCTTTTTAGATGGCAATGAAGAAGAATATCAAAAACTGAAACCTTATGCACAAAGTTTAGGAGCGGCTTTCCAAAAAATCAACTTTTTAAGAGATATTTCTGCAGATTATACAGATTTAGGAAGAACTTATTTCCCAAATGTGAATTTCAGAAATTTTTCTCAACAAGATAAATTAGAAATCGAAAAAGACATTGCTAAAGATTTTGAACATTCTTTAATTGGGATTAAAATGTTGCCTATGTCTTCTAGATTAGCTGTTTTTATGGCATATAAATACTACACCAATTTATTCAAGAAAATTAAAAAATGTAAGCCAGAAATATTGATGCACAAAAGAATCAGTGTTTCTAATGCTAGAAAAGTTTATCTTTTCGGAGAGATGATTTTGTTTAAAAATCTTAACTTCGTAAGATAAATTTAAAATCTATGAAAAAGTTAGTTCTCGTATTTTTATTTTATTGCAGTTTCGTGAATGCGCAAAGTTTAGTAGAGTTAAGAGGTTACCTTCAAAAAGGAGAAAACTCAGAAGAAGTAAGTAAAACCCTTATTTCAAAATCTAAAAATGCGTATGATACAACTAAAAAGCCTATTTATATGGCATTTTATGCGGTAGGTAATTTTTTTATGGCAAAACACGCATCTAATCCTTTGAATAAATATTCTTATTTCAATAAAGGGAAAAAAATGCTTGAAGATGCAATTAAAAAAGAACCCAACAATATAGAAATCAGATTAATGAGATTAATTTCTCAAGAAAAAACACCAAGTTTTTTGGGTTACAATAAAAATATAGAAGCAGACCGAAATTTCATTATCAAAAACTATAAAAATTCAGACGATGAAAATCTAGTGAAATTCATTAAAAACTATCTAAAAATCTAAATTTAAAAAATGGAAGCATTGCAATATTTTTTCATCACTTTAGGCGTTTTCGTTACCATGGAAGGCATTACTTGGCTCACACACAAGTATATTATGCATGGTTTAGGATGGTATTTTCACGAAGATCACCATCAACCAGGTTATCCTCATGTTTTTGAAAAAAATGATTTCTTTTTTGTGATTTTTGCAATTCCCAGTATTCTATTATTTTATTTCGGAACGGTAAATGGAATCAACTATCTTTTTTTCATAGGACTAGGAATTTTACTGTACGGAATGGCGTATTTTTTAGTGCATGATGTTCTCATTCACAGACGTTTTAAATGGTTTGATAAAACCAATAACTGGTATTTACGTGGATTGAGAAAAGCGCACAAAATGCACCATAAACATCTTGGGAAAGAAGAAGGAGAGTGTTTCGGAATGCTTTTCGTGCCTTTGAAATACTTCAGAGAACAATTGAGAATTGAAAATTAAATTTTTTCAGTTAGACAACAACTATCAACCAAAAACCAACAACCAATTGCAACATTATTATTACATAGCTCTAGATATCTTGAGTTTCAGCATTCCTTTTATCTTCAGTTTTGAGAAAAAATGGATGAATTTTATCCGTTTTTGGAAGCCTTATTTTTTGGCAATCATTACAGTAGGGATTTTCTTTATTCTATGGGATATTTATTTTGCGTACCAAAATGTTTGGGGATTTAATGACGAATATTTAATGGGAATCAGATGGTTTAAATTGCCACTCGAAGAATGGTTATTTTTCTTGCTTATTCCTTATTCCAGCAATTTTATTCACTATTCATTAGAATATTTCTTCCCGAAATTGCAGTTGACTAAAAAATTGACACAATGGATTTCTGTTCTTCTATTAATCGGAAGTGCAAGTGTTTTTGCCACCAATTTAGACAGAATTTACACCGCAGCAAGTTTTGGATTGTTTGCATTATTGATGATTTTCCAAATTTTTTATCAATGGGAATATGCACGAAAGTTTTACATCAGTTTTGTATTGATTTACGTGCCGTTTTTCTTTGTTAATTCCGCTTTGACGGGAAGTTATTCAGAAAATCCAGTGGTTTTTTATGACAACAATGAAAACCTCGGAATCAGAGTGGGAACAATGCCTTTAGAAGACAGTTTTTACTGTTTTTCGATGCTTTATGGAAGTGTCTTATTGTTTGAATATTTTAGAAGAAAATGGAACTATTCTTTATCAATGTCTGTAAAATCTTAATTTAAAATAAAATTCAAAGATGAAAATCAATATAAAAAAGCAGTCAGGAATTTATACACTTACTTCGGAACAGATTCTTCCTATTTCTTTAGAAAAAGCTTGGGAATTTTTTACCCATCCTAATAATTTAGACAGAATTACACCGAAAGAAATGCAATTCGAAATCACCAATAATCCGCCAGATAAAACGTATGTTGGTCAAATTATTACCTATAAAATAGGAATTTTACCAATGGTAAAAAGCAATTGGATTACAGAAATTACGCATTTTGAAGACCAAAAGTTTTTCGTAGATGAACAGCGATTTGGACCATATGCAATGTGGCATCACGAACACCATTTCGAAGCTACAGAAGATGGAAAAGTGAAGATGACGGATATCGTAAATTTCAAACTTCCTCTTGGAGTTTTTGGAGATTTATTGGCAGGTTTTTATGTGAAAAATAAAGTGAAATTTATTTTCGAAAGTCGTTTTAAAATTTTAGAAGAAATCTTTAAATCATGAAAATTTTTCTTACAGGAGCTACAGGTTATATCGGGAAAAGACTTCTCATTCAGTTGTTAGAAGAAGGACATCATGTGGTGTGTTCTGTAAGAGACCAAAAAAGATTAAGCCTAAAACTCTATCAACATCATCTTGAAAAAATTCAAATCATAGAAAATGATTTTCTAGATGAGAATTCTTTACAAAATATTCCACAAGATATAGATTTTGCTTATTATCTGGTGCATTCTATGTCTTCTGGTAGTGGAAATTTCTCAGAAAAAGAGAGAATTTCTGCCGAAAATTTCAGAAAAGCATTAGAAAAAACTTCAGTGAAACAAGTCGTTTTCCTCACAGGAATTATCAATGAAGAAAAACTTTCAGAACATCTTCAGTCCAGAAAAAACGTAGAACAAGCGCTTAAAAGTGAGAAGTATGCTTTAACTTGTCTCAGAGCTGGAATTATCGTAGGTTCTGGTAGTGCTTCTTTTGAAATTATCAGAGATTTGGTAGAGAAACTGCCGATTATGGTGGCTCCAAAATGGTTGAAAACAAAATGTCAACCGATTGCAATTAGAAATGTGATTCAGTTTTTGACCAAAGTTATCGGTGTAGAAAAAACCTACAATCAAAACTACGATATTGCAAGTCAAGATGTTCTTACTTATAAAGAAATGTTGCTTCAATACGCCGAAGTTCGAGGTCTGAAACGTTGGATTTTTACCGTTCCTGTAATGACGCCTAAATTGTCTTCGTATTGGTTATACTTTATTACTTCTACCACCTATTCTTTGGCGGTGAATTTAGTGGACAGCATGAAAATAGATGTGATTGCAAGACAAAATTCTTTGGCTTCGGACTTAGGAATTCATTTGTTTTCTTACAAAGAAGCAATTAACATGGCTTTTGACAAAATCAAGCAAAATGACGTGTTGAGCAGTTGGTATGACTCGTTCACGAATCAGTTTCACAAGCGAAATGTTTGGCAATATTTAGAAGTTCCAGAGAAAGGTTGTTTTACAGATTTCAGAATTATGAAAGTAGACAATGAGGAATTGGCGTTGGAAAGAGTTTTCAGTATTGGTGGAAAAACAGGTTGGTATTATGCTAATTTTCTCTGGAAAATCAGAGGTTTTTTAGATAAATTAATTGGTGGAGTAGGATTAAGAAGAGGCAGAAGAAACCAAAACGAATTAGAAGCAGGAGATTCTGTAGATTTTTGGCGCGTTTTATATGCCAACAAAGAAGAAAAACGCCTTTTACTCTTCGCCGAAATGAAAGTTCCTGGCGAAGCTTGGTTAGAATTTTACATTAAAAATGGAGAGTTGTACCAAGAAGCAACTTTCCGTCCATTGGGTTTATCGGGAAGATTGTATTGGTATTCAGTTTTACCATTCCACGGTTTAATTTTCAATGGAATGCTTCGTAAATTAGCTGGGAAATAATTATTCTAAGGCAACAGAATCATCACCACGACTATCGGCAACAGCAGTAGCATTGCCCTTTTCATCAATAACAATCATTTCTGTTCTGCCGATTCCGCCACGTTTTTCAAACTTGTAATTTTTTTGTTCTAAAATTTTCAAAGTGTTTTCTGGAAAATTTTTCTCTACAAAAACCATTTCTGGCAACCACTGATGATGAAATTTTGCAGAATTCACCGCTGAACTTGGTGTCATTTTAAAATCAATCACATTCACGATGCTTTGATAGACAGAAGTAGGAATCGTAGTTCCGCCTGGAGTTCCCACCACAATGTAAGGTTTTCCGTTTTTCAAAACGATAGTTGGCGTCATCGATGAAAGCATTCTTTTGTTGGGTTCAATTTTATTGGCTTCACCACCTACTGCTCCAAACATATTCGGAACGCCCGGTTTTACAGAAAAATCATCCATTTCATTATTCAAGAAATATCCGCCACCTTTTACCACGACTTTGCTTCCGTATAAACCGTTCAAAGTAGTTGTCACAGCAACAGCATTTCCAAATTTATCAATAATAGAAATATGCGTAGTTTCGGTAGATACTTGAGGCTGAGCAATAATTTTTCCAACTTCTGCACTTGGAGTAGCTTTTTCAAAACTGAAATTTTTCCAACGATTTTTTAAATATTCTTCAGAAATAAGTATTTGGGTTTTGTCTTCTATAAAATCTGGGTCTCCCATATATTCAGCACGGTCTGCAAAAGCTCTGCGTTCTGCTTCTACCATTACTTGAACTGCCTCTGGAGAATTCTGTCGGAAATTTTCTAAATTTTCAAAACTGCTCATTTTAAGCATTTGAGCCAAAAGAATTCCGCCACTTGAAGGGAGTGGCATCGAAATGATTTCGTGATTTTTATAATCGAATTGTAATGCTTTTCTTTCTTTGGTTTTGTAATTTTTCAAATCTTCAAGGGTAATAATTCCGTTTCCTCGCTTCATTTCGGAAACCAAAAGTTGAGCGTTTTTACCTTCATAGAAAGCTTTTTGACCTTGTTTTTGAATTAATTTTAAAGTTTGAGTCAATTCTTTTTGAACTAAAATATCTCCTTTCTTCCAAGGAATATCTTTGGTAAAAGCTGTTGGATGTGAATTGTGTTTCAGAAAATCTTCTCGGGTGTCATTAAGTAAATTCGCTTCTCTTTCTGTAAGGGCAAAACCTTTTTGTGCTAAATCAATGGCAGGTTGAATTAAAACTGACATCGGTAATTTCCCGAATTTTTGATGCGTGTAAAACATCCCAGAAACCGAACCAGGAACACCAACAGCTAATCTTCCGTTTTGTGATAAATCAGTATTGGCTTTTCCTTTCTGGAAGCGTTTTTAGGAGCAGTTTCTCTATAATCCAATGCGATTTTTTTGCCATCTTTAGTGTAACCTACTAAAAATCCACCACCTCCAATATTTCCAGCTTGTGGATAAACTACTGCCAAAGCAAATTGCGTAGCAATCGCAGCGTCAAAGGCATTTCCTCCTTTTTTTAGAATTTGAGCACCTGCTTCACTTGCCAATGGATGCGCAGAAACGACCAATCCTTTTTCTTTTGCCTTAACTTCTTTTACAATATTAATATTGGTGAATTGAGCAGAAACAGTTTGCGCTAAAAATAGGAGAAGGAAAAGGAGGTTTTTCATTTGATAAAGTTTAATTCTGATTTATATTCTTCTCTTTCTTCTCTTACTAAATAATTTTCTAATTCTTTTTTTGAATTAAAACCATTTAATTTTTCTCTATATCTATGAGCTATTTCAGAATTTTCTATTTCTAATTTTCTGTTTTTACTTAATTCTAAAAATTCAATTTCTTGGTCAATTCCTAAAAATCTTCTATTAACTAAATTTGCTGCAATTCCAGTTGTAGAACTTCCTGTAAAAGGATCTAAAATCCAAGCGTTTGGTTTTGTAGATGCAAGTATTATTCTTGTGAGAACAGATAATGGTTTTTGTGTTGGATGTTTTCCACAAGATTTTTCCCAACGAGCAATTGCGGGAAGTTTCCATACATCTTTCATTTGTTTTCCATCATTTAAACTTTTCATTAATTCATAGTTATAATAATGAGGAACTTTTTCTTCTTTTCTAGCCCAAATAATAAGTTCTGAGGAATGAGTAAAATATCTGCAAGAAAAATTTGGTGGCGGGTTGTTTTTTTCCCAAGTAATTACATTTAGAATTTTAAAGTTTAATTCTTGTAGAATTTGTCCAATTGAAAATATATTGTGATAAGTTCCGCTTATCCAAATTGTACCATTGTCTTTTAATTTCTCTCTTGCTAATTTTATCCAGTTTCTATTAAAATCATTTATAAAGTCAAAGCCTTCTGATTTATCCCATTTTCCTTTATTTACAGAAACAATTTCTCCACTTTGTATTGATAAGCCGTTATTAGAAAGAAAATAAGGAGGATCTGCAAAAGCCATATCAAACTTATGGTCAAATTCAGACAAAATTTTCATAGTATCTCCATGTAGAAGATAAAAATCTTTGTCGTCTGATTTGAAATAGGGCTTTAGCATTTATACTAATTTGTTTTTTAGTTCTTCAATTCCTTTCCAAGACATTTTTCTGCCTTCTCCATTTGGATAGTTTACATCTTCTTGTCCCCAAATCCATTTGTAGGCTTTTATTAGAGATTCGGGACTTTCTCCATTTTGAAATTTTAAATTATTTATTTCTTCAATAAAATCAGTTGGCTCTTCTCCGTTTAAAGTTTTTTCTAAAAGAGTAATTAGTTTCAAAGTTTCTATTACAGATTCTTTAGATTTAGAATATAAATCTTGTAAAATTTGTTTGTGAGTAATTTGCCATAAACCGTTTTCATTCGGTTGAAAAATAAAAACAAGAAAGTCTTCTTTTTTAGGACGACCATAAACAGATTTTCCACCAGGTTTTGTAATAACTATTTTTCTTCCATCTGATAACTGCTCAACTTCATAGCCTCTATATTCAATCTCTTCAAGTTTTTGAATAAAGTTTTCCTTTCTATCATTTCTTATTTCTAACTTTTTTAAATCTATTGTATGTTTATAGTAATTTCTCATTTTAAAATTCAATTACAGTTTCATCTTGAATTTTCTTAATGAAATCTTCAAGAGTTATCAAATTATACAAACTAGGAATAATATTAAATGCTTCTTCTAGTTTATTTTTTGCAGAGAGCCAACCTTGTCCATCTGTTATCCAAACGAATTCGTAATTTTCATATTGATTAATTTTCGGTGCAACATCAGAATAAGATCTTGCTGTTTCATTGAGTTTTGAGCCTCCACTATTGTAATAATTGGCTTCGATTAAGTACGTTTTTCTTTTGGTTTTAATGACAAAGTCAAATCGCTTTACATCTGCTCCTAAACTAATAATTTCTGGAAAAATAGTATTGTTTACTTCCTTCTTATAGAAAACAACTGCTTTATCAAAAATAAGTGAAACAGCTTTTGACATATTATCACCACCTCTGTTTTTTCTTGCGTTTGTATCTAAACCAACTTCAATTCCAAAAACATAATCTACTAAATTTGATACATCTTTATTTCTAAAAACTTCTACCAAACCTGTTTCTTCAATATATTCCAAAATCAATTCTGGCGAAGTGAAGTAAGTATCAAGCAAAACAATTTCTCCATTCTTGTTGAAAGTTTTAGCTTTTTTGTTTTTACGAATAGCAATCAGAATATCTAGAACTTCAAATACTTTAGGATTTTCAGCATATAGTTCGTTTACAGCTTCTTTTAAATTCTCTTTTCCAATCAAGTAATTTAATTGGTTCAATTTTATAGCAATTTTATTGACATTACTTTTTATTTTTTTAAAATCAGTAAAATAATCTAAAGTTGCATTTGTTTCCGAAAGTTGAGATAAGAAGATTTTAAATTGCTCCGACATATTCTATGTTTGTTCTATTTGTGATTAATAATTCAGTTAATTTCCCTCTTTTTTCAGGATTTGCATTAATACTTCTTTTTGCTTCAATTCGTTGAATATTAAAATCAGAATACAAATCATCAAAGAAATTGTCATTAATATCTTTTCCTTTTAAATCAGAATTACTTAAAATCCAATAATGATTTAAAGAATCTAATTTCTTACAGAAATCTCTTAATCTAATTTGTTCATCATCATTAAAATCATCTTTTGAATATGAATTAAAACTTGAAGTTTTGCTTAAAGGTTTGTAAGGAGGATCAAAATAAAATAGAGCAGGTCTTTCAGCAAAATCTAAAGTCTGTTGATAATCTCCAGTTAAAATTTCCACTTTTTTTAATGATTCACTTACTGCCAAAATATTTTCAGCATCACAAATTGTGGGTTTTTTATAGCTTCCAATGGGAACATTAAAAAAATTATTTTTGTTAACTCTATACAAACCATTAAAACAAGTTCTATTTAAAAAAATAAAAAATGCTGCTTGTTCTGTATTAGAAAATTTTCTGCTATTAAAATTTTCTCTTTTTTCTAGATAGTATTCTTTTTTTATTTCAGAATTATCTTCTAAAGAATGATATTCATTTTGAAATTGATTTAAAATTGAAATTAATTCAAAAGGAGAATGAGAAATTACTTTATAGGTGTTTGTTAAATCTGCATTTATGTCATTAATTATAGCTTTTTCAATTTTTGGAAAATTATTTAGCATCCAAAATAAAACCGCACCACTTCCAACGAAAGGTTCAATATAATTAAACTTATATTTTGTAAACTCTTTTGGTAATACTTTTTTTATGTCATTAATCAATTGAGTTTTTCCTCCTGCCCATTTTAAAAAAGGTTTTGCTTCTTTCATTTTCATAAAATTCTAAATCAAGCAAATTTAATTTTTTATTTTTTCAAAACCTAAATTTTGGCGAAAAGTTTCTACCAATTCCCGAATTGCGCCCCAACTTGAGTGGAGCTCTTTTTTATTTTTTGAGAAAGGATTTTGCGTTGAAAAAATAAAAAAAGCGGGAACGGAAGGCGGGAATTTGGCGCCATAAAAAATAATAACAACCGATTAGACGAAGTCAAATTTAGCACCCAAAAGATTTTAAAATAAAATTTCTTAAAAACCTTTAATTTTTCTAAATTTGTGAAAATCCTAAAATTTAAAAATGGAAACCGATACGCACACGGAAAAAATTCTTATTACTGGTGCTTTAGGACAAATAGGCACCGAACTGACCAATAGATTAGTGGAAATTCATGGCGCAGAAAATGTGATTGCTTCTGGACTGGATAGATGGGACAAAAAGCTTACTTCTGCGGGATTTTATGAAAGAATGGACGTTTCTAACACGCAATTGGTGAGACAAGTTTGTAAAGATTACGAAATTACTACTGTTTATCATTTGGCTTCTTTATTGTCTGGAACTTCAGAAAGGCAGCCCCAATTTGCCTGGAAACTGAATGTAGAGCCGCTACTGAATTTATTAGAAATGGCGAAAGAAGGTTTGATAAAAAAAGTGTTTTGGCCAAGTTCTATTGCGGTTTTCGGGAAAGGAATTCCTAAGGAAAATGTGGGGCAAGATGTAGTTCTAAATCCTACAACGGTGTACGGAATTTCTAAAATGGCAGGAGAAAAATGGTGCGAATATTACCATGAAAAATATGGTGTCGATATTAGAAGTATTAGATATCCAGGTTTAATTTCTTGGAAAACTCCAGCTGGTGGTGGAACTACTGATTATGCAGTAGAAATCTTCTATGAAGCTATTGAAGAAGGAAAATACAAATCTTTCATCTCTGAAAATACAGCCATGCCAATGTTGTACATGGATGATGCGATTAATGCAACATTGCAATTAATGGATGCTCCATCTGAAAATCTTACGGTAAGAAGTTCGTATAATTTGGGCGGAATGAGTTTTACACCAAAAGAATTGGCAGCAGAAATTAAAAAAGAAATTCCCGAATTTGAGATTTCTTATGAGCCAGATTTCAGACAAGCCATTGCGGATTCTTGGCCAGCTTCTATAGATGATTCTGTGGCGAAAAAAGATTGGGGATTAACCTATGATTTTGGCATTACAGAAATGACCAAAGATATGATTAAAAACCTGAAGGTGAAATTGGGAAAATAGTCAAGTGATAGAATTTTAGAATGGTATAGTTCTAGAAAACTTAAATTCTTCACCACAAAATAATTTTAAACTTTGTCTGCGGATTGTAGACAAAGTTTTTTATTTTTACGATATGGTTTTACTTACTTTTAACATCATCGCTCCCGAAATTCCAGTTTCTTATCAAAAAATAGTTACAGAAGAGGAACTATTAAAGATTACAACAGATGGGACTCAGAAGATTCTGGAAATTCTAGAAAAATATCAAATTCACACTACTTTTTTTGTGGAAATTTCTCTGGTGGAAAAGTTACCAGAACTTTTAAAAACCATTGCTAAAAAAGGTCATGAATTGGGCTTACTCAATAAATATTCTTATCAAAAAGAAATAGAAACGGCTAAAGATTTCTTAGAAGAACTGATAGGGAAAACCATCAGAGGAATGAGACAGTTTCCAGAAAAAAGGTTGAGTTCTGAAAAACTCAAAGCCATGCAATTTATTTATCGTTCACCGATGGACTTTTCTAATATTTTCTTTTTTAAGAATGCTTTAGAAAGAAAAATAGCTTACGAAGAACATGAAATTATGGTGATACCAGAAAGTGTTTCGCCGTATTCTAGACTTCCGTATAATGATTTTACGTTTCAGATGATTCCCATGAAATTTTATCAAAATATGGTGATTGAAACGCTGCAAAAAGAAGAATATGTGATGATTTATCTTAATTCTTGGCAGTTTGTAGAGCTCAATGATAAAAAGTTTGGATTGTCTTTTTACAGAAAATACAATCTTGGCGTACAAATGGAAGAAAAACTCGATCGTTTTCTAAAATTTGTAGAAGAAAATGATTTGGCCATTACCAGAATGAAGGATTTCTTTTTCTAAAATTAAATTACACCAATTCTATAACCGTAATTTCTGGGTTGATGCCCACTCTTCCAGGATAAGCAATAACTCCGAAACCTCTGTTTACATAGAGATATTTTCCTTCTGACTCATATAAATCTGCCCATTTTTTGTATTTGAATTTTACAGGCGACCATTTGATGTTTTTTAAATCTAAACCAAATTGCATTCCGTGAGTATGACCAGAAAGGGTAAGGTGAACATTGGTTTTATGTTTTTTTACCACTTCGTCAAAGTGAGTTGGGTCATGGCTCATCAAAACTTTAATCGCATCTTCAGGAACACCCTTCAAAGCTTTGTCTAAATCACCATATTGCGGAAAAGGTTTTATTCCCCAATTTTCTACGCCCAAAAGATAAATTTTCTCTCCATTTTTTTCTAAGGCAATATTTTCATTGCGCAGCATTTTAAAACCAGCTTCGGCTTGATAGTTTTTCAGGTTTGGGATGTTTTGCGCTTTTTCTTCTCGAGAATTCCAAGCGCCATAATCGCCATAATCATGATTTCCTAAGATAGAAAATTTGCCATCTTTAGCTTTAATACTTTTAAAAAGTGGAATAAATGGTTTGAATTCATCTGCATAATTATTCACCATATCACCGGTGAATAAAACCACATCTGCATCTTGTTCATTAATCAGGTCAATTGCTTTTTGTAATTTTTGAGGATTGAAAAAACTTCCGCTGTGAACATCTGAGATTTGTACGATTTTGTAGCCTTTGAAATTTTCGGGTAGGTTTTTAAATCTCAATTTTACTTTTCTTACCGTATGTCTGTATTTTCCGAAAATTATGCCATCTATTGCCAATAAAGAGAAAATTCCAGCAGTAGCAAGAGCAGTAGTAGAAATGAATTTTCTGCGTTCTGGGAAATAGTTTTCTTTAGCGGTGAAATATTTAAAACCAAATTCTACAAATCTGGTAAAATCTCCAATCAATAAAAACATTACAGACAATAGTTTCGGAAGAACTAAAATCATCATCGCAGAAACCATTAATTGAATTTGTTGATGGTCTCTGGAAGCTCTATTAAATGTTAAAATCCAATATAAGATGATTCCATAAGCCAAAAGCGTAAAAACCCAATACCCGATTCTAATGTAATTGTTGGTGGTGATATTTCTAATCGCTTGATAAACATATATTTCTATAATGAAAAATACAGCGAGTAATACGATAAAATTTGTTTTCATAAATTATTCTTCATAAAAAAACTCCGACAAGTTAAGTAGTCGAAGTTTTGTATATTTTGTTTCAGAATTCTTATTAAGGCATCTTGTAAACAATGCAGTTGATGTTCATTCCTGCACCTACAGAACCCATTACTACATAACCTCCTTTTTTGAAAGAATGACCTTTCATTTCTCCTTTTGCAATTAAATCATACATAGTAGGAATCGTGGCAACTGATGAATTTCCTAAATATTGAATCGTCATAGGAGACACATTTTCGTCATATTCTGATTTCCCGTATAATTTATATAATCTAGAAACCATAGCATGGTCCATTTTAGCGTTGGCTTGGTGCATTAAGATTTTATCAATGTCTTCTATACCAATTTGAGCGTTATCCATTGTTTCTTTTACCGCAGCAGGTACATTTTTGAGAGCATATTCGTAAATTTTACGACCATGCATTCTGATATACATTTTTTCTTGATCTGCTTCTGGATTAAGAGAATGAGAATTTTCTAAATACAATAGTTCTTCGGCATTATCACAAACGGTATTGGTAGCAATAATTCCCACGTTTTCTTGTTCAGATTTTTGTAAAACTACAGCTCCAGCTCCATCTGCGAAAATCATTTTATTTCTGTCAAATGGGTCAGTAACACGACTTAAAGTTTCACCACCGATAACTAAGATGGTTTTTGCTTTTCCTAGTTTAATTAAATCGTCTGCCAAAATCATCGCTTCTACCCAACCTGGACAACCGAAAATCATATCATAAGTGATGCATTTTCTGTTTTTAATGCCCAATTTGTGTTTTACTCTTGCTGCCATATTCGGCATGAAATTCGCCATTCCGTTAGCAGAAACTTCTCCAAAATTACTCGCGAAAATAATATAGTCGATTTCTTCTTTTTCTATTTTAGCATCATAAATGGCTTCTTTAGCAGCTTGTACACCTAGGTCAGAATTAAATTGGTCATTTCTCAGATATCTTCTTTCTTCAATTTCTGTGATGTCTACAAATTTTTTAATAATTTCTTCATTGGGTTTATCAATAAAATCTCCTGCGTCTGTATAAAACTTAGAGTTGATAAAATGAGAGCCATCAATTACTCTTTCTGGAATGCAACTACCTGAACCTACAATTACTGAACTTGGCATAATTTCTATATACATTTATAATTAAGGAGCAAATTTATAAATTAAATCATAACAAACGCATAGAAAATAATTATTAACTTTGCAATTCTCAATATTTTTTTAAATATGAAAAAAAACGCTCCTCTTATTGGGCTTATTGTCTCGGCAAGTGTAATGCTAATTGCCTTCGGAATTTATTATTTATTTTTAGCAAAGAAAAATGAATATTTAGTAGATAATCCTACTACTAAAACGTATTATTTTAAAATAAATAACGGCGAAGAAAAAATCATTACTTCTGGTCAGTTTGTAAAAGTAGACCTTAACAGAGGGAAACAAAACAGCATTAAGGTTTTTGATGATAAAAAGAAGCTTCTTTTTGATTCTGCTTTTAATGTTTCACAATACAGAGGTTTATTGAATATTGCCGGAGAAGAATATTTTGTACACCGTCAGTTTTATGGCTATATTCCGAATAAAGATTCCCTTTTAATGGCGAGTACTTTTGAAATGGACGGCGTAAAACTTCCTGGGCATGTTACCAAGCATAAAAAATTATATATAGAAGACTTTTATTATAATGTAGACGAAGATTATGATAAAGTGATTAAAAATATTGATAAATTAGAGTCCAGAACTAAAATTTATAGAAAAGAAGATTTTAAACTTTTCTACAAAGAGAATTATCAATAATACACCTAGGAAAAAGTTAGCTAAAAATATTACTCAATACTTATTATAAATACATGCAAGTAAAACCATACAATACCGATCAAAGTAAAAAAACTGAAGTAGAAGATATGTTTGACAACATTGCTCCAAAATATGATTTATTAAATCATGTTTTATCGATGAAAATAGACGTACTTTGGAGAAATACTTTAGTAAAATGGATGAATAAAGATGCTCCAAAACTCGTTTTAGATGTAGCGACAGGAACAGGAGATCTTGCCATAGCGGTACAAAAAGGAACGGGAGCGGATGTTGTTGGTTTAGACCTTTCTCAGCAAATGCTGAACGTAGGAATTGATAAAATTAAAAAACTTAATCTAGATCAAAAAATATCAATGCAAAAAGGAGATGCAGAAAATCTTCCTTTTGAGGATAATAAATTCGATGCAGTTTCCGTTGCATTTGGAGTAAGAAATTTCGAAAATTTAGAAAAAGGTTTAGCCGAGCTAAGAAGAGTGGTAAAAGAAAATTCTAGCGTTTATATTTTAGAATTTTCAAAAGTAGAAGGCTTTTTAGCGCCATTTTATATGTTTTATTTTAAAAATATTTTACCGCAAATCGGTAAGTTAGTTTCTAAAGATAATAGAGCATATACGTATTTGCCAGATTCTGTAAATGCTTTTCCTTTTGGTGAAAAAATGAAACAAATTTTACTAGACACAGGATACAGCAAAGTAGAATATAAAAAACTAAGTTTAGGGATAGCTACCATTTATAAAGCCACTAAATAATCACCCATGAAAAAAATATTAATTAAAACATTCTCGCTCCTTTTTTTAGGAATTTTTTTGTTTACTCAAGCTCAATTTAGAAACAGAGATAGACAAGACAGAAGACAAGAGCAAGATTCTTATCAATACAGTTATGGTTTTTATTTAAATCTTAACCAATTTGACTATAAACTCGTTCTAGACCCGAAATATGGAATGGAAGACAAAGTAAATCTTGTTCAGACCAAACCTACTTACAGTTTTGGAGCTGGTTTAATTGGGAGAATGAGATTGAATGACAACTTTGATTTAAGAATAGAGCCAGGTTTACAGTTTGTAGAAAGAGAACTTACTTTTAATACACAATCAAACGACCAATACGCTGCAGATGCTAGTAATCCTTTTACGCCAAAAACGCTCACAGAAGCAGAAATGGTAAGAAGAGTGAAATCTACTTATGTAGACATCCCGATTATGCTAGAAATTCACGCAGACAGATGGTATAATTCTAGACCTTATGCTGCAGCTGGACTTAATTATTTGGTGAATTTACAGTCAAATTCTAGTGCTTCAGATGATAATCAACAAGGGATTTTCAGAAGTACAACTCATAATTTTGCATGGAGCGCAGAAGCAGGAATACAGTTTTATTTCTCTAGATTTAAGTTAACACCAGCATTTAGAGGAACCTTTGCGTTTAACAATGAAATTGTAGCAGATAATGCTGGAACACCACCTTATTGGACTGCAGCAATCTCTACGATGCAAACCAGAGCTTTCATGTTTGTATTGAAATTTGAGTAAGAAAAAATTATTCTAAATATTTGATTTAAAGAAGATTCTAAGGAGTCTTCTTTTTTTATTTAAAGTTTTGCTTTAAATTATTATTAAATTTCTGTTTAACTGATTATTTTTTTTATATTTTTGCATAAGTTAGAACTAACACCTGAAATGCTTAAAGAATTAGAGAATAATTTTTCTTTACTTGAAAAAAAGATTTTTGAGATGAATAAAAGTTATCAAAATCTTTTAGAAAAGCATGCTATTCTCTCAGAAGACTTTGAAAATCTGAAAGTTAAATATGAAGAAGAGCATAAGAGAAATCAGGAGTTAACAGAAGAGCAAAAAAAAATAAAATTAATCTCAGCAATATCTGGCAATCCAGACCACAATCGATTGATGAAAAATCATATCAATAGATTGGTCAAAGAAATAGACGCTTGTATTGCACAACTTCAAAATAGTGGCTTGTAATGGAAGTAAGAAGAATTACCATAAACATTGCCGGAAGAAATTATCCTCTTAATGTTCCTGCTGCCGAAGAAGAAACGCTTCGTAGAGTAGGGAAACAGATAGAAGGAATGATTAGAGAATTTGAAGCTAATTTTGATGTTAAGGATAAACAAGATGCACTCGCAATGTGCGCGCTAAAATTAGGAGCTAACGCAGAAGTACATCAACTTAACTCAGAAAAAATTATAAAAAATGCTAATGATAGATTAATGCAAATTAATCAGCAATTAGATGAATTAGAAAAGTAAAAACTATTCTATAAAAACTTGCCTACAATAGTTCTAACACATTACAGGTAAACTCAACGCTAAACAATTACCGAACGAATGTCTTTGCAATGGCGTGCTGCTTTACGCAGATTACAGAGCATAGAAAACAGTTCAAATCGTGTTGATTAGGAGTTTACTCTATATCACTGAACTGTTGTAGGTTTTTTATTTTTAAAAATTAAGTAATAGACAATTAAAACTCGATATATATGGATATAACCGCTATTATTATCGGTGCTGTTTGCCTGATTTTAGGCTTGGTTGCAGGAACGTTGTTCGCAAAAAGTTCCCTAAACTCTAAAGCTAAATTCATCGTAAAAGATGCTAAAAAAAGCGCCGAAAACATTATAGAAAACGCTAATGTAAAGGCTGAAGCTATTAAAAAAGAAAAAGAAGCTCAAGCAAAAGTAAAATTCTTAGAACTCAAATCTCAGCATGACGAAAACATTAACAGTCGTGAGAAAAAAATGCAAGAAGCTGAGAAAAGAATTAGAGACAAAGAACAAAAACTAAATGACGAACTTTCTAAAACCGGAAAACTAGAAAAAGATTTAGAAAGACAAAAGGCAGAGTACGATAAAAAACATGAAATCGTACAGAAAAAACAACAAGAATTAGACGTAGCGATTGCTCAAAAAGTAGAAATGTTAGAAAAAATTTCTAACTATTCGGCAGAAGAAGCAAAAGCAGAACTCGTAGAGTCTATGAAAGCTGAAGCGAAAACCAAAGCTCAGGCTCACGTTCAATCTATCATGGAAGAAGCACAATTGAACGCTAAAAATGAGGCAAGAAAAATTGTGATTCAAACCATTCAGAGAATTGGTACAGAACAAGCAGTAGAAAATTCAGTGTCTGTATTTAATATAGAATCTGATGAGGTAAAAGGTAGAATCATCGGTAGAGAAGGTAGAAATATCAGAGCGTTAGAAGCAGCAACAGGTGTAGAAATCATTGTAGATGATACTCCAGAAGCTATTTTGCTTTCTTGTTTTGATCCAGTAAGAAGAGAAGTGGCTAGATTATCACTTCACAGATTGGTAACAGACGGTAGAATTCACCCAGCGAGAATAGAAGAAGTTGTAGAAAAAACGCGTAAACAAATAGAAGAAGAAATCATAGAAGTAGGTAAAAGAACCATCATTGATTTAGGAATTCACGGTTTACATCCAGAGTTGGTTAAAATCGTAGGTAGAATGAAATTCCGTTCTTCTTATGGTCAAAACTTACTACAGCACTCTAGAGAAGTGGCAAATATCGCTGCTACTATGGCTGCTGAATTAGGCTTAAACGTAAAATTAGCAAAAAGAGCAGGTTTATTACACGATATTGGTAAAGTTCCAGAACAAGAATCAGAACTTCCTCACGCACTTTTAGGAATGCAGTGGGCAGAGAAATTTGGAGAAAATCCAGAAGTGGTAAATGCAATTGGAGCGCACCATGACGAGGTAGAAATGACTTCTTTATTATCACCAATTATTCAAGTAGCTGATGCAATTTCTGGAGCAAGACCAGGAGCAAGAAGACAAGTTTTAGAATCTTATATCCAAAGGTTAAAAGACTTAGAAGCAGCTGCATTAAGCTTTGATGGAGTGTCTAGTGCATTTGCGATTCAGGCAGGTAGAGAATTGAGAGTGATGGTAGAGTCTGCAAAAGTAACAGACGAAGTGGCTCATCAACTTTCTTATGACATTTCTGAAAAAATTCAGAATGAGTTAACTTACCCAGGTCAAGTAAAAGTGACGGTAATTAGAGAAACAAGAGCAGTAAATATCGCAAGATAATTGCTCTTCAAAATAACAAATTAAAACTCCTTTCAAATTTTCGAGAGGAGTTTTTTTATTGCAAATTTTTACAAATAATAGATTCTGAGAGTGTAAAAATAATTTGATTTAACCTTTCCTGAATTGGGATGAAGAGAAATTCTTTTGATTGAAACTTTCCCAACTTGGGACGGAGAGAAATTGTTTTACTTTAAACTTTCCTAATTTGGGATGAATAGAAATATTTTTGGTTCAACTTTTCCCAACTTGGGACGGATAGAAACTGTTTTGCGGCTTACAAGAACGGTTTCATTTCGTCTTCGATTTGTTTCCTTAGATCCATCAATTTGATGGCATATTGTTCCATTTGTTTTTCCTGCTCGTTTTCAGGGATAAATTTAGGAACGTCTATCGTGTTTCCTTCGTCATCTACTGCCACAAAAACGATGATGCAGTGCGTTTTTTTCTCAAATTCTTTGCGTTTTATATTTCTAGAAAATACATTGATGGCAATGTGCATGCTGCTTTTGCCGGTGTAAATTACTTCGGCTTCTACTTTTACAATGTGGCCAATTTTGATAGGTGAAAAAAATCTGATTCCACCTACGTAAACCGTTACACAATAGCTAGAACTCCAAGAACTTGCGCAAGCATAACCAGCTTGGTCTATCCACTTCATTACGCTTCCACCGTGTACATTTCCGCCATAATTTACATCTCCAGGCTCAGAAATAAACTGAAAAATAGTCTTGTTGCTCATTTGCTCTAAAATTTGAATAAAGATATTCAATAATTTTTGAAATATTGAGATTAATCTTATTTTTGAAAGATGAAAAAAGTATATTTTTTAAAAACTTGCAGCACATGTAAAAGAATAATGTCTGAATTCGATTTAACTGATTTTGAACAAAGAGAAGTCAAATCAAAAGCTGTTTCTGAGGAAGAATTGCAAGAAATGTATGCCTTGTCAAAATCTTATGAAGCACTTTTTAGCAAAAAATCTACTCAAATCAAGGAACGAAGTATAGAGGTGAAATCTTTACAAGAAGAAGATTTTAAAAAATTGATTTTAGAGGACTATCGTTTTCTAAAACGCCCCGTTTTTATCATCAATCAAGAGATTTTTATAGGAAGTGACAAGAAAAATATTGAACTTTTAAGAGAAAAATTAAAATAAAAAAGCAGTTCGGAGAGAACTGCTTTTTGAGTATGTTATAAAAACTTCCTTATACAAAAGGTAATTTCACCACTTTAGCAGGAATATTTTTATTTCTGATTTGAATAAAGATTTCAGAATCTAATTTGAAGTAAGGTTTAGCTACATAAGCAAGACCAACTCCCACTTTTTTCAAAGGGCTCATCGTTCCAGAAGTTACTTTCCCGATTTCATTTGCTTCTGCATCTACCACCAAATAATCATGTCTAGGAATGGCTTTTTCTTGCATTTCGAAACCTACTAATTTTCTAGAAACACCTTCTTCTTTTTGTTTTAAAAGGAATTCTTTATCTACAAATTCTTTGTCGAATTTAGTAATCCAGCCTAATCCAGCTTCTAATGGAGAGGTAGTATCATCAATATCATTTCCGTAAAGACAGAAACCTTTTTCTAATCTCAAAGTGTCTCTAGAAGCCAAACCACAAGGAATAAGTCCGAATTCTTCCCCTGCTTTTGTCAATTCATCCCAAATTTTTTCTGCATTTTCGTTTCCAAAATAAATTTCAAAACCGCCACTACCAGTATAGCCAGTGTTTGAAATAATTACGTTTTCTACGCCAGCAACAGTTCCCACCGTAAAATGGTAATAAGGAATTTCAGAAAGATTGGTGTCGGTAAGTTTTTGAAGGGTTTCTACGGCTTTCGGACCTTGAATCGCAATAAGAGAAGTTTCGTCTGAAATATTGCTTAATTCAGCCCCGAATTTTTCATTATAATAAGAAAAATGATTCCAATCTTTTTCGATGTTAGATGCGTTTACCACTACAAAATACTTTTCGTCATTCATTTTATAAACGATTAAATCGTCTACTATTCCGCCTTTTCCATTGGGTAGACAAGAATATTGAGCTTGTCCGTTCGTGAGTTTTTCTACATTATTAGAAGTAATAAATTGGAGTAAGTTTTTAGCTTCTGGACCTTCCACATAAAACTGTCCCATGTGTGAAACATCAAAAATTCCTACTTTTTCGCGTACAGCAAAATGCTCTTCTGTAACGCCAGAATATTGTACAGGCATTTCGAAACCTGCAAAAGGAACCATTTTAGCTCCTAAAGAAACGTGCTTGTTATACAGCGCTGTTTTTTTATCCATTTTTTATTTTTTTAACTTGATAAAAGATATTTTTTAATTTTTAACCTTTGCCTTTACCTTTACCTCTACCTTAAAGATGATGTTTGTATTCTTCTAAAATGATTTTAAACCATTCAGTAAAATGTTCAGGGTTTTGTTTCATTTCTTGTTCTAAATTTTCCATAGAAATGTATCTTACTTCGGCTACTTCTTCTAAATTGAGTTGATAATCTCCTTCGTAATTACCTACAAAAACATGGTCTAATTCGTGTTCCCAAAGATTTCCACCTACATCTGCTTTATAAATAAAATAGAATTTTTCTGAAATTTCGGTATCTATTCCCAATTCTTCTTTTAATCTTCTTTTTGCCGCTTCTTCATAGGTTTCATTCGCTCTAGGATGGGAGCAACAAGCATTGGTCCATTGATTGGGAGAATGGTATTTTTCGGCGGCTCTTTTCTGGAGAAGCATTTCGCCTTTTGAATTAAATAAAAATACAGAAAACGCTCGGTGCAACAAACCATTGATATGTGCTTGTTGTTTTTCCATCAAGCCCAGAACTTCATCATTTTCGGTAACTAAAACTACTTTTTCTTCCATAATTGTTCGACTTCTCAAATTTAATGATAATCTACGAGATAAAGAATTGATTTTAGAAATTTGAATTTTTTATACTTTACATAGCTTTTTTGTGCGTAAAATTTTTTAAAAAACCTTTATTAATTAGGGATTTAATATCTATAATTTTCTCTAACTTTGCAACTTGAAAATCAGATATTGGAGCATTCAATACAAATGCTGCGGCTGAAATTCTTGTTAAAGACAAAAATTTTTTGAGCAACAAGAATTTATAGATTCTAAAATTTTAATGATTAATCTAAAAAAAATATAAATGAAGGTATTAGCAAATGATGGATTAACGCTGTCAGGAATCAATGCTTTAGAAGAAAAAGGTTTCACGGTAATTACAGAAAAAGTTCCTCAAGAAGAACTTGTTTCTTACATCAATGCAGAAAAAATCAGCACACTTTTGGTAAGAAGTGCAACTAAGGTGACTAAGGAAATCATAGATAACTGCCCATCTCTACAAATTATAGGAAGAGGTGGAGTAGGAATGGATAATATAGAAGTAGCATACGCTAGAGAAAAAGGACTTCATGTAATCAATACACCAGCTGCTTCATCTGAAAGCGTGGCAGAATTGGTTTTTGCACATTTATTTACAGGATGCAGATTTTTACAAGATTCTAATAGAAACATGCCAGTTTCGGGTCAAACAGAATTTGCAAAACTTAAAAAATCTTACGAAAAAGGCTTAGAATTAAGAGGAAAAACGATTGCTATTGTTGGATTGGGTAGAATTGGTCAAGAAGTAGCACGAATTGCTCTTGGACTAGGAATGAAAGTCATCGCTTCTGATGTAATGATAGATAAAACAAGTGTGAGAATAGATTTCTATAACAATCAATATATCGATATAGAAATTGTAACCGAACCTTTCGGTGAAGTGATAAAACAAGCGGACTTTATTACGCTTCACGTTCCTGCTCAAAAATCTGCGATTATCGGCAAAGAAGAAATCGCTAAAATGAAAGATGGAGTAGCGTTAATCAATTGTGCAAGAGGTGGAGTAATAGATGAAGAAGCCTTAATAGAAGCATTAGATACTGGTAAAGTTTCTTTTGCGGGATTAGATGTTTTCGTGAATGAGCCTACACCATCAGAAAAAATTCTTACTCATCCTAAAATTTCTTTAACGCCTCATACTGGAGCGTCTACTTTAGAAGCCCAAGACAGAATTGGCGAAGAATTGGCGATGCAGGTTGCAAATATTTTAAAAATTTCATAATAAAAAAACTCCGAAAATTTTCGGAGTTTCTTTTTGTATTATATTGTCTAGTCCTGAAATAACGATACACAAAAAAAACATCGTTATGAAAGAAGAACAAGAAATGCTTTATATAAAGCGAACACAGAAAGATTACAGTTTAAGTTTAAAACTTCAAATCGTGAAAGATATTGAAGAAGGAAAACTAGGAATTACCGCTTGCAAGAAAAAGTACGGTATCCAATCACGCTCTACAGTAGTGAGTTGGTTAAGAAAATATGGTAACTTTGATTGGGAAAACCAAACACCAACCAATATGTCTAAAACTCCAGAACAACGCATCATGGAGTTAG
>DITA01000015.1:0-16061 GCA_002422665.1 Flavobacteriales bacterium UBA6196
AAGGAAACGATTCCCAAAATCAAAGTTCCAAAATCCCAAAAATTGAAAGAATTTTCAACTTCTTGAACAGAATTTTGGTTGAATTGATTCAGCAATAATAAAATTCTACTATCGGTTTCTATAGTAAAATATTCTACTTTTAAAAGCGGCAACAAAAGACTTAAAACCATCGTTCCCAGAAGGTAAAATCTGTTATAATGATGAAAAGTTTTGTCGCGAAGAAACAAAAGATAATACGCCGACATCACTGCCGAAACTAAAATCATCTTTCCGAAATACAGGAATATTGTTTCCATAGTTTTTGTTTTAAGTGTTGATTAATAAGTAATTGCGAATAACGAAGCTGTTACACTTCTTACTCATTATTTTTTAAGTTCTTTTAGAAGCATTTCTAAATCTTCTACACTCATCTCATTTTTTTCTACCAAAAATGAAACAGCGTTTCTGTAAGAACCTTCAAAATAGTTCTTCACTAAACTTTTAATGGATTTTCCGCTGTAGGTTTCTTTAGAAATCAGCGGGAAATATTCGTGCTGTCTTCCGTGAACATTATGCCCTACAAACTCTTTTTCCATTAAAATTTTTAAAATGGTAGAAACGGTGTTGGTATGAGGTTTCGGTTCTGGAAAAAGTTCTAGTATATCTTTTAAGAAACCTTTTTCTAGCTCCCAAAGATATTGCATTACTTGTTCTTCTGCTTTTGTAAGTGTTTTTGCTGTCATAATCATTACATCATTATTGATAAGAAGAAATTAACTATTTCTAAAATCAAATTTAACAAAAAAGAAATCATAACTAATAATTTAGTGATACAAATTTAGAAAAGATTTTCTTTTATCACTAAAAAATTAGTTAAAATATTGTTAAATTTTTATAACAAACTGAAATACAATAGTATAAATTAATTTTTGGGAATACTTGCAGCCTTTCTCACGAAATAATTATCCGTAGAACTATTGCCTCTTAATCTGTAGAAGCCACAATTTCCCCAAGATGCAGGAACATCTGTAATGGTCATATCTTCGCATGTATCATTAGAAACATGCGTTGCAATCATATTTTGCCACTTCTGAATTCTTTGTTGACTGTAATCGAGATAAAATAAATCGTATTTCTTATCAATCAAATCATTTAAATATTTGATATACTGCGTTTTATACTCAGGAATAGATAGAACTTTAGAAACCAAAGGATTTTGGTCGCTTTTTCCCCAAGTTAAAGGATTTTGAATGCCAGAATCTGTCATCAGAAGAGAAGTTCCCAAAGTATTGTCATAATCATAAGGAATGAAATAAAATTTTCCGGCCGCATCAAAATAGAAATAAAAATTATTAGAATTATTCCAATAATCATCCCACATTCCTACCATTACATTTACGGCGTAAGTTTTCAAAAACAGATTGACATCCATTTTTTGTGAAATATAAGTTTTAAAATCATCACCATTTTTGGAATTAACATTCGTGATGAAATCTGCTAATTGTGTTTTGGCTGTCTCCAAATTAGATTTACTTCCTTTGTAATCGTAAGTCGGCGTATTGGTATAAGTTAAAGTCACATCTTCAATTCCCATATTCGAAGTGGAAGCATCTTTAAAACTCGCTCCCCAATTTGCTTTCCATAAATTTCCAGTCGTAGAAAAAAACGTACTTCTATTGGCTAAATAAACATCGTCAACAGGTTCTTGCAACTGATAAACTCCAAAATAAGCGGCTTTGTTATCTCCAGTCACTTTAATGGTAAGTTTACAATAACTGGATTGTGGTGCAGTCCAAACTCCAAACTTCTCAAATAAATCATAAGAATAGACTTCTCTGGCATACATAGCATCGTCTTTAAACCATTTCAGCACCACTTTTTCAGAATTATGAAAGAGTTGAGTTTTATTATATTTCTTGAAACTCAATGTAAAACTTGCATGATGCCAATCTGGATTGGTCGCATTATGCGTTTCTCCAGGATTTCCTTCTGGTCTTCTTCTGCTGGTATTTCCCTTAAGTCGCAATCCTATATTATCTAAAATTTCTGTAGTTCCGTTTTTAACCCAAGTGAATTTTCCGGCTACATATTCTTCATTATTGGGATTTTGGTCGTAATAATTCAAAAATTTATTCCATTCTGCAAGAGAAACTTCTACCGTAATTTCGGGCAATGCATTAATATCATAAATGAATTTTTGAGAATCTGTTTGAAAATAAGGCGGTTGATAAGCCTGTTGAAATAACGGAGGATCTGGAGTTATAGAATTGTTCTCTTCTTGATTTCTACAAGTTACTAAAAGTAAAAGAATACTGAACAGAAAAAACTTTTTCATGATTAGAAATTTGAAACAAAACTACATCAATTATCTTATAAAAAATCACCAAAATTCTATGATTTATAATAGCTTATTTCAAAAAAAAAAGAGAATTACTTTCGTAATTCTCTTTTAACTTAGTAGCGAGAACAGTACTATATTGCTTTAAAACTATTTAAACTTAATTACAACTAAATGTTTTTTAATTCACTGATTTACAGGTTATTTTTGTATTTTTGCATATAAGTAAATTTATCTAATTTTAAATAAATTGTTATTTACTGTACAAAATTTGTACAAATGAATTTTTTGGAAATTAAAAATTAAAATTAATTTTAAGTACATTTATTACATTTAATACATTGATATTATGGCAACTATAAATTACTATTATCGTTCAAATAAAGAAAATGCTACTCTTACAGTAAGACTAACATATAGACATAATGGAAATGATTTTGTTCTTGGAGCAAATTCTGGAATTATGATTTATGATAGAAACGAACTTGAGAAAAATCCTAAATTAAGTGGCAAATATTATTGGGAAAAACATCACAACGCATTAAGATTAAAAGATATAGACGCAATTAATAAAAGAGCAGAACTTTCAATTACCTTAAACAAACTTGAAAATAAAATTTTAAAATCCTTTGAACTCATCACTCCTTTTCATGCAAATAAAGAATGGCTTGAAGGTGTTGTTAATGAATTTCACAACCCAAATAAAGAAAACGAAATTCCAAACACTTTAATTGATTTCATTGATTATTATCTTAAAAGTAATACAGATATTAAATATGGTACTTCAAAAAAATTTATAACCTTAAAGAATAAAATAGCTGAAAGAAAAAAGCTGATATCAAAAAGTGGTATAATTCTTTTAAACGAAGTGGACGATGATTTTAAAATTAAATTTCAACAAGTTTTTTCTGACTATAATATTAATACAATTAATAGAGATTTAACCAATATCAAAACTATTTTAAGATTTGCTGACAGAAAAGGTAAAACTGTTAATAAAGAAGTTTTAAATTGGAAAATGAAAGTAGAAAAAACGCCTTTCATATACTTAAATCCCGATGAAATATCATTAATAAAAAACCTTTCTGAACTTCCTGAACATTTGGAAAATGCTAGAGATTGGCTTGTTATTAGTTGTTTATGTGGACAAAGAGTATCTGATTTCATGAGATTTAAAAAATCTATGATTAAGTACATAACAAACATAAATAAGAAAAAAGTCCCTATCATAGAATTTACCCAAATTAAAACCCAAACTTTAATGGCTGTACCTTTGGTTAGTACGATTGTTGAAATCTTGAATAAAAGAAATGGTGAATTTCCTAGACCAATAAGTTCTCAAAAGTATAATGATTATATAAAACTTGTTTGTAAAGAAGCTAAATTAACAGACAAGATTTATGGAAGCAAAGTGATAGTATATGAAGATGGTAGAAAAAGAACAGAAAAAGGTAAATTTGAGAAATGGGAATTAGTATCAAGCCATATTGGGAGAAGAAGTTACGCAACAAACAATTTTGATAAAATTCCGTTAAGATTAGTGATGAATGTTACTGGACATACAACAGAAAAAATGTTTTTAAACTATATTCAAAAAAAGCAAACTGACCTTGCACAGACATTAGCAGATTATTTTTAAAATAAAAAAATGAAAATTATATATAAATCTCACGACGGATTTCTATTTTTAAGTAATCCTTTTAATAATGCAAATTATTATTTAGAAATTTTGACTATTGAAGAATTTAAAAATCTAGATTCAGAAAAACGTCTTTCTTTGTATTTTGATTTATTACAAATAAAATTTAGAATTTTTGATTTTGAAAATTTTCAAAATCTTAAAGCATCTACACAAGAATTATATAAAATAACTGCAAAAAAATTTTTTTCATTTTTATGTAATATTGAAAATTTTGTTAATGCTAATGATTACCAAGAGTTATTAGTATTTCATGAAAATTTTGATACTTCAATTGTAGAAAATAAAACAGAATTTGATTCTGTTTATAGAAAAGAAATGGAAGGATTATATAAAGAAATAAGTACAATAATTTCAAAAAAAAATATTGTTACTGATATAAAAGAAAGTGCTGTTTTTAAAACAGCAGTAGAATTTGCTAAGATTGATGGAATATATAGCCTAATTAATAAAAAAGAATTTTATCATAAAAACGGTACTATAAACTCAACAGCATTAAGTATTTTTTTATTTAAAGACACTTCATGTCGAACACAAATTGGGGTTACTATTAATAAAGAATTAGATGATATTGATGAAAACATTGATAGAAATAATAAAAATAAACATATCTATTATTCTCTTAAAAATAACATAATTCTAAATACAGAATTTTTCAATTATCTAGTTAATAATAGAATTGAAACACATCCTATATTTGAAGAAAAAATTAAATTTTATAAAATTAATAAAATATAAAAAAGGATTGGACGCTGTAAGTTATCGTGTGTGGTGTTTGATTAATCAAACTCAACTTAAACTATTTTTAAGTACTCTCAAAATATTATTTAAGCCGTATTCTGTTCCCTAAGAAACATTGCTCTTACAGCGGATTCCAATCCAAGATTTTAGTAAGAAGTACCAAAATCTTTTTTCTTTAAAACTCTTTCCAAATCAATATTTATATCCCAATCCATAAACCATTTTTCTTGATTGCAAATATCTTGAATTAATATGTTAATATCACTACTTGACGTGCCGCTTTTTACATATTTTGTAGATTTAATTATTTTCTGTTTAGAGTTCATATCTACAAAAGGGCAACAAATAAAATCAAAAAAAAGCATCGTATATTCAGATTTTGAAAATGGGTCTACTTCTTGCGAAAATTTATTAATAATACCTATTTCCAACTCCTCTCTAAAATTATCATATTCTGATTTAGTGTCAATATAATAAAGTAAAGTTATAAAATGAAAATAATTAAGTTCCTTAAAATCTTTATTTGTTTCTAATCTAAATAATTCTCTTAGTTTTTTTTCACTAAAAAAATAACCTTCTCCTAATTTTTTTAAAGCAATAAGTAAGTTGAGAATCTCAATATTTGTCTGTTTTTTCTTGGATTTTCTATAAAAATTAGTCAAAACAAACTCAGCTTCTTTAGTTATTTGAGAATATATGTTATGTTTCAATTCAGCATTTGACCTCTCAAGAAACTTATTAACTAATACTATTATTTGAGAAAGTTTTATAGTAGAATTTGCATTGACATTCAATGAATAGGCGTAAAATAAAATATCAAAAAATAGATTTAAAAATTTTTCTGCATTTTCAGAGTCAGAATTCAAATGCCCTTCTTTAAGGATTTTTATTAATCTTGTTTTCAAAAATCTTATAATGTCCTTACTTAAAGCATCATAACCAAGTTTATTCCTTTTTACGATGCATTGAAAATCTTTTATAAAGTTTTGAGAAATACTAAATGGTTTTCTAATTTTAACAAAAACTTTTTCAGTTTCATTAGTTCCATCTTTTATTTTTATCTCAAAAAAAGAACTATATAAATTTATGAGTAAGTCGTTAAGTTCTCTTTTTCCTACTGTGATATCACTAATAAATGGCGTTGATATTATTT
This sequence comes from Flavobacteriales bacterium UBA6196, assembly GCA_002422665.1. Taxonomy (GTDB): domain Bacteria; phylum Bacteroidota; class Bacteroidia; order Flavobacteriales; family Weeksellaceae; genus Cloacibacterium; species Cloacibacterium caeni_C. The sequence continues at coordinate 5,911 of DITA01000015.1, forward strand.
CGGTTTTGGTATCATTTATATAAAGTTTATAGAAGGACAATTCCTCTCTAAAAATTTTTTGTACTTCAAAAAGTATTTTTTCATCATTAGAAAAAAGAAAATAATCATCAACATATCTTTTCACTTCATAATCTACTCCAAATTTATATTCAGAATCCAATCTTTTTAGTACATTGATATCAATTTGTTGTAAAATAATTTCCGCAAAAATTCTGGAAATTTCAGGACCTACTACAATACCATTTGTTTCATTATAATTAGAAAGTTGCATTAGTTTATCAAAAGAATTTTCAAATGATTTTTCCCTTGAATTTCTTTTTGCAATTTCCTTTCCTTTAACTGCCCAAGTAATAGAATGGGTGTATATATTATAGAAACATTTGCTAATATCAAACTGCATTAGATAGTTAAATCGCTGTTCTAATCTCTGAAATTCCTTTTTATCATAAAATTTATAAATTAAATCAATAGGCTGGTAGGTGAAATAGGATTTCAAATATTTAGTTTCTTTATCTAAAAATTCAGGTTCCACTTCTACTTCTGATGTTCTTTCACCTTCTTCAGGAAAAACAAAGTTTGGAGAATAGTAAAATTTTGCGACTTTAGATATTTTTCTTAATGAAATAGGACTTTTCGAACATAGATGAAGCATCAAAGAATCATAATTTTTATACAAATCAATAAAATAATATTGGCAGTATGGATGAATTACAGATAAGACCCTTGTATCACCCTGTATGTTTTTTCTAATCCCATAATTAAATGGTATACCAAATTTTTTTCCATCTCCAGAGGCTCTTGATAGTTCATAAATTTTATTAAAAAATTTATTATAATTTCCATTAACAATAATGGAATATAGCCCTTCATTTGAGAAAAGGATTGGAACTTCATAGGGTAGCAATTCCGTTAATACAATTCGCTCCTTATCATCCTTTTTTATTTTAATCTTACTCATTTACCAACATTTTATAATTTCCTCCATTTCAATATAAGTAAACGGATGATAAACCTTATTTTTAAACCCAGAATAAAAACAAAACTTTTTTAATTCTTTTTTTTGAGAGATTGATAAACCTACCTTTGCCCCAAAACTATTTTTACTATACAAGGTTCTTGTATAAAAAGTATTCAAATCAATAAAAATGCTTAAGTCATTAATATTTGTGTAGTTATAATAAATCCCTGCTCTCAAATCATTCCCTTCTATTGTTTTCCTTATACTATAATTACCTGTTAAGAATTTTATTCTTTTTTTTAGCAATTCAAAATTTTTATTTTTACCAAAATCTAAAAAAGTTTTTATTATTCTTGTTTTAATTTTTGTTACTTTCTTTTTAGCTATTGATACTTTTAACGTTGGCTTAGGCTTTTCATTTATACTATTGAATTGAATATATGAAATGTTTTCATTAATAATTTCTGATTGTCTGTCATCAATCGTATATCTTAATTTTTCAATTTTATTAAATTTTTGAAATTTAGCCTCTCTTTTATTTTCATCAACTTTTCTAAATAGATATCCCAAATATTCCAAGTCTTTACCATTTGAAATTTTTTCACCAGTATTTTTATCTAGCAATTTTAAAAAATTCCCTTCAAAAAGTTCTGTCTTTGATTCATTAATTTCTAATCCAAATGCTAAATCAGAAAGATTTTTATTGAGTTCACCTATTAGCTTTATGGCATCTTTAAGATTGTGTGAGAAAATAATTATATCATCAACAAATCTTGCATAGTAATATACCCCGTCAAATCTACGAACCCATTTGTCAAATTTTCTCATGTAAATCTCAGATAAAGTAGAGCTTATATTCATTCCTCTTGGTAGCCCTGTTGAATGTATTAAAGTAGAATTTGAAAAAATTTTTTTAAGAAGAAACATTGATTGATAAGACAAAATAGAGTCATCTTGAAATTTTTGAATTAGTTTTTCAGTATTTATACTTTCAAAAAAACTTTTAATATCTGTTTTTATGACCCAGTGTGGGCAGGTTTCAGAAAGAAGAGTTATTATTTGAGAAATAATTATTCTTCTATTTGCCTGCTCATCTTTATAAATTCTCTTAATATTATCATTTAATTTTCTTAATATTAATTTGTCCTTCAATTGTTCAGTAAGAAAAAAATCACCAGTATTAGTAATGCTAAATTCAAAAGATTCTTCTATAATTTGTTCATATTGTGAATCTAACTCAATTTTAAAATCCTCAAGTGAAATACCATAGTTGATATATTCTTCTTTTTTACAAAGACTTATTAATTGAGGTGTTTTGAAAGATTGATTCATACTTTTTTTAAGATTTATCAAAGTTAGTAAAAAAACTAATTCTTAATTAAATTAAAAAATTCTTTTTCAATTTTTTAAAACTGTATTTAACTGTACAATACAGAATAAAAATACTTTTTTATACATATTACTTTTACAACAAATTAATAAAACAATGGAAAAGAAAATATTACAAATTCAGGAAGTTGGTATTGATGAGCTTAAATCTGTTATTCAGGATTCTATAAGATTGGAGTTGAATGGTTTTATTAATGCTCAAAGACAGCCAACCACAAACGAAAAGCTACTTTCTCGTAGTGAAGTCATGGAACTTCTTAAAATAAGTGAAGCTACCTTATATAATTACGAAAAAAAAGGAAAATTAAAAGGTTTTCAAATTGGAGGACGTAGGTTATATAAAGAATCTGAAATTTTTGAATCATTAAAAGAAAAGAAATGAGAAGTGAAATATTGAAGCAATATAACATCATTACTGATGTTAATACGCTTTTGAATTCTTTGCTAAATCAGGTTGAAAAGGTAAATTTTAGAAAATTAGCTTTTTTAAACAAGGAAGAAAATAATAGTAAATTATTACGAAAACATTATATAATTATAGTTATTGATGAGTTGATAAAAATTTCAATTAATAAAAATTGGAATCTGACAAAACGTAATGGTAATATTTTCATATTTAATGGTTGCTATTTTCAAATAGTAGAAAAAGAGAATTTTGAGAATTTCCTTGGAAAAGTAGCATTGAAAATGGGAGTTGATATAATGGAAGCTAAATATCATCAATTTCAAAAAGAACTTTATCTGCAATTTCTTTCCCAATCTTTTCTTGAAATCAATGAAATTAAGGATAGGGTATTGATAAATCTAAAAAATGGGACATTAGAAATTTCTTTCAATGAAATTAATTTAAGAAATTTTAAATATAAAGATTTTTTAACATATCAATTGCCTTTTGAATTTGACAAGAATAAAAATTGCCCTTTATTTAAAAATTTTTTAGATGAAGTACTCCCTGATGAATCTAAACAGTTAGTATTAGCAGAATATTTTGGTAGTGTATTTATTAGACGAGAAATATTAAAACTAGAAAAAATGCTAATTCTATTTGGCGAAGGTGCAAATGGTAAAAGTGTAATTTTTGAAGTTTTTAACGCTATATTAGGAGATGAAAACATTTCCAATTTCTCTCTTGAAAACCTAACTGATAGAAATGGATATTATCGAGCAATGATAGGACAAAAACTTGTAAACTATGCATCAGAAATTAGTGGAAAAGTAAATCCGACAGTTTTAAAACAATTAGCATCAAATGAGCCAGTTGATGCAAGGCTACCATTTGGTAATCCTTTCACGATTAAAAATTACGCCAAATTAATTTTCAATTGCAATATATTACCAGAAACCGAAGAATACACTAATGCTTTTTTTAGAAGATTTTTAATAATAAAGTTTGATAAAATAATTGAAGAAAAAAATCAAGATAAAGAACTTGCTAATAGAATTATTAAAACGGAATTAAGTGGCATTTTTAATTGGATAATTGATGGATTAAAGAGATTATTAAATCAAAAGAATTTTACGTACTCTACAGCGATAGACAAAGCAATTCTTTCTTATAAAAGAAGTTCTGATAGTATTTTGTTATTTCTTTCAGAAAATCATTATCAAAAAAATATTCAAAAACACATAAGTATTCAAGAATTATTTAATTCTTATCGAAATTTCTGTTTCGAGTGGAGTTATAAATATAGTAATAAATCTCAATTTATTTTAAGACTTAAAGCTCTTGGTTTTGAAGTTAAAAGAATGAGTTCGGGATTTGTGATATATATTGACAATGAACCTAAAAATTAAGCAATGGAAAAAATAATAGTAAAAGTAATTCGAGGAGATTATCGTGACATGGAAGTGAAACTTTTAGAGCTGTTGAATGATGGCTATGTTATTACTGCTAATGTTGTAATTAGTAATGATGACTATTTATATGCAATATTAACAAAGAAAATAACAACAGAAAAATAACAACAAATTATAAAACAAAATTTTAAATCTGTGTAAAGTGAATTTAAGTTGAAGTGTGCAACATACTGCGAAAAATCAATTTTTCTTTTACAGTAACTAAATAGGATTTGAATTTAACAATTATAAACAAAATTATTACGGCTAGAAAAAAAATAAATTAAAATACAATATTATGATAACAGAAAGAAAAACAGAACGAGAATTTGGAATTTATAATGTCGCAAAAGATAAATTCTACAATTTAGATTATCTTGATGGATTTGGTAGCGAAGAAGAATTTGTTGATGAGCCAAATAGAAAATTCACTTATGAAGAATGTGAAAGATATATAGTGCATAAAAACGAAAAAGAATATTTGACAATAATCAATTTACAACAACCTAAATATCTCTTGGCGTTTCAACTTGACTATTTAAGAAAAGAGTTTTCTGAAAAATATAATAAAAAGTTAATTGAATCCAACAATAAATCAAATGCTGAAAGTTTAAATAGCGCTAGAGAAAATTCTATATTTATTCAAAACAAGCAAAATTACATGAGTGATTTACACAATTGGAGTTTATTACTTAATTCAAAAGAAACACAATTGAAAGGAAAATATGGAATTGTTTTAGGGCAAAAACCTGATTATAGAAATTATAATTTATCATATGAAAGTTTTACGCAAGAAGAAAAAATAAGTTTAAAAAAGAACTTTGGAATAGTACATTAGAATTGTTATTTTGAATTTTTTTTGTTTTAAAGGCGCAAATTATTTGCGCTTTTTTATGTATTTAGTGTAAAAAATGTAGTGATTAATATTTATATTTTTTTTCTTTATTTTATCTCTTATATTTGTAGTAGTAAAACATATCAGCAATCCTTATTTCTGTCAGTAAACCGACCAAGTTAAAAAAGATGCAAAGAGGATTTGAATTGCACACGTATAAAGGCGTGGGCTTTCTTATTCTTTGTATGCGCTCTTGGTCGGGCGTTCTGACAGGTAGGAAATGTCCCACGCTGATTATTTATAACTTCCAATAGGGACATTTTGGAAATAAAAAATTCAAAATGAATAACTCTGCAAAATCCAAAAAAACAACAAAATTATTTCTTCTTCTTTTTACATTAGCAATTATCGCTTTTGCCGTAAATTTATTAATGAGCGAAAGTGATACTATTGGAAAATATAAAAAGGAAAAATTACCACAAGAATTTGAATATAAAATTATAAATGATGACAGTAATAAGAATCTTGATAAAAATCAACTAGAAGTAGAAATAAATAAAAAATTGACAGAAGGGCAAATAGCAACCTTAGCTGAAGAACTTTTTAATAGTAAGGAAAAGCAAAGTCGTTTTTATATATATTATGATTTAAACGATGAAAGTAATAATCGAATTAACAATTGGGCAATTAGCCACTTTGACCCAGAATTAGAAATAAGTATTAATGGCTCAACAAATATCCAAGATAATCAGATGTTACTTGAAGCAAAAAAAGTTGATGGAAATATTATTGGTATTTTTGATGAATCTGAGGCAACAGCATCATTTTATACTCTTTATGAAAAAAGCAATAAGGTATATTTAAAGACATCATTTAAAAATGGACAATCAATGATTGAGGAACTAGAAAGAACAACTACAAATAAAGGAGTGAGATTAAATAGTAGAGAAGAGAATAATGGAGAATATTTTATTTTGAGAGAGGACGTATTAGATTTTTATAACAAAGAAAATATTGTTTTTGCATCTGCTCTAAAAGTAAATTACAAATAAAAAATATTTACTGTACAATAATTGTACAAATCAAAAACCGCAACTATTGATTATCAATTAGTTGCGGTTTTATTTAGTAGCGAGAACAGGACTCGAACCTGTGACCTTCGGGTTATGAGCCCGACGAGCTACCTACTGCTCCATCTCGCGTTATTGTGGTGCAAATATATAACAATTTTTTAAATCTCCAAAATTTCTGAAAAATATTTTTATTAATTCATTTTTTGTATCTTTGAGTATGGCAAAAATTCTGAAAATATATCCAGACAATCCTCAAGAAAATTACATGAATGAGGTGATTAAAACGCTGCAAGATGGTGGATTGATTATTTATCCTTCAGACACAGTTTATGCGTTGGGTTGCGATATTTACAATGTAAAAGCCATGGAAAAACTCGCTCGTCTTAAAAATACTACACTAGACAAAGCACAATTTTCTATTATTTGTAACAATCTCAGTCATCTTTCAGAATTTACTCGTCCTATAGAAACGTCTACCTTCAGACTTTTAAAATCTAAAATCCCTGGTCCTTTCACCTTTATTTTAGAGGCCAATAAAAATTTACCATTAGCTTATAAAGGCAAAAAAACCGTAGGAATCCGTGTTCCAGACCACTCTATTCCGCAGTTAATTGTGGAGAAATTAGGTCATCCTATTGCTTCTACTTCCATAAAAGATGATGACGAAGTCATAGAATATTCTACCGACCCAGAACTCATTGCAGAGAAATACGACCATTTGGTAGATATCGTTATCGATTCTGGTTACGGAGATAACATAGCTTCTACCATTGTAGATTTAACTAGCGGCGAACCAGAAATCCTGAGAGAAGGAAAAGGAATTCTGTAAAAGTGTTAGTCTGAGCGGAGTCGAAAACTTTGGTCACCAATTTGACTCCTAAAGTCGTCGAACCACTTCGTTAGGTTTCACCTTCCGCTCCCACTTTTTTGCTACATTACATTTCGCAAAAAGAGTTCCGCTTCAGTCGGGGCGCAGTTTTCGTCTATGATAGTAATAGTCGGCAAAAATCAAAATTTGTCTTATTTTTGAACATTCAAAATCTAAAATTTAAAATTTTAATTTAAAATTTTCATGAAAATCATTACTTCTCCAGCAAAACTGATGAATGTAGAAAATTCTACAGAATTTTTGAAATCTACCACTCCAAAATTCATAGAAGAAGCGAATTTAATACATTCTTATCTCAAAGAAAAAAGTCCACAATATTTATCAGAATTAATGGAAATATCTGCAAAATTAGCAGATGAAAACTGGCACAGAAACCAAGTTTGGAAACCAAAACCAACTGCCAAAGAATCTGCTCCTGCCCTTTTTGCTTTTACGGGAGAAGTTTACAGAGGTCTTGACGCGAAAACTTTAAGTAAAGACGCTGTGGATTATCTTCAAAAAAATCATAGAATACTTTCTGGTTTATACGGATTATTAAAACCTTCAGATAAAGTAATGCTTTACCGTTTAGAAATGGGTAGAAATTTTGAATTTGAGCGTTATAAAAATCTGTACGAATTTTGGAGTGAAAAAATCACAGAACAAATCAATTCAGAACTTAAAAAAAATGAATTATTGCTCAATCTAGCAAGTAATGAATACGGGAAAGTCATCAACAGAAAAAAACTCAACAATCCTGTTGTAGATTTTGAATTTTACCAAACTCAACCGAACGGAAAACTGAAAACCATCGTAGTTTACACCAAACATGCGAGAGGTTTAGTCGCTAGATTTTGCGCTGAAACCAATGCTAAAACATTGAATGACTTAAAAGCATTCAACTACGAAAATTACTTGATTAACGAAGAATTATCAACAGACCAAAAATTGGTTTTTGTAAGGTAATTTTATAATGATTTTCAAATAAAATATAAGAAAAAGTCTTTTGGAAAGATAGAAATTTGCCATATCACAATCACAAATTATTAATTAAAAAAAGATAAGTATGGCAACTCTTACAAAAACAAAAAAGACGACAACTAAAACTTCAACTCCTAAAACTACTGCAGTAAAAACTGTAAAAGCAGAAAAAGTTCCTGCTAAAAAAGACGCTGCAAAAGATTTAGCAGATTTATTTGAAGATGGACTAAAAGACTTGTATTGGGCTGAAAAAAATCTCCTAAAAAACATGCCGAAAATGCATAAAAATGCAAGTTCTGCAGAACTCAAAAAGTCTTTAGAAGACCACATGAAAGAAACAGAAAATCAAATTAAAAGAATTGAAGACTGTTTCAAAGAATTAGGAAAAAAACCACAAGCTGCTGTTTGCGATGCTATGAAAGGCTTATTAGAAGAAGGAAAAGGTATAATGGAAGAAACAGAAATGGGTGCAGTACGTGATGCAGGAATCATTGCTGCAGCTCAAAAAATGGAACATTACGAAATTGCTTCTTACGGTACACTCGCAGCTTTTGCAAAGGTATTAGGATACAAACAAAGTTTAAAATTATTATTAGCCACTTTAGAAGAAGAGAAAAAATGTGACGAACTTTTAACTCAAATTGCAGACACCAATCTGAATACTAAAGCAAAATAATTTATACTTTTACTTCACATAAAAACCGATTTAATATCGGTTTTTTTTAACTTTAAAAATCGTGAAACTTATAGAATTTCGCAAAGAAGGCATTTATTGTAAGAAAGGAGATTTCTACATAGACCCTTGGTTTCCTGTAAAGAAAGCCGTCATTACGCATGCTCACGCAGACCATGCAAGATGGGGAATGCAAGAATATCTTTGTACTCACGAGACAAAACCCATCCTAAAATCTAGAATTTCCGAAGACATTTCGGTTCAAAGCTTAGCTTACGGTGAAACACTAGAAATAAACGGTGTAAAATTAAGTTTTCATCCTGCTGGTCATATTGTTGGTTCTGCACAAGTCTGTTTAGAATACAAAGGTTTTGTGACGGTAATTTCTGGAGATTATAAAATTCAAGATGATGGAATTTCTACACCTTTTGAAGTTTTAAAATGCAATGAATTCGTTACTGAATCTACTTTTGGTTTGCCAATTTATCAGTGGAAATCGGTAGAAAAAATCAACCAAGAAATTCAAAATTGGGTGATAGAAAACCAAAAAATGAACAAAACATCTGTATTTTTTGGATATTCTTTAGGCAAAGCACAACGCTTAATGAAAGCTTTAGATGGAATCGCAACTCTTCATGTACATTCCTCTATTCATCGATTGAATGAGGCTATTTCTTCGACTGGATTGATTTTACCAGAAACTCAACTTTTAAAAATTGATGATAAAAAAGCATTAGAAAATCAAATCGTCATCGTTCCGCCAGCTTTATTGGGAACGAATATGATTAAAAAAATTCCAAATGCTGCCACCGCAATTTGTTCAGGTTGGATGCAAGTGAGAGGAAGAAGACGCTGGAAATCTGCAGATGCAAGTTTTGCGATTTCGGATCATGCCGATTGGAACGGATTATTACAAACGGTAAAATCTACAGAAGCCGAAAAAGTATATGTAACCCATGGTTCTACCGAAATCTTCTCAAAATATTTAAATGAAATCGGAATTGCTGCCGAAGTGGTGAAAACCAAATTTGGCGAAGAAGAAGGAGACGATGATAATATAGAAACCGGAAATCAAGAAGAAAAATCTAATTTAGAATTGTAAACCATGAAGCAATTTTCACAATTATTTTCTACGTTAGAAACGTCTAATAAGACCAACGACAAAATATCGGCGTTGGTACATTACTTTTCTACCGCAACAGAAGAAGACAAATTGTGGCTGATTGCACTATTCACAGGAAAACGACCAAAAAGACCAGTTAAAACCAATTTTCTAAAACTTTGGGCAATGGAAATTTCTGGAATTCCAGAATGGCTTTTTTTAGAAAGTTATGCTTCTGTAGGCGATTTAGGCGAAACCATCGCACTTTTATTGCCACCTTCTGAAAATTCTATTGACCAATCACTTTCCGTTTGGATGAAAGAAATTATCGCGTTACATGATAAAACCGATGAAGAAAAAAAAGAATTCGTCACAAATGCCTGGAAAAACCTTGATACGCAAGAACGATTAATTTTCAACAAATTAATTGGCGGAA
>DITA01000015.1:16205-21462 GCA_002422665.1 Flavobacteriales bacterium UBA6196
TCTCTGGAAACTTCGTTTTAGATGGAGAAATTTTAGCCATTAAAGAAGGGCAAGTTCTCAATTTTAATGACTTGCAAAAACGTCTGAATCGAAAAAATGTTTCTAAAAAAATGATGGAAGAAATTCCAGTAGGTTTGTACGTTTATGATTTATTAGAAATTGATTTTGAAGATTTACGGAATGAAAAGTTAGAATTTAGAAGACAAAAATTAGAAAATCTCATTCAAAATGCTGAAAATTTCAAATCTCAAATTTCAAATCTCAGATTGTCAGAAATTATCGATTTTAATAATTGGGAAGAACTTCATGAAATTCGTGAAAAATCTAGAGAAATCAACTCAGAAGGATTAATGCTGAAAAGTAAAAATTCTATTTATCATGCGGGAAGAAAAAAAGGCGATTGGTGGAAATGGAAAGTTGCTCCACTCACGATTGATGCGGTTCTCATTTACGCACAAAAAGGCTCTGGAAGAAGGAGCGCTTATTATACAGATTACACTTTTGCGATAAAAGACGGCGAAAAACTCGTTACTATTGCCAAAGCTTATTCTGGTTTAACAGATAAAGAAATTATGGAAATCAATAAATTTATCCGCAATAATTCTTTAGAAAAATTCGGACCAGTGAGAACCGTAAAACCCGAATTGGTTTTCGAAATTGCTTTTGAAGGAATTGGTTATAGCAGTCGACACAAATCTGGTGTTGCAGTGCGTTTTCCAAGAATTTTAAGATGGCGAAAAGACAAAACAGCAGACGAAATTGACACCATAGAAACCGTGAAAAGTTTAATTAATTGAAAGTTAAAAATTGAGAATTGAAAATTATTAATAATGCCAAATCTGTAAAATCTGTGAGAAATATTTTATGAAAATCCAAAAAACCCAAGGTTACCAAATCATTCAAAATTGGATGAACGAAAAAGGTCAAAAACCGTTTTCTTTTCAAGAGGAAACTTGGGATTTGTATGCTCAAAATTTCTCAGGATTGGTTGTAGCTCCCACTGGTTTTGGAAAAACATTCTCGGTGTTTTTAGCTGTTATCCATAATTTCCTCAATCATCCAGAAAATTTCAAAAAAGGGCTGCAATTGCTTTGGGTAACTCCACTTCGTTCGCTTTCCAAAGATATTGCGAAAGCCATGCAAACGGCTATAAATGAAATTGGATTGGATTGGACAGTTGGCGTGAGAAACGGCGACATTTCTGCATCAGAAAAGCAAAAACAGACCAAAAACATGCCTGAAATTTTGGTGATAACTCCAGAAAGTTTGCATTTGCTTCTCGCTCAAAAATCTAAAACCAAATTTTTTGAAAATCTACAATGTGTTGCCGTTGATGAATGGCACGAATTGCTTTCTTCAAAACGAGGTGTGATGGTAGAATTGGCACTTTCGCATTTACGGAGCATTTCTAAAAATTTGAAAATTTGGGGATTAACTGCTACCATCGGAAATTTAGAAGAAGCGTTAGACGTTTTAGTTCCTTATGAAACTCCAAAAAAAATAGTTCTCGCAAAAGAAAAAAAGAAAATAGAAATCCTTTCCGTTTTGCCAGATGAATTAGAACTTTTGCCTTGGGCTGGACACATGGGAAGCAAAATGACAGAAAAAATTCTTCCGATTATCGACCAAAGCAAGACTACTCTCATTTTTACCAACACCAGAAATCAAGCGGAAAATTGGTATCAAAATTTATTGGCAGCCAACCCAGATTTGGCAGGTAAAATCGCGATTCATCACAGTTCGATAGATTTTGAACTCAGAAATTGGATTGAAGATAATTTAGCTTCGGGTTATTTAAAAGCGGTAGTTTCTACTTCTTCTTTGGATTTAGGCGTAGATTTCAAACCTGTGGATACCGTGATTCAAATCGGTTCTAGTAAAGGTGTTGCAAGATTTTTACAAAGAGCTGGAAGAAGCGGACATTCTCCTTTTGAAACTTCTAAAATTTATTTCGTTCCTACCCATTCTTTGGAATTGATAGAAGTGGCAGCGTTGAAAGAAGCGCATAAACAGAATCAAATCGAGAAAAGAGAGCCAGTTGTTTTAGCCTTTGATGTTTTGGTGCAATTTCTCGTGACTTTGGCAGTTGGTGAAGGTTTTAGAGAAGAAGAAATCAAAAAACAAGTCAAAGAAACCTTTTGTTTTCGAGAAATGACCGATGAAGAATGGAAATGGATTTTGCAGTTCATCACTGTTGGTGGAAAATCCCTAAAAAGTTATGAAGAATTCCAAAAAGTAGTCATAGAAGACGGAATTTATAAAGTCAAAAGCAGAAGAATTGCGATGCTTCATCGGATGAATTTAGGCGCGATTGTAAGCGATGTGATGATGAAAGTGAAATTTTTCGGTGGTGGTTACATTGGCATGATTGAAGAGTTTTTTATTTCCCGTTTGAACAAAGGAGATGCTTTTATTTTAGCAGGAAGAGTTTTAGAAATTGTGAATATCAAAGAACAGGAAGTTCAGGTAAAATTAAGCTCAAAAAAACGCGGAATTGCGGCAAGTTACGCAGGTGGAAGATTGCCCATGACTTCCTATTTGTCTCATTTTTTACGAGAAAAATTGGATGAATCTCTTTCCCCAAATCCTAAAGAAAAAGAACTAAAATTTCTACAGCCCTTGCTTCTAGACCAAGAAGGCGTTTCGCACATTCCGAAATCTGATGAATTTTTGGTAGAACTCATCGAAAACAAATACGGAAATCACCTTTTTATGTATCCATTTGAAGGAAGATTAGTTCACGAAGTGATGTCTGCTTTAGTAGCATACAGAATTTCTAAAATTTTCCCAATTTCTTTTACCATGGCGATGAATGATTACGGTTTTGAACTGAGTAGCGACCAACCGATTCCTTTAGAAAAAAAGCATTTGCAACAAATATTGAGCAAAGAAAATCTCATTCAAGATGTAATGGCAAGTATCAATGCTGCGGAAATGGCCAAAAGAAAATTTCGAGATATTTCGGTGATTTCTGGCTTGGTTTTACAAAATTATTACGGCAACAAAAAGAAATTTAAAAGCATTCAATCTTCGTCAAACCTTATTTTTAAAGTGTTGGAAGATTACGAACCAGACAATTTACTTTTGAGACAAGCTTACACCGAAGTTTTTAACAATCAGTTAGAAGAAGTACGACTAAGAGAAGCTTTTGAGAGAATTTCGGCTTCTAAAATTGTATTCGAAAAAACCACACAATTTACACCGCTGAGTTTCCCTATAAAAGTAGACAGCCTTCGTCAATCGCTTTCTAGTGAAGATTTATTAACCAGAATAGAAAGAATGAAAACCGCTGGAATTCCTAAAAAAAGAAATCGTTTTTCTCGATAATTTTTCTCGTATTTTTGCAACATGATTTCTGAAATTTCTATCAATTTTGCTGGTGAACAATTGGCACTCAATCAATACCGAAGTATTTTTTGGGACAAAGAAAAATCTTTGATTTTGTCTGATTTACATTTAGGAAAAACCGCACATTTCAGAAAAAACGGCATTGCTTTACCGAATGGTGTGATTGAAAAAGATTTAGAAAATCTCCAAAAAATAATAGAACATTATGAGCCTGAAAAGATAATCATTGTTGGCGATTTGTTTCACGCAGAACTGAATTCTGAAATAGAAATCTTCAGAAAATGGTTTGAAAGTTTTAACATGATAAAATGGTTGCTCGTCAAAGGAAATCACGACAGATTTTCAGAAGAATTCGGAATGGAAGAAACTGAAATTTATGAAACCGAAAATTTCATTTTCTCTCACAAATCTTTAGACTCTATTCAAAAACCACAAATTGGTGGGCACATTCATCCAGGAGTTTCATTGATGGCTCAAAACAGACAAAAATTGAAATTTCCTTGCTTTTTAGTCTCGGAAAATCAAATTATTTTGCCTGCATTCTCTCAATTCACTGGATTAGATACTAATTTTGAGAAAAAGCAAAATTCCACTTTTAAAAAATATATTATTACTGCTGAAAAGTTAATTGAATGGTAAAAAAGCCCGCAATAAATTGCGGACTTCAATATATATAGAGTGCTTCTAGATTGAAATTTGTCCTTCTACTCCATCACTGTTATCGGTTTTATTACCAGTAACAATCGCAGTAGCAAATGACAATAAAGAAACAAGTTTACCAGCTTTGGTATCCCAATAATAAACATCTTCTGGTGCAATTCTAAGAATAGAAACATTTGGGTCATCTTTGCCATCAAACCAAGCATTGGCAAATACACTCCATTTTTCTTCTATTGTAGATTTATCATCATAGATAAACGCTTTGCCATACACAGAAAGATATTCGCTGTCGCTATTATTCATAAAATAAAGTTGCACTCTAGGATCTCTTTCGATTTCCATATTTTTGTTGCTTTCTTTGCTCGAAATAAACCAAAGATTTCCTTCATCATCGCATTCTTGCAAACTCATCGGTCTAGAATTGGATGGTAATTGGTCTAATTCGGTCACAAACATACACGTTCTCGCTTTTTCTGAAAGCTCTTTAAGCTTTTCTATAGCTTCTTTTTGAAATAAATTTTGGGTTGACATAAATTTTGTGATTTGGTGATTGATATAATGTATTTGTGTTGTTTAATACGTTTTAATATTTAGAATTCCATTAAACCCTAAGAAAAGATTTCTGATTTTGTGATAAAAATTCACCGTTTCTAGATTAATCATTTCGTTGGTTTCTTCTATTTCTGTAATAATTTTATTTCTCAATCTTCTAATTAAAAAAGAATTAATTGCCAAGCGTTTTTTGCTTCTATTCTTTTTTTCAATGACCAATTGAGAACTCATCATCGGATTGAGATGAAAACTAATGATTTGTTCGTCTGGAAAATTGGTTTCTTCTAAATCTCTTATTTGAAACCAATCATAGCAAGTCGTTTTCTGATTTTCATCGGTCACGCAGATTCTAATCAGGTCGCCATTTTCTATTTTTCCCGTTTTTTCTTCTCCATGCTTGTTGCAGAGTTGAAAATGACAATGTTCCTTGTCTTTAACCAAGTTCCAATGCTCTACGTTGTAGAGATTTTGTTTTAAATTTTTAAAAATTTCTTTAGCATTGTTGTCGTTTTCAAGTAGAATTTCCGAAACAGAACTGCTTTTGGTTACGGTAATTTGAGGATTTTTATTTTCGTTCATAGCAAGAGTTTTTGATAAGGTGATTAAAGGTCAATTTGTTCAGAAGTCCATTTTACGGCTGTATCGTAATCTTTTTTATCAAATCCTTTGAACTCGCCAATCATAATTTTGCTAAAAA
>DITA01000108.1:0-6111 GCA_002422665.1 Flavobacteriales bacterium UBA6196
AAATCTTAAACAAAAAACATGATGGCGCTTTTCTAGAATTATCTGGAAGGTTAGCATTTTCTAGCGACAGTTTCGTGGTTTCTCCTATATTTTTCAAAGGGGGAAACATTGGCGAGTTGGCAGTTTTTGGAACGGTAAATGATATTTCTATGTGTGGCGCAGAACCTAAATATTTATCGCTTTCGTTTATTATTGAAGAAGGTTTTGCAATGGAAGATTTTGAAAAAATCATTCATTCTATAAAATTAGCCACCGAAAAAGCAGGTGTACAAATTGTAACAGGCGACACTAAGGTGGTAGAACGCGGAAAAGGCGATAAAATCTACATCAACACCTCTGGAATTGGTGTAATTTACGATAATGCAAAAATCGGAATCGAATATATAAAACCGAACCAAACCATCATCATCAATAGAGATATCGCCTCTCACGGAATGGCAATTATGAGCGAAAGAGAAGGTTTAAAATTCGATTCAGAAATCTTGAGCGACACTAAAAATCTCAACTTTGAAATTAAAAAACTGATTGAAAATTTCGGAGAAAAAATTCATTTCCTACGAGACGCAACAAGAGGCGGTTTAGCTTCTGTTATCAATGAAATTACCTCTGAAAGTAATCTCGGAATTCATCTTTTTGAAGAAAGAATTTTGGTGGAAAAACAAGTAAAAAGTGCTTGCGAACTTTTGGGATTAGACCCAATGTACGTTGCGAATGAAGGAACATTTCTTTGTGTTTGCGACGATGAAATTTCAGACGAAGTTTTAGAAATTTTACAAAGAGTAAACCATCACGCTTCTAAAATCGGTCACATCACCGAAGAACATGCCGGAAAAGTCATTATGGAAAGTGCTTTTGGTGGAAAACGCGTGGTAAATCCTTTGATTGGAGAACAATTGCCGAGGATTTGCTAAAATACGCCACGAATACACGAATTCAATTAAAAATATTTGTGCATTCGTGAAGAAATTTTTAGAAGCTATATCCAAAACTACTACCGATAGTAGGATAAATCACTCCAAATCCTTGTGCCAGATTAAATCCTAATCCCAAACCAACATGATATCTGTAAATCCAATGTTTCCCTAAAGGCAGTTGTTGTCCAAAATAAATGTCATTAGTTAAAACATCATCCACATTTTTGTTAAAAACCATTTTTGATTGAAATCCTATAAAAGAACCTGTATTATTCAGTAGTGAATGTCCTCTTTCTTCTCTCTTATCTCTATTAAAATAATAACGCAATTGTGCTCTTAAAAAAGGCGAAAGATAAGTTTCAGATGCAGTAACTCCCATTTGATAATTAATACTACTACCTTCAGGAATTTCTACTACGCCTCCAACACCAGCATTAAAATCTAACAAAAGTTTATTAGAAATAGGTTTCTCATAGCCAAAATTTAAGCCTTGAAACCCTATTTCAATTTTAAATTTCTGGCTTAAATCTTTAGATTGAGAAAATAAAAAAGAGGAAAATAAAAGAAGAGAAATTTTAATGAATCTCATTATTATTGTTTTTATTGATTAATTACAAATATAACAAACAAACAAACAAATAATTAATCAACTTTTTTCATTTTTTTCTCAAGAAAAAAAGTTTTAATAGAAATAGTGAAGAATGAAAAATTAATAGATAGAATATAATTGCGGAAGCATATCTTATCAATTTTTGATAAAATCTTGACAAACTTTTAACAAAATCTGGTTCATAAGGTTTCCATATAAAAAATATAAATGGTAAAATGGACAAAACACCAATCAAACCAGAGATTCTATACAGCCATTCTTCACGGCTACCATTTAGAAATTCAGAAATGTAGTCTTTTAACTCTTCGAAAAATTGTTTAAAAATCTTCATTCTTAATCTTCGATTTAAAATCTTCAATCGTTTCGTGGATATTTTTAAAATATTTACCACCAGAAGCATTAATATGTCCACCACCGTGGAAATGAGCTCTCGCAAATGCATTGGTATCTACATCGTCTTTGCTTCGGAAAGAAATTTTGATGAAATCTTCATATAAATCTTCCATGAAAAAAGCAGACATTTTAGTTCCTGCAATACTCAATCCGTAGTTTACAAACCCTTCTGTATCGCCTTTTTCGAAACCAAATTCTTTTAATTCGTCACGTTTTAGATAAAGAATCGCCACTTTTCCGTCTTTTACCAATTCTATTCTTCCTAAAATCAACGATAGAAGATGCAATCTAGAAACGGTATTAGTATCCCAAGTATTAGACGTAATCATAGACGGATCAGCGCCTTTTTCTATTAAATTCGCCACAATTCTGTGCGTATCTGCAGAAGTAGAACGAAAACGGAAACCTCCAGTATCAGTCATAATTCCCGTGTAAAGACATTCTGCCACGTCTTGATTTACCAAATCCTCTTTTCCCAAAGCTTCAATGAAATGATACACCATTTGACAAGTTGCAGGAATACTGGTATTAGAATACACAAAATCGAAATGCTCTGGTTGCTGATGATGGTCTATCAAGATTTTTTTCGCCCAAGATTTTGTGAGCCAATCTCCTAACATTCCAATTCTAGAAGGAGCATTAAAATCTAAACAAAAAATTACATCTGCATGATAAATCGCTTCGCCAGCAATTTTACGTTTATACTCTGCGATGACTATTTTTTTTGCTTCGGGCATCCATTTTAGAAATTTCGGGAAATCATTAGGGACAATTACCGTAGCATCAACTCCTAAATTTTTAAGAAAATGTTTTAAACCAAGACTACTCCCAATTGCATCACCATCTGGATTGTAATGCGTGATAATCACTACATTTTTATTCGGTTGCAAAAGGCTTTTGATTTCTGTAAGTTGGTTTTCTGTAAACATTGTAAAAATTTATGGTGCAAAGATAATTTTTTTACTCCAAAATCTCGAAACCTCAAAGATGATGTTTGAACGCTCAACATTTATAAAATGATTTTCAGAATCATATTAAACAAAATCAGAAGGCTTTCAATTCTAAAAATCACTTATAAGCACTCTTTGAGAAAAGTTTCATCTCATAGATTCAAAAAAAAACTTAATTATTTCTAAAATTAATTTGCAGAAAATAAAAAAAAAACATATCTTTGCAACCTCAAAAAGAAGAATAATTACGGACCCATTATAAATTGAAGTAATGAAAAGAACATTCCAGCCATCAGAAAAAAAGAAAAGAAACAAACACGGTTTCAGAGAAAGAATGTCTACTCCAAATGGTAGAAGAGTATTAGCTGCTAGAAGAGCAAAAGGCAGAAAGAGATTAACTATTAGCGACGCAAGAGCTAAAAGATAATAATTTCTTTTGATTTTATTATAAAAGACATGCTTGGAAATTTAATTTCCGAGCATTTTTTGTTGTTAAAATTTCCTTAAAATTTAGGATAAAAAAAAGGTTTTCCTTATTTTTGAAAGTTGATAAAAAAGTAAGCCTTCTTATCAACCAAGAAAAATCAACCATCATTTATAATCATTATGCCACATCATAACACCTACGGAGAAGACATCATTACGCTGCAAGACGCGAAAATTGTACAAAAAAACTTTACCGTTTTATCTCATGTGAATTTACATATTAAGAGAGGTACTTTCTGTTACCTTATTGGTAAAACAGGCTCTGGAAAGAGTTCATTGTTAAAAGTTTTGTACGGACACTTGCCTCTAAAAGAAGGAAACGGAGAAGTAGTAGGATTTGATTTACAGAAATTAAGAGCATCAGATATTCCTAACCTTAGAAGAAGACTAGGTATTGTTTTTCAAGATTTTCAATTATTGACGGATAGAAGTGTAGAAAGAAACCTACGCTTCGTACTAGAAGCTACTGGTTGGAAGGATAAAAATCTGATGGACGACAGAATAAACGAGGTTCTAGACAGCGTAGACATGAAAACGAAAAAGCACAAAATGCCTCACGAACTTTCTGGCGGTGAACAGCAGCGTATCGCAATCGCAAGAGCTTTACTGAATCACCCTGAACTGATTCTTGCAGACGAACCTACAGGAAACCTAGACCCAGAAACGTCTAACGATATTATGAATTTACTGAAAAAAGTATCTGTAGAAAGAAATTGTGCAGTTCTGATGGCGACTCACGATTATCACATGATTCAAAATTTCCCTGGAGAAGCGATTAAATGTGAAGATGGCGGAGTTAAGGTAATGAATACCGTAGAACTTTTTGAATAAATCTTATTTTCCAAAAACATGAAACTCTTTGGTGAGTTCTAAATATTGGTCCGAGTATTTTCTCGGACTTTTTTCTATCGTAAAATCAAGAGTTTCCAATGCTGATTTTTTCTTAGAAAATTCTAAAACATTTCGTTTTAAAGAACCGTTTTCAATACCGAAAATATTTATTTTTCTTACTAGATGTAAATCAAAATCTTGAGCTAAGTTTTCAAATTCTTGTGCAGATTCCGAAGGAATAATTACCGAAAAAATTCCTTCTGAAGATAAAATTTTCGAAGCTTTTTCTATTAAATTTCTAAAAGTAAGTTCTACTTGTTGTCTCGCTAAAATATCTTTCACAGAATTATTTTCCTCAAAAAAAGGTGGATTACAAACCACAAAATCATATTCTTTTTGCGATGCAAAAGTTTTAAAATCTTGATGAAAAACCTGTAATCTTTCTGAAAAAGGGGAATTTTTAAAATTTTCTTGTGCCAATTTCACCGCATCTTGATTTAAATCTAAAGCTGTGATTTCAGCATTTGCATTTCGCTGAGCGAGCATTAGAGAAATCAAACCTGTTCCCGTTCCAACTTCCAAGATTTTCTGAGCGTTTTCAACTTGACACAAAGCTCCCAACAAAACACCGTCTGTTCCTACTCGGAAAACATTTTTATGCTGTAAAATCTCAAATTTTTGAAATTGAAAAGGTTTCATTTTAAAGGAATATAGTAAATGAGAAAAGTAAAAAGTTAAACGTTTGTTGGAAGAATGATGGTGAATTTGGTTCCTTTTCCTTCTTCGGATTTCACAGAAATATCGCCTTTATACTCTTCTATCATTTTTTTTACCATGGTTAAACCGAGTCCCATTCCAGAATTTTTGGTTGTAAAATTAGGCTCGAAGATTTGCTCTAATTTATCTTTAGGAATACCAATTCCGTTGTCTTCTATAACGATGATGATTTTCTTATTGAAAAGTTCTGCATCTATATTGATGATGGATTTTCTTTGTTCAGAAACCGCTTGTTTTGCATTGGTAATCATATTGGTGAAAATCCTAGAAAGATAAATTCTATCCATTCTCACAGGCATCATATCTTTATTCGCATGGAAATAAATATTACCATCATCATTGAAAACTCTTACCAAATTTTCTAATTCTTCTTTCAAATTAAAAGATTCATCATTTTTTGGTGGCAACTTGGCAAATTCTGAAAAAGCACTTGCTACAGTAGCTACTAAATCGATTTGGTCTACCAAACTTCGACTTAGATTTCTAACTTTTTGGTCAATTTCTGGGTCATTTTTATCAAATTTTCTCTCAAAATTCTGAATGAGCAACTTCATTGGCGTGAGCGGATTTTTCACTTCGTGGGCAACTTGTTTTGCCATTTCTCTCCATGCTTCTTCTCTTTCTTTATTAGCCAAAAGCATTTTTTGATCTTCAATTTGGTAAATCATTTTGTTATAAGATTTTACCAAACCACTTAATTCATCATTTTGAAAATACTTAATCGGTTTCATTTCTCTACCAAAAAGCGTAGTTCTGGTAATGAGCTCAGAAATTCTTGTAATCGTTTTGGTCAAATTTTTAGAAATCACCCAACTTAGCCAAATACTCAACAAAATGAGGAAAAGATTGACCAAAATAATGTACTGAACATATTTATTAAATGCACCTGCATAAATATTGTTATTATGATAAAAAGGAAAATAAACAATCGCAATAGGCTCTAACATGTTATTCCTAAGAATCATATAAGAAGAGGTGACATTACTGCCCACTTTTTGATCGTATTCTTGTACATCTACTCTTTTATCAGACTCCAAAACATTCATTAACGTTTCATGAGGAATTTTTTTCTGCGCTACAAGGTTCAGTTCCTTATTCGAAACTAAATAATTACCTTGCAAATCGTAAAGAATCACATCATGTTTATTGA
>DITA01000054.1:0-19779 GCA_002422665.1 Flavobacteriales bacterium UBA6196
CGATAAACATTTCTTCAGTGATTTCTGGCATTGCAAGACGCTTTGCTGACTTATTAATTCTTTCGAAATTTTTCTCAGGACGGAAAAGATACACTTCACCATCTTTATCTTTATAAGCCTTCATTCCTTCAAAACAAGCTTGCCCATAATTTACGCCCATCATTGCTGGTGTAAAAGGTAGCGGACCATATGGCATAAGCCTGACTTCACCCCATTTTCCATTTTCGTACTCACATACAATCATATGATCTATAAATGCTGTACCAAATCCAATGTTTTCTGGGTCAAATTCCCCAATTCTTGAGTTTGAAGTTTTTTGAATTATCATTTTAAAAATTTTAATTGGTTTCTACAAATTTAATATAATTTTTTAAATATCAAAATTTTAATTTATTTTTGACAAAAAATACCTTGAAAAGAGAAATAAAAACCACGCTAGATGGAAGCAAAACATTGTATATCAATGATTTAGACGAACACTACCATTCTCATAACGGAGCCATCCAAGAAGCAGAACATGTATTTATAAAAAATGGATTAAAAAATGTTTATGATTACGAAATCAACATTTTAGAGATGGGATTTGGCACAGGTCTTAATGCTTTAGTCACAATTAATGAATATTTGAAAAATGACAAAAATCATGTTTTTCACTATTTCACATTCGAAAAATATCCCGTAAATAATGAAGAAATCGTAGAATTGAACTATGCAAAGCATTTTACATTCGAAAATGCGCAAGAAATTTATCAAAAAATCCATGAATTAGAATGGAATAAAACACATGAAATTTTGCCAAACTTCTTCTTTACTAAATACAATTTGGACTTTTTCAAGATAAAAGAGATAAATTTACCTGCAATCAATTTAGTGTATTATGATTGTTTCGGCGCAAAAGTTCAACCAGATTTATGGGAAAAACCGCTATTTGAAATCGTAAAAAGCAAAATGAAAGATGGTGGACTACTCACTACTTATTCTTCAAAAGGAAGTGTGAGAAGAATTCTGAAGGAACTTAATTTCGAAGTTACTAAATTAGAAGGTCCAAAAGGAAAACGCGAAATGATTAATGCCGTTTTGAAAGAACCAAGTTAAAAGTAAAAAAAAGCCAATCAAATAAAAAAAAACATGATAGATAAAATTAACATAAGAGTTTACGCCATTTACATTAATGAAAATCAAGAAATAATGGCTCTAGATGAAGGTTATGCCGGACAAAAACTAATCAAATTACCTGGTGGCGGTTTAGAATTTGGCGAAGGAACCTTAGAATGTCTTCACAGAGAATTTGCAGAAGAACTTAACCTAAAAATAAATGTTATAGAACATTTTTATACACAAGAAGATTTTTTGGTTTCTAGATTTAGAGAAAACGAGCAATTGCTTACTATATATTATAAGGTAGATATTTTAAACCTAGACGAATTGCAGATTTTAGATGAAAGTATTGAAAAAATAAAATGGATTTCCTTACGTGAAGAAAACCCATTAGAATTGCCTATTGATCAAATCGTATTTCAGAAACTGAAGGAAAAATTATTGTAAGATTTCGTCTAAAACTTTAGCCAGTCTTAATCCACCTGTTAATAATTGCTCTTCTAACAATCCTGAAAATTTATAATTATAATCATAACTGTAAACGCCATTTGGTTTAGTCTGCGTGTAGATTCTGTTGGCTTTCGTATAACTATCATACAACCAATTTTCAAGAGTTCCGCTTTGTATTTTTTGGATTTCCTCTTTAGATTTATAGTCTAGCACTTTAGCAAATTCTTTATATGAATATCTTTGATAATCTACCAATTTTGTATCCCATAAACTGTGTAAATTCGTTTGGTCTTTATTAAAAGTTAACTGGATTAAATTTCCACCTAAATCTTCCGCTCTTCCCACGTGCATTGGTTGATGTAAATCTCCCATTAAATGAACCAAAAACTTAAGCGCTACAACTTTTTCTTCTTTTGTTGAATTTTTGTTGGCGATAATTTCCTTTTGCTTAATAATTTGATTGTAAAGATTAGGCGTATTAAGTTCTTTTAAAGATTTCTCAAATTCTGTAAAATTCTGGTTGGGTTTTACATTCACATAATGCCAAACTTCTGTTTCTTTATAAGTATTCAGCGTATCAGATTTTACGAAATCTGGCCAGTTAGCAATATAAGCTAGATTTTGTTTTCCTATAATCTTTTTAAGCTTACGCTTAGATTTATTAGAAATGTGATTTTCTGCAATTTCTGCAATGGTTCTATGTCCAATAATTCCCCATGAGTAAGCTTCTGCTGAATATAAAATGCTTACCGTAAATAATAGTTTGAATAAAAATTTCATGTTATTTTTTTGTTTTAAAATCTCTGTATCCTTCATAAGGCTGCAAATATCCTAAATTCCAGTTAGAATACAAAAGAGATTCTACAAAAGCGTCTTGTCTATTAGCATGCGGATCATAAGGTTCTTTAATGTCTACGTCTGCAATATTTCCTTTAACATTCCACCAAAAAGCACTCCAATTTCCACGTAATTCTTTTATGATTTCGTACACTGTTTTTCCAGTAGCTCGGTGCATTAATTTTGCAAAAATTCTACCTTCTGTAGTCGTCAAATCCCTTAATTGGGTTTCATATTGATTCGCGAGCCCTTCTTGCCTTTTT
The DNA here is from genome assembly GCA_002422665.1 of Flavobacteriales bacterium UBA6196. GTDB lineage: Bacteria > Bacteroidota > Bacteroidia > Flavobacteriales > Weeksellaceae > Cloacibacterium > Cloacibacterium caeni_C. The sequence continues at coordinate 2,649 of DITA01000054.1, forward strand.
CTGATGTAAGCTCTTTTTCTATCATCATCTATTTTAGAAAGTTCGTCTTGGATATCTCTGTATTGCTCTAGAGCGGTAATGAAATAGGGATAAACTCTATTCAATTTTTTATTGAGAAAATAATAGAAATTACGGTCAAGTTGATTATTAAAATGCGGTCTTTGCATGAGAAGCAACTCATCCATTACCACTACTTTTTCTCCGTTGATTTCGTAAATTCTAGCTTTTTGCTTTTCGTCGTAATAAAAAATATTCCCAAAATCATCTTTTTGAAGTTTTTCTTTTGGAACATCTTTTAGTGCCTTCAATTCTATTTTTATAGTATCTTGTTGAGCCTGAAATGATAAGCTATACAACAAAAGAAATATGGTGAAAATGTTCTGAAATTTCATTATTTTTACCTGAGTTAAAATTTAATTTTAAGTATCACAAAAATCGTTCCTTTATATGAAATTTGAAAATAAATCTTTAAAATTTTTAGAAAAATATTTGAACACTGCTTCTCCAACTGGTTTTGAGCAGAACGGACAAAAAATTTGGGCAGATTATATCAAGCCTTATGTAGACGAAATAAGAGTAGACCACTATGGAACTTGTTACGGAATCATCAATCCAGAAGCGGAATTCAAAGTAGTGATAGAAGCTCATGCCGACGAAATTTCTTGGTACGTAAATTACATTTCTGATGATGGAATGATTTACGTAATCAGAAACGGAGGTTCAGACCAAATGATTGCTCCTTCTAAAACGGTACACATTCACGGAGAAAAAGGCATTGTAAAAGGTGTTTTCGGTTGGCCAGCCATTCATACCAGAAGCGCAAATCCTCATGAACCAGTTCCGAAAATTGAAAATATTTTCATCGATTGCGGTTGTATATCTAAAGAAGAAGTAGAAAATTTAGGAATTTATGTAGGTTGCATGATTACTTATCCAGATGAATTTTTTGAACTCAACGACCGTTATTTCGTTTGTAGAGCGCTAGACAATAGAATGGGCGGATTTATGATTGCCGAAGCAGCGAGACTTTTAAAAGAAAACAAAAAGAAGTTACCTTTCGGATTATATATTACCAATTCTGTGCAAGAAGAAGTTGGTTTATATGGAGCAACGATGATTGCACAAACTATAAAACCAAATATCGCTATCGTCACAGACGTTACACATGACACCACTACTCCACACATCGAAAAGAAAAAAGAAGGTCACATGAAATGTGGAGACGGACCAGTAATTGCTTATGCACCATCTGTTCATCACATCATCAGAGATTTAATCACAGATACCGCTAAGAAAAAGAAAATTCCTTTCCAGAGAAACGCTTTAAGCAGAGCAACAGGAACTGATACAGATTCTTTTGCATTTTCTAACGGAGGTGTTCCTTCTGCATTAATTTCTCTACCATTAAGATATATGCACACTACCGTAGAAATGGTGGCTAAAGAAGATGTAGCCAATGTTATTAAACTCATTTATGAAACTTTGCTTCAAATAAAACCAAACATGAGTTTAAAATATTTTTAACCAATATTCATGATAACATCACGCTTTCAAGGGATTAGAACTTGGAAGCGTTTTTTATTTTAGATTTCAAAAAATTTGTATTTTAGAGCAAAAGAAAAATCTAATGATTAATAAAACAGTAAAAAACGTAACAGAAGCTTGTGATGATATTCAAGACGGCGCTACTATTATGCTCGGAGGTTTCGGTTTATGCGGAATTCCTGAAAATTCTATCGCCGAACTCGTAAAAAAGGGAGTTAAAAACCTTACTTGTATTTCTAACAATGCTGGTGTAGATGATTTCGGGTTGGGTTTATTATTGCAAAAAAAGCAAATCAAGAAAATGATTTCTTCATACGTGGGCGAAAACGCTGAATTTGAGCGTCAATTGCTTTCTGGAGAATTAGAAGTTGAACTGATTCCTCAAGGAACTTTAGCAACTCGTTGTATGGCTGCAGGTTACGGTATGCCTGCAATTTTCACTCCAGCTGGTGTAGGAACAGAAGTTGCAGAAGGAAAAGAAGTGAGGAATTTTAATGGAAAAGATTATTTGTTAGAATATGCTTTTGACGCAGATTTCGCTATTGTAAAAGCTTGGAAAGGCGATACTGCAGGAAATCTCATTTATCGTTCTACCGCTAGAAATTTTAATCCAATGATGGCGATGGCTGGTAAAATTACTATTGCCGAAGTAGAAGAATTGGTAGAAGCTGGAGAACTAGATCCAGACCAAATTCACACTCCAGGAATTTATGTTCATAGAATTTTCCAAGGCGAAAATTATGAAAAGCGTATTGAACAGAGAACTGTAAGACCTAAAAATTAATCATCATGGCTTTAACAAAAGAACAAATTGCAATGAGAATTGCAAGAGAAATAAAAAACAACACATATGTAAATTTAGGAATTGGTATTCCTACATTGGTAGCGAATTACATTCCAGAAGGTTTTAATGTAGTGTTACAATCTGAAAACGGAATTCTGGGAATGGGACCATTTCCTTTCGAAGGCGATGAAGATGCAGATCTAATTAATGCAGGAAAACAAACCGTTACCTTATTAAAAGGTGCATCTATTTTTGATGGCGCAACAAGTTTTGGGATGATTAGAGCTCAAAAAGTAGATTTAACGATTCTTGGCGCAATGGAAGTTTCTGAAAATGGAGACATTGCCAATTGGAAAATTCCTGGAAAAATGGTGAAAGGAATGGGCGGCGCAATGGATTTAGTTGCTTCGGCGAAAAATATTATTGTAGCCATGCAACAAGTCAACAAACATGGCGAAAGCAAACTTTTACCAGAATGTACTTTGCCTTTAACTGGAGTGAAATGTATTAAAAAAATTGTTACAGAATTAGGCGTTTACGAAGTAAAAGATGGCGCATTTCATTGCTTAGAAAAAGCTCCTGGAGTTTCTGTAGACGATATCAAAAAAGCAACTGCTGGAAAATTAATCATTGATGATAATGTACCTGAAATGGTTTTCTAAAATAATCAAAAACTAAAGGAACTTCAATTGAAGTTCCTTTTTTATTCTAAAATATCTGAGTAATCATCCTTTTTCAGGACATGCGAAGCAAGCGAACAAAGAGGTTTCACTTTTAGGTTTTTATGCCTTGCATATTCTACAGCAGTTTTTACCAATTCTGTGGCAATTCCCTTACCAGAATGTTTTTTATCTACTTCAGTATGAGTAATTTTCATCACTCCATTTACAATATTAAACTCGATATGCCCGATTTTATGCCCTTCTTCAGAGACTTTGAATCCTTTGACCAATTTACTAAATTCCATTTGTGTTTTTTGATAAGTATAGAAAATTATTTTTTCCGCACCAATTCTTTTCTCACACGGCTCAAACTTTCTGGGGTAACACCTAAATAAGACGCCACCATCCATTGTGGAACTCTTTCAAAAATATTAGGATAAGTTTTCAAAAAATCTACATATCTTTCTTCAGCAGTGGCTCCTAATAATTGCGTAATTCTTTTTTGTAGACTGCTTACATGTTTATGCAAAAGAACATTCTGTTTTGCAATAACTGAAGGTTGATTTTCAGCTAAAAAATCAAAATATTCTGGCGAAAGCACCAAAACTTCTGAAGGTTCTACCGCATCTATGTAATAATCTGAAGGCTGATTAAGATAAAGACTACTTCGGTCTACTAAAATCCAGTTTTCGGGAGCAAAATGCAAGATGTGCTCTTTTCCGTTTTTATCAATGCTGTACATTCTTAGTAAACCTTTATTCACAAAAAATGTATCATTACATACTTCGCCGGGTTGTAAGAAAAATTCGCCTTTTTGCACGTTTTTTACTTTGATTTTCTCACTACAAAACTGTACGATTTCTATAGGAGCATCAAGTAATCTAGAAATTTGAAATTGAAAATTTTCCAATTGTTTTGTTTTTATAATGCTAAGATAAGACTTAAATCAATATTATCATGTGAAGCATGATGAATAACTTGACCGTTTTCTATGACTACAATTTGTGGACTTTGATGAACCACCGAAAATATTTGGGCAATTTGATTAGAAATATCTCGATGATTTAATAAATCTAAATAATAAAATTTTGGCAAGTCAACTGATTCTGATTCTATTTGTCTTTCAAAATTTCTAAGAACCGTTTTGCTAATCATGCATCTGGTAGAATGTTTGAAAATCACTACTTTTCTTAGTTTTGATGCTACTATTGCATTTTCTAAATCTTCTGAAGACTTTATTTCATTCCAAAACTCTTTCAGAAAAGAACCATTAGAATTTCCGCCAAATAAATTGTTAAAAATACTCATACATTAAATTGTTTTAAATGATGATGAAGATGTTTATATTCTAAAAATCCCCAGTCAAATTTCGTCATTTTCCCGAATAATTGGTGAGTTTTGGGCAAATTATTTTGTGAAACATTCCAAACATATTCATCTAAAGTTGCCAATAAATATTTTTTACTTTCTAAAAAATCACAGGTTTCGTTTACTATCACTTCTTTGAAAGTAGGCATATTATGTGGAATTCCGTTATTGAAAATTCTGAGTTCGTACTTGGTCACTACACCAATAAGCTTAATCAAAAAGTGAGGATTTCTCAGTTGTAAATTTTTATTGGGAACTTCTAGAATTTTAGCACAATGCACCATCATTTGTGAGACATTCATACTTCCCCATTTTCTAGGAGAATTCTCATGTAGAAGATGTATTCTATTGATGATTTCGTTTACGTCTGAAAGATTGTGTAAAGATTTTCTCACTTTTTTTAACGCAAAACAATAAAAAAGAGCGTTATAAAACGCTCTACAATTTCTTTAATTTCTTACAACATTTTCAGGTTGTTGACTTCTAAATCTGTAAGAATTCGCCAGTAGCCTCGTTTTACATTTTTCTTGGTAAGTCCCGCAAACATTACTCTGTCTAGCGCTTCTACTTCGTAGCCCATTTTCTGGAAAATTCTACGAACTACTCTATTCCAACCAATGTGGATTTCTATTCCCACCTCATTTTTAGGTTTTCCATCGATGTAAGAAATCGCATCTACTTCTGCTACACCTTCTTCTAATCTAATTCCGTCTGCAATAGCTTGCATATCCTCTCTAGAGATTTTTCTATCAAGCGTTACGTGATAGATTTTTTTCATGTTAAATGATGGATGCGTCAATTTTTTAGTCATGTGTCCATCATTCGTCAATAGAATAACTCCAGTAGTACTTCTGTCTAATCTACCAACAGGAAATAAACGATATGGCGAAGCATTTGCCACTAAATCCATTACGGTTTTGCGCATTTTTTCGTCCTTAGTTGTAGAAATATAACCTTTTGGTTTATTTAGCAAAACATACACTGGTTTTTCTGGTGTAATTCCTTGTCCGTCAAAAACTACTCTATCTGTTTTCTGTACTTGGTAACCTAATTCTGAAATTACTTTACCATTAACTTCTACCAAACCTTGAGTAATTAATTCATCCGCTTCTCTTCTGCTACAAATTCCAGAATTGGCAATATATTTATTTAAACGAATGGTTTCTTTGTTCTCAGATTTCGCTAGTTTTTCTAGACGTCTTTTTTGAACGAAAGATTTTGCTTTGTCTTCGTCTTTTTCGAATTTTTTGAAAGGCTTTTTGCTTAATTTCAAATCACCTTTTACATATTTCTCTCTAGAATCAAAAGTTTTCTCGCCACCTCTTTTTGGAGTGTCTGTTCCTCTGGTTCTCTTTGGTTTGTCAAATGAAGGTTTTGAGCTTTTAGGTGAGGAAGGTCTCCTCTCAGAATTTCTATTGTTACTTTTCCCTGAATTTCTTTCTCTGCTCATAAATAATAAATTTTTGCAAAGGTACAAAAATAAGTTTTAACATTTTTGTCATAAATCATTATGATTTTTCACCAAAAAAAGGAATTTAATCAAACTAATACTTAATTTTGAAATCTTAAAAATATCTATGCATTCTAAAAATAATGTAATTATTACACCAGTCAAAAATAATATATCACTATACAAAATTACCAATAAAAATGGTGTAGAAGCAAACATCACTAATTATGGTGCAACACTACTTTCGCTCTACGTTCCTACAAAAAATGGTAAAATAGACGTCGTTTTAGGGTTTCATTCGATTGATGAATATATTAAAGCTTTCGAAATAGGTGCTTCTCCATATTTTAATTCAGTGGTCGGAAGATTTGCAGGAAGAATTAAAAAAGCTCAATTTCAACTGAACGGAAAAACCATTCAACTAGACCAAAATCACGGGAAACACCATTTACACGGCGGAAAATACCAATTAAGTAACGTCGCTTGGAATTTTGAAAACTACAACGAAGAAACCAATACACTTACCTTCTTTTATGTAAGTAAAGCCAACGAATTTTATCCTGGAGATGTTACCATAGAAGTAGCTTATACTTTAACAGACGAAAATGAATTAAATATCAAATATAAAGCAAGTACTACAGAAGATACGCTTCTAAACCTTACCAATCACGCTTATTTTAACCTTGATGGAATTTCTGGAAATACTCTTGACCAAAAATTACAAATCAATGCTGAAAAATTCTTAGAATTAGATGCAGAAAATATTCCTACAGGAAATTTTATTCCTATGGAAAACCACGCTTTTGATTTCAGAAGTTCTAAAAATGTAGTGGCTGGAATAGACCATTGTTTTGTTTTAAAGAACAATAAAGAACCTGCAGCTATTTTAGAAAGTGTGAAAAATGGTTTAACCATGAAGGTTTACACAGACCAACCTGCGGTACAGATTTACGTAGGCGGAAAAACTTCTGATGAACTTCAAAATAAAGAATCGGTAGAATATCACACAGAAAGCGGAATTTGTTTTGAAACTCAAGTTTTTCCAGATGCTCCTAATCACGAAGATTTCCCGAATGCTATTTTAAGAAAAGGCGAAACGTATCAACAGAACACTACTTTCCAATTTATAATTTCTTAAATAAATTGGGAAAATTAAGAATTTAATAAAGATTAAAACCTTTCAAAAATGCCATTGATCAACATGAAAATTACGCCAATAAAAACCCAAATTCTAAAGAAATTAATCACCCAAAATAATTTAGATTTTTGATACGTTAGAATAGGAAAACTCATTATAACAAAGAAAATGATGCTTAATGAGAAATAGCCCAACATATAATTGGTTTTTGGAATTAAGAAAAGCAACAAAATAGACACCAAAACATTTGCAAAAATCACAAATCCGATGACAATATAACTCACTTTTTTTCCGAAAAAATTGGCAATTGTATTATAGCCAAAAACTCTATCTACATTTCTAGTCAATACATCTTTAATCAAATCAATGGTCAACATAATTAAAAATAAAAATGCTGCCATTAAAAATAATTTATAAGAGAAATGCTTGTAATACACCAATAATCCAAAAAAAGGATACAATGTTAAACTCACAAAAGTAAGATTATTAATAATGAGCATTTTGCTCAGTTTATGACTGTAAAACCAAATGATAAACTGATAAATCAAGAAAAATATAAAAATTCTCCAAGAAAGAACCGCAGAAATCCCCAATGAAAAAACATTGAGAATAACATAACTGTACAGAAAATATTTTTCCTTTAAAAAACTTTGTAATCTGCTTCTAAATGGCTTTTCCACTTCATCTTTTTCTTTGTCATAAAAGCGGTTGATAATTCCGCCTGCTGCAATACTCAGCATCGCACAGAGAATAATTCCGTGAACTTTATAATCGAAAACAAATTTTCTGAGACTTTCTTCTTGGTTAAAAAGAAAAAAAGTAGAAACATATAGCGTAAATGTGAACAATGCCAATACAAAAATCCTTGCTCCTAAAAGCAAACTCATCAATTGAGATAAACGATGAAGAATGGGATTGTTACTCATTAGATTTAAGATTTTAGATGTCAGATTTCAGAGAAAAAATTTGAAAATTTCAGACTTCTTTACAAAAATCTTAAAATCTATAAATCACTTCTTTGTTGAAGCCTTCTAGCATTTTATCAGCTTTTTCGTAGTCTTTGGCAAAACCAAGAATATAACCGCCGCCTCCACTTCCGCAGAGTTTTAAGTAATAAGCATTGGTATCAAGACCTTTTTTCCAAGCATTGTAAAGATTGGTAGGAATCATCGGTTTGAAATGAACATAAGCCCATTTAGAAAGGTCTTTCAAGTGTCTGAAAAATGGCGTCATTTCTTTGTTCAAGAAAGTATCTATACAAGCATTATTGTACTTAATGAATTCTTCTTTCAAAGTTTTTCTGAAACCTTCATTTTTCAATTTTTCGAAGAAAATTTGAACCATCGGTCCAGTTTCTCCTACAGAACCAGAATCTATTAAGAAAATTGCACCTTTTCCAGCTTCTTCTTTTGGAATAGAAACTTTGTCTACGCTTTCTTTGTTTTCAATGAGAATCGGAAGGTTCATGTAGCAAATCAATGGGTCAATTCCCGAAGATTTTCCATGAAAATAAGACTCTAATTCTCCGAAAACTTTTTTCAAATCTTTTAATTGATTTTTAGAAATCTCTTCCGGATTATATTTAATGAAAGAATATTTTTCGAAAATAGCTGCTACCAAAGCTCCAGAACTTCCTACTCCATAACCTTGTGGAATATTAGAATCAAAAAATAATCCTTTTTCGATATCTTTTTTGAAGGCTTCCACATTAATTTTAAAAGCTTCTGGAAGATTTAATTCAGATAAATATTGAGCGTATTTAGATAGAGATTCGTTTGATTTTTTCTCGAAATCAGATTGATTTTCAGAAAATTTAAGCGTGCCTTTGTAGAAACTGTACGGCAATGTTAATCCTTGAGAATCTTCTATGATTCCGTACTCTCCGAAAAGCAATATTTTAGCGTAAAATAACGGGTTCGTCATTAATCTATTCTATGTTTGGTAATGCAAAGATAATAAAAATTCTTTTTCTATGTAAAGATACTGATTATCAATAAAATCTATAACAAATTTCTATGATAATTGTATCTATTTCTTTTGATTGATTCAATGTCATAAAATGAGTTCCACCTTTAATTAGATAATCATATTTTACAAAAACATGTGGTAAAATTAAATCACTATCTCCTTGAATATGAATAATATTTTTGGAATAATCTTCATTTTTCCAGTTCATAATTTGGTGTAAAGCCCATTTCAAGAATCTCTCATCAGTATTTCTTACAATATCTTCTAGCAAAGACTTTTCAGCATTAGTTTTAGCTCCAAAAACAAAATAAGTTAAAGAATTCACTCTTTTCAAAATTGAATTTGGAAGTATTTTAAGAATATTTAATTTGCCTATCAATTTATAGTAGAATGGAATTTCGGATTTGGTTTTAGCAGAAGATAAAAGAAAGATTTTCTTGAATTTTTTAATTTTTGAAATTTCAACAGATAGAATTCCTCCAAAAGAAAGACCGATTAGAATAGCATTCTCATCTTTTATACTCTCAGAAATTCTTAGAGTGTAGTTTTGCAAAGTTTCATTTTCTAGTGGCAAAATCCAGTCAACATGAACGACTTCAAAACCTTCAAAAGAAAAATTCTGAAACATTCTTTTGTCAGCTCCAAGTCCAATGATGATGTAGATGGTTGGTTTCAAAATATTAATTCAAGACATTGCGTTCCTACGGAACGCTAAAAATTTGGAATAAACTTTTTACACACATTTCGTTCCTATGGAACGGTAACATCAAATTTTACATTTGATTTTGTTCCTCCGCTTCTTCCATCAATTTAAGATAAGTGATATATCTGCTTTCCAAGATTCCGCCAGTTTCTAACGCATCTAAAACAGCACATTTTGGTTCGTTGATATGTTTACAATTATGGAATTTACACTCTCTTCCTTTCTCAAAAATTTCTGGGAAATAATGTTGAATTTCTTCTTTTTCTACGTCTATCATTGCAAATTCTCGAACTCCAGGTGTATCTATTACAGCGCCACCAAAATGCCAAAAATGCATTTGAGCAAAAGTAGTGGTGTGCTTTCCTTTATTATGCGTTTCAGAAATTTCGTTGGTTTTCAAATTCAAATCAGGTTGAAGTGCATTTGCCAAGGTAGATTTTCCAGCACCAGAATGACCAAAAAACACACATGTTTTATCTTTTAAAATTTCTTGAAGTTTTTCTAAATTCAGTTTTTCAGCAGAAGAAACTTGCAACGTTTGATAACCTAAATTTTCGTACATGGTTTGTAATTCTTCAACCAATTCTACTTCTTCGAAATTCAATAAATCAATTTTGTTAAAAAGAATGAGAACGGGAATATTATACGCTTCGCAACACGCCAAAAATCGGTCTAAAAATCCTAAAGACGTTTCTGGAGATTGCAAGGTGAAAATAATACACGCCAAATCTAAATTACTCGCAATAATGTGCGCTTCTTTAGATAAATTCACGGATTTCCTGATAAGATAATTTTTGCGAGGTTCTATTTTGGTAATCCACGCAATATCATCTTTCTCCAATTGAAATTCTACAAAATCACCCACAGCCAAAGGATTGGTGAGTCTGGTTTTGATCAGTTTAAATTTCCCACGAATTCTCGCTTCGAAAACTTGCCTAGTTTCCAAATCTAAAACTTGATACCAACTTCCTGTAGATTTTGTGATGAGTCCTTTCAAAACGAATTTCTTTTGTGCAATTTACGAAATCTTCTCACAATAAAAAAACACGCTTTTCAGCGTGTTTTCTTGTTATTTATCAATCATGATATTGTTTTGAACTTCAATGGATTCTTCGTGAATGGCTTTGAAAACTTTTTCTATAAAATCTTTGCCCATTCCAGATTCTTCGGCTCTTGCAGAGGCATATTCTGCAATCACTTTCCAACGGTCTGGCTGGAAAATAGCGATGTTATTCTCTTTCTTCAACGCTCCAATTTTTTCAGAAATTTTCATTCTGTTTGATAATAATTCTATTAATTGGAAGTCAATATCAGAAATTAAAGCTCTGTGTTTGCCCATTTCTTCATCAAATCCAGAAATATCTGAGTTTCTGATTTGTAGATTTCCTAACATTTCTGCCAAAACTTCTGGCGTAATTTGTTGAGCTGCATCACTCCAAGCTGCATCTGGATTGCAGTGAGATTCTATCATCGCTCCTTCATAACCTACGTTAAATGCTTCCTGAGTAACATCTGAAAGTAAATCTCTTCTACCACAAATGTGAGAAGGGTCTACAAACATTGGGATATTCGGAAATTGGTGTTTAAAATCTAATGCGATTTGCCAGTTGGGTAAATTTCTATATTTTGTTTTTTGATAAGATGAAAATCCTCTGTGAATAACGCCTAAGTTTTTCACATCTTGACCTAAAAGTCTTTCTAAAGCACCAATCCAAAGTGCTAAATCTGGATTTACCGGATTTTTCACCAAAACAGGTTTATTGGTTCCCTTTAATGCCACAGCAATTTCTTGAACAGTAAATGGATTTACGGTAGAACGCGCCCCAATCCAAAGAATATCTACATCTGCTTCTAGAGCTGCATAAACGTGATGTGCATTGGCAACTTCAGTTGCTGTTTTGAAACCAAATTCGTCTTTTACTTTTTTAAGCCAATTAAGACCGATAACTCCTACTCCTTCAAAACCATTTGGTTTGGTTCTTGGCTTCCAAATTCCTGCTCTAAAAACGGGAACTTCTGCACCACTTTCTTTCAATCTTTGTGCAGTTTCCATCATCTGTGCTTCTGATTCTGCACTACAAGGTCCTGCTATAATTAATGGTTTCGAGAACTCATTAATCCAATCGTTTTGTAAATCTTTTAAATTCATACTTCGTGATTCTTACAACTTTTATAAAATACAGAACACGCAAAAAGCGTGTTCAATTATGTTCTTTTTTGAATTTTTTTTCAAATATAGAAAATTACGACTATTTGTTTTTATTTTTTTTCAATATTTTCTTGATTCAGAGCCTTTTCGATATATTTTTCTTTCAGAACATCATAAAAAGCTCTCTTGGTTACAAAATTACAAACCAAAGAAGCGAGAACTGCTCCTAACAGTAGAAAAAAGATGATACTATGTCTGTCTGTCATTTCAAATATAATAATTGCGGAGGTAAATGGTGCTCTGGTAACACCTGTAAGAAAAGCTGTCATCCCAATTAAAATCAATAAATTAGCATTATCTCCTGTTAATTGTAGCAATTGAGCAATTAACGCTCCAAAACTTGCTCCAGAACTTAATGAAGGGGCAAAAACGCCTCCTGCTCCACCAAAACTGAAAGTAGCAATTAAACCATTCATTCTCAAAAACGGTAAATACCATTCTACCGATTTATATGAGGTAAAAAGCAATCTTTCCATTAATTCTTTACCAGAACCCATAACTTCAGTTCCGAAAAAATAGATGAAAGTTGCTACAAAAAATCCACAGAAAAAAACGATAAAAACTTGTTGATAATTTTTCTTAAATCTCTCAAAAAAACTCATCAATGCAATGATGATGCTACACATTTTACTTCCAAAATATCCAGCGACAATAGCCGTAATAAAAATTCCTACAAAAACCATCCAACCAGAGTAATTGGTTTTAGGATAACCTAGATACAAGTAACTGCCACCAAAACCTTGCGCAGTGAGACCAGCGATGATAACTGCTACAAAAAGTGGAGATTTAATATACTTAATATGAGTTTTGGCTAATTCTTCAATCGCAAAGATAATTCCGCCAAGTGGTGTGTTAAAAGCTGCAGCTAAACCAGAAGCAGCTCCCGCAATCATTACATTTTTTTCAGAAATTGGAACCCACCATTTTGGCAATCTTTTATGAATTTCCACAAAAATAGAACCCGCAATTTGTATGGTTGGCCCTTCTCTTCCTGCAATTCCTCCACCAAAAACTTTTACAGCACTTGCTAAAATTTTGATGATGATTATTCTTAAACTCAGAAATCTTTTAACAAGATGATGTGTATTTGGTTTTGACAATTCTACTGAAGCCATGACTTGCGGAATTCCGCTTCCTGCAGAATATTTAGCAAAAGTTCTGACAAAAAACCAAGAAATGAAAAAACTCAAAGGCGTGATAATGAAAATATATAATTTATTCTGATGAAAAATTTCGTGAGACCATTTTTCTGAAAAGGTGAATATTTTACTGTACAAGAAAGCCACAAATCCAGTGATAAAAGATGCCAATAAAAAAGGTAAAAACTGTAAAAATTGCTTTTTGAGAGTAGAATTGGCATAAGTGGTTCTTTGGTATACGTTTTTAAAATAAGAAATTAGATTTCTTACAATAAAATTTTTCCGAATGGGAACCAGCAATCTTTTGTAATGAAAATTCATTGAATATTTTTTTACATGATTTGAAGCTTTAAAATTTATTTATAAACTTCTACATTTGATTTATTGAGCCTTTTCTCAATCCAGTTTTTCAGTTTTATTTGGTCTTCATCTGTAAGATTTTCTGATGCTTTATAAATAAGTACAGGTTTTTCAACCAATGAATCACCTTGTGCAAAACTGAGTTCAGAAACATTTATCGCATTGATATTTGGAAACAAAACTTGAGCTTCCTTAAGCAACTGCATATTATCTTCTAAAGATGAAGTTTGACTTTTTAAAGCCAATAATTCTTTATCTCTTTCAGAATTTTTATTGATTTCATTAAGAATATCTTCTTTTAAAACTTCTAAATTTTGATAATTATTCGCTTTAATAATAAGTTCGGTATTATTTAGACCAATTTCTGAAAGACTTTGGTTCATTTTTTTTATTTCATCTTGAGTAAAATTTCTCTTTAGGAAAGCTAATTCTATTTTTCGAGGATTGCTTAAAAAATTTATTTTTTTGTAAACCAAAGTATTACCTTTTTCTATAAATTCTTTTTCAATAAACTGGTCTGCTTTAATCCTAAATTCCTGTTCTTTATATAATGAATAGGCAAAATAAATACTTGGCAAAAGAACCAGTAAAGAAAGTAGAGTTATCAAATTTTGCACTCTTTTTCTCTCCTTTAAATCTACAAATTTAACCGATGGATATTTAAGAAATTTAACAATCAAAAATGTAGAAATCCCTATAAAAACACAATTAATTGTATAAAGAAATAATGCTCCAAAAAAGAACTTAAAATTACCTGTTGCCAAACCAAAACCTGCTGTACATAATGGTGGCATAAGAGCTGTAGCAATGGCAACCCCAGGAATAGGATTTCCTTTTTCCACTCTAGTTATTGCAATAACACCAGCTAAACCTCCAAAAAATGCAATAAGCACATCATAAATGTTGGGAGATGTTCTGGCTAATAACTCAGATTGAGCTTCTTTGAAAGGACTAATATAAAAATAGATGGTGGAAACTAATAAACTCGCAATGGTAGCAATAAGCAAGTTTTTTAATGATTTTTTCAGTAATTCAAAATCAAAAACACCAAGTGCAAAACCAGCGCCTACAATAGGCCCCATCAAAGGAGAAATAAGCATGGCTCCAATCACCACTGCTGTAGAATTTACATTAAGACCTACAGATGCTACAAGAATAGCAGCCATTAGAATCCATAAATTAGAACCAGAAAAAGAAATATTATCTTTTACGTTTTCTAAAACTTTTTGTTTGTTTTCTTCTCCTTTGTGTAAATCTAATAGTCTAATCATGAAATGGAATTTTTAACTTAAATCTAACTTCATCAATTCATCTAAATCTTTTAAAACAGGATTAATTTCTACATATTTTTGGAAAATATCTCTTTTCGTTTCTTGTTTTTTGATGAGTTTTTTGTCTTCTCGGTAAGAAACTTCTATTTTGTAGTTATTGACTTTTCTCTTGAAATGATTAAAAAATTGCGCTTGAATTTTCTCAAACTCAGTTTTCACCAAATCTGAAGGATATAAAATCTCCACTACATTTTCTTCCTTTTTATAAAGTTTTGCTGTATTTACGGCAAAATACGTGACTTGGTCTTTTATAAATAAATCATTTAGAAAAACTTGCCATTCTGTTTGTAAATCTTTTTCGGTGAAATGATGATCTGGTAAATCTTCTTCTTTTTTCTGAGGAGTGACAACTACTTCTTCTTCCTCTTTTTTATTGAGCGTAGCAAGAATACTAAATTCTGAAACTATGGTTTTCTTAACAATTGGTTCAGTAATTTTTTGAACAGTTTTTGGAACAGATTCTTCTGTTTTTTTAGTTGACGGTAAAGTTTCTTGCGGTTTTTCTGGAACTACTTTTGGCTTTTCACTTTCCTTTTTACGAAATAGTGGCGCTAGAATTAAGAACTTTTTTTTTTATCATCACTTTTCGCAGCAGTAAGACTGGCCAACTGCATCAAAGAGATTTCTACCGTTAATCTTGGATTTTTAGAATTTTTGTAATTAATATCTGCGTGATTACAGATTTCTATAGCATCTATAAGTTGCTGAGCACTCCAGTTTTTACTCTGTTCAGAAAACTTCTGTTTCGTGTTCTCACCTACTTCTATTAGAGCAAGTGTAGAAGCATTTTGCGCCATCATTAAATCACGGAAATGACTTCCCAATCCACCAATAAATAAATGTGGGTCAAAACCTTTTTTAACAATATCATTGAAAGCGGTAAGAATTCCCGGAATGCTATTTTCTTTTGCTAAATCTACAATTTTCAAATATTGATCGTAATCTAGAATATTGAGAACTTCAGCTGCTTTAGCAAGTGTAATATTTTTTTGAGTAAAAGTGGTAAGTCTATCAAAGATAGAAAGTGCATCTCTCAGTGCTCCATCTGCTTTTTGAGCAATTAAAAACAATGCATCATCTTCATAATTTACGCCTTCTTTTTCGGCAATTTTTCTAAGATGTTCCTGTATATCTTCGATGGTGATTCTTTTGAAATCATAAATCTGACATCTTGATAAAATGGTAGGAATAATCTTATGTTTTTCTGTAGTTGCTAAAATAAAAATAGCATGAGCTGGTGGTTCTTCTAATGTTTTAAGAAAAGCATTAAATGCCGCTGTAGAAAGCATGTGAACCTCGTCTATAATATAAATTTTATATTTCCCAACTTGTGGAGCAAAACGAACTTGGTCTGTTAAATCTCTAATATCATCTACTGAGTTATTAGAAGCAGCATCTAATTCAAAGATATTATACGCAAATCCGTCTTCTGAGGTAGAACCATCTTTTTCGTTGATTTTTCTAGCCAAAATTCTAGCACAAGTAGTCTTTCCTACACCTCTCGGTCCGCAGAAAAGCAACGCTTGAGCCAACTGACTATTTTCTATGGCGTGTTCTAAGGTATCTGTAACGTGAGATTGCCCTACAACAGTGTCAAACTCTTGCGGACGATATTTTCTTGCGGATACGATAAAATTTTCCATTGGTCAAAAATAGGGAAATAAATGAAATTTTAAAAATTAAAATGACAAAGTTTTTCAAAAAAAACCGCCGTAAAAAATACGACGGTTAGATTTTTATTTACAACATTGGAAATGTTCGGTTTCACAATTTTTTCCTTGAGTGGAGCATTCTTTCATACATTCAGTATTACAATTAGTCATAGAAACAGATTTCTTTTGTGAGGCAGAAATCATGGTTTCTATCTTATGTTGTCTGTCTTTTTCAATTTTATCGGCAAACATAGAAGCTAATGTAGGTGCGATTACCAAAGAAACAATTGACATTAACTTAATCAAAATATTCATTGAAGGTCCAGAAGTATCTTTGAACGGATCTCCTACTGTATCACCTGTTACTGAAGCTTTGTGCATTTCAGAACCTTTATAATAAGTTTCTCCATTTACTTCAACTCCTTTTTCAAAAGATTTTTTTGCATTATCCCAAGCTCCACCAGCGTTATTTTGAAACATTCCTAGTAAAACTCCACTTGCAGTAGCTCCTGCTAAAAAGCCTCCTAAAACTTCAGGTCCCCAAATAAAACCAACTAATAATGGCGTAACAATAGCGATAGAACCTGGCAATAACATTTTTTTGATAGAAGCATCCGTAGAAATAGCAACGCATTTATCATATTCTGGTTGCCCAGTTCCTTCTAAAATTCCTGGAATTTCTCTGAACTGTCTTCTTACTTCTTCTACCATTGCCATAGCAGCTTTTCCTACTGCATTAATAGCTAATGATGAGAAAATAAACGGAATCATTGCCCCAATAAAAAGCCCCGATAAAACATCTGCTTTATAAATATCAATACC
>DITA01000084.1:0-6259 GCA_002422665.1 Flavobacteriales bacterium UBA6196
AATTTTCTTCCGACCATGACTACAATAGATGCCCCTTTCTTTCTTCAATATTTCGATTTGAGATTATTAGAATCCAATTGTAGCTTCGAAAACAACACCATTGAATTTACCTCCGTAAAGTGCTGAAGTTGTACCCCAAGCTGCACTCTTATCGTAAGTTTGGTTTACGTATTCTAATTTAGCCATAATGTTTTTAGTCATGAACCAACCACCAGCTAAGTTGAAACGATCGATTTTTCTTTCAGCAGCACCGTCATAATCTTTACCACTTACAGTGTTGTATTTAGTACCTACATAGAATTGTTCTTTTCCACCGAATCTGTAAAGTAATTCAGCTGCGATTTGGTTGTAAGAACCATCAGAACTTCTTTTAGTTGTAGCGTTTAAAGGTTTGTTACCAGAAACGTGTTCGTAAGTACCGAAGAATTCTAAACCTTGATATTTAATGAATGGGTTAATTTGAATAGCAGTCATTTCTTTGAAACCTGGGTCAAATCTACCGGTCATGTGGTTAGAAGTTCCCATAGCATCAGCTGTAGTTAATAATACATAGTAGTATCTAGAACCAGCTCTGTCATCACCAAATAATTTACCGTTAGTATTTAAACCGTTAGTTTTGATTACTGAACCAGAAAGTCTGAATCTTAAATCTTCGCTAAGTTGTTTGTCATAAGCAAGTTTTCCGTAGATAGAAGGAGCGTTATCGTTAGTTCCTTTTACTGCAGTTTGGTTTAATTTACCGTTAGATGCACCAACCATACCCATGAATCCATTAGAGTAGTAGTAAACTTCACCAAAAGCTTGAGTAGTGAAAGAATCCATAATGTTATTTTCTACGAAAGCATTGGTAATTGCTTTAGCATTGTCAGTTCTTCTGAAGTGAGAGTCACCGTAGTTGATGTCATCCATACCTACTTTGATTCTTGCATTTTTCATAAGACCACCTAAGAATCCTTGAGAAATGAAATCTAAGTTATCAATTTGAATGTAACCACCTTTTACCCAAGCTTCGTTGTGGTGTCTTGCAGAAAGATAAGTTCTTAAGTGCATTTTAACACCTTTAGCTAAGTAAGCATTAAGGTCTAAGTTAGCAGTTGGTAAGTTGAAATCAGCACCCATGTTTACAAGTGGAGCAGCAGTAGTTCCTTTTGTACTATGGTCTAGAGATTGGAATTGTAAAGCGAAATCACCACCTACAGATACTTTTACTCCAGTGTATTCAGGAGCTTCTACTTTAGGGTCTTCGAATACGTTTCTAGTTGATTTTTCAGGTGCAAGATAATCTCTCATATCTGCCTCTTGTGCATAGAAAGCTGTGCTTGTTAATACAGTTGAAAGAACAGCGGCTTTAATCCATAAAGTTTTCATACTTTTTTTATTTAATTGTTATTCATATTTATTATTAGTTCGCTACGATATTTACATTTACTGTAACAGCGTCACCTGTAGTTACACCTAAGAAACCTGGAGTTTCCATACCGTATTCAGACATTTTTAAGCTTTCAGACCCAGTAATTTTATAAGAATTACCATTTTTTTCTACGTTTACAGTAATGTTAACGTTTCTAGTAACACCTGCGATTGTTAATTTACCAGCTACGTTGCTTTTTCCTAGAGGTAAAGAAGCAGCAGTGAAAGTAATGTTAGGATTAGCATCTGCTTTTAAAGCTTTGTAAGCTTTGTTGTCCATCATTTTACCTTTTTCACTTTTTAGGTTTTTACTAGCCATTACAAATTTTACATTAGTAATAGTGTTGCCATTTACAGTTCCAGTGAATACTGCAGATGTAGAAGTCATTGTCCAATCGTGCATTGGAGATGTTCCGTTTACCGCAACTTTAAAAGATTTTCCAGTAACGCTTTGTGCATAAAACACAACTACTGTTAAAAGGGAAAGTAAGATAAAAAAGCGATTAATTGTTTTAGCTAAATTTTTCATATTTTTATTTTTTTTAAAAATTTATTATGAATTATTGAATTTTAATAATGCATATATATATTTAAACTTTAAATAATTCCTAAATATTTCTAAAATATTTACATGATATTTGTCAATTAGCTGATATTTTTATGAATTTCATAATAAAATTAGCTATAAAACTGATTGTTGTCATGATGTTAAGGATTATTAAATGTTAAATTTATAAAGAAACTAAAGGACCCTTAAGAATTATTTGAAAATTACCAATAAATACTGAATTATTGCCAAAAAAAAAGAGAACTCTGTTGAAGAGTTCTCTTTTTGTACCCAGTGCCGGAATCGAACCGGCACATCTTTCGATACTAGAGTTTGAGTCTAGCGCGTCTACCAATTCCGCCAACTGGGCATTAAAAATTGGTGGTGCAAATATAGAATATTTTTATTTTAAAAAAGAAAATTTCTATAAAATATTTTCTTAAAACGCTATTTCTAGTCCATCATAAGCAGGATGAACATTCTCTGGCGTCATCGATTCTATCTCGTCATGGAAGCCAAATCTATTACTGATATGAGTAAGATATGTAGTTTTGGGTTGTAGTTTTTCTACCAATTCTAGAATTTCTGGTAATATATAATGAGCAACATGTGGTTCATCTTTTCTTAAGCAGTTAATAATAAGAACATCTAAATTTTTCAATTTTTCTTGTTCTTCTTCCGAAATGAAACTGGCATCTGTAATATAAGCAAGGTTTTTGAACTTATAACCTAGAATTGGTAACTTATAATGTATTACTTGAATTGGAGTAATCTCTGTGTTTTCTATAATAAATGGTTCGTTTCCTATTTCTGTGATTTCAAAACTCGGAGCGCCAGGATATTTGTCTTCTGTAAAAGCATACGGAAACCTATTTTGAATCTCTTTTCCTACTCTTGGCAAACAATAAATAGAAATATCTTTTCTTTTTTGGAAAATAATTGGGCGTAAATCATCTAAGCCAATAATATGGTCATTATGTTCATGTGTAATTAATAAGGCGTCTACATTGTTTTCTTGATTGGTGAGCATTTGTTGACGAAAATCTGGACCACAATCAATAAGAATCTTTTTCCCTTCATCATCCGTAATCATGACAGATGACCTTAGTCTTTTGTCTTTAGGATTAGTAGATAAACAAACAGGATGAGTAGATCCAATCACGGGAATGCCTTGTGAAGTACCAGTTCCTAGAAATTTCAACTTCATTTTTGGGTTTTTGTGAGATTTTGGTAAATTTACGCAAAATTTTATTCATGTCTGTAATTAAGCAATATCTTACTCCTAAGCAAAAGGCTTTAGCCATCAATTTAGACCCTAATATATATGGTACTTTTGCAGAAATTGGTGCGGGACAAGAGACGGTTCGTCATTTCTTTAGAGCGGGAGCTGCTTCTCAAACGATTGCAAAAGCAATGTCTGCTTATGATAAGGATTACAGTGATGCTATTTATGGTAAAGAAGATAAAAATAGATATGTAACCCAAAATAGACTGAAAAAAATGCTTCGTCATGAAGTAGGTCTTATCCAAGAGCGTTTAGATAACGAAGAAAATTCACATCGTAAATTTTTCTCTTTTGCGAATACAGTTACTACCATTAATTATCAAAAAACCTTTTTAGGTCACGGTTGGGTAGGAATTATGTTTCAGGCGCAACCTGGTCAAGAGTACAGCGAAATTGTTTTGCATGTAAAATTTAAAGAAAATGATGCTACACTTCAGCAAGAAACGCTGGGAAATCTTGGCGTAAACTTGGTTTATGGAGCTTTTCATTTGTATGACAATCCTAGAAGATTAATCAAAAGTTTGTATGATGATATTTCAATTGATAAAATTGAAATAGACATGATTGATTTTCAAGGACCTGCTTTTCCTTATGTGGATAATCGATTGATGAGTCTTCAGTTGATTAAAAATTCTATGACTGAAGCGGTAATCTTCAATTCTGAAGGGAAAAACATGCTTCCAGCGGATTTATTGTATAGAAAAGATGTTTTTGCGGTAAGAGGAAGTTTCAGACCGGTAACTTTGGTGAATGTAGATATGTTCGAAAACGGTCTTAAAATGTTCCTCAATGAAACAGAAGGAAAACCAGAAGATACCGTTATTCTTTTCGAAATTACCGTTTCTAATCTCAAAGCATCAGGGAATCTAGACGAAAGAGATTTCTTAGATAGAGTAGATGTTTTAGCGAAATTGGGTTATACCGTGATGATTTCTAATTTCTCAGAATATTATAGATTGGTAGATTATTTCACTTCGTATAACGTAAGATATACCGGAATTGCGATGGGCGTAAATAATTTATTGATGGTTTTTGATGAAGATTATTACAAACATCTTTCTGGTGGAATTTTAGAAGCGTTCGGTAAGTTCTTCAAAAAAGATATGAGAGTATATCTGTATCCTTATAAAGATCCTAAAACGCATGAATTGCTCACATCAGAAAACTTAAAAGTGAATGACAATCTTAAAGAATTGTATAAATATTTTAAACATAACAGAAGAATTGTAGATATTAAGGATTATAATCCAGAGCATTCTGAAATTTATTCTAGAGAAATTTTGCAGAAAATTTCGAATAGCGAATCAGGCTGGGAAGAGCAATTACCAGATGGAGTAGCAGCAATGATTAAAGAAAGAGGAATGTTCGGTTACAAAGAAGATATTACATTCGAAGAATATTAAAAATTTAAAAATTATGGAAATTAAAAAAAGACTTTCATCTATTATTGAAAGCCCAAGTCACAATACCACCGAAAAATTAGAAAAAATCTGTCATCTTCTAGACCAAGAGTTTGATTATTTTAATTGGACTGGTTTTTATTTTAAAAATGGTGACAAAGAAGAATTGGTTTTAGGACCTTATGTTGGTGCAGCTACAGATCATACTGTGATTCCTTTTGGAAAGGGAATTTGTGGGCAAGTTGCTTTGTCAAACGAAACTTTTGTAGTGCCGGATGTTTGGGAACAAGATAATTATTTGGCTTGCTCACTAGATACTAAGGCAGAAATTGTAGTACCTATCATTAAAGATGGTGTAAATATTGGTCAAATAGATATAGATTCTCACAAAAAAGACCCTTTTACAGATGAAGATAGAGAATTGCTAGAATGGTTGTGTGAGGAATTGGCAAGGATTTTATAAAATTCTATAAATAGAAAATTATTCAGATGCAGGAGTAGTCATATTCCTGCTTCTTAGTTCAGTAATCATATTTTTGATGACATTTGCGGTGCCTATTTTTATAGAATTTTCTGCACTGCCGAGTAATCTACCGCTTCCTTTATAAGTGTCATAAGAGTTTTCTATCACCAATTGTCCATCATTATTGTACATTTTCATGCTCACAATGACTTGGTTAGAAAAAACATATTTCCCAAGACCAACTTTAAAATATTTTACTTTCGGAACCAAGGCGATTTCAGCACCGTTATTTAGGCAAGATTCTTTAATCATATTCACATCTACGCTGTCATATTTAATATTAGCATTATTGATGTGCATGATTTTGTAATTGCCGTAATTTTTCAATTCGTCAGAAACAGCACTGTAAATAACATTATTGGTGGGTTCTTTAATTTCTTCGAAATTAGGATAAACTTCTGGGTCGAAATAGACAATTCTATCTACGTGTTTTAGCTTAATAGAATGGTTAAGCTTCACCAAGGTGCTTCCTAAATTTTTGCAACTTATGATGATAAGGCTTGCCGCTAAACCACAGAATAGAATTTTTTTCATATCAAAAAGATGAGGCAAATTTACGCAGAATTTCAGTAAGTTATTTATAAAATTTAAGAATTTGTTAACATTATTACGAGAATGTCTTTAGAATCTAAGAATAAATTTCTCGGTTTAAAAATAAAGTTGTACTTTTGCACCTCGTTACATAATAATCATTAAATAATATTGGCATGTACTTAACATCAGAAAAAAAATCAGAAATCTTCGCTAAACACGGAGGAAACGCTGCAAACACAGGTTCTGCAGAAGGACAAATCGCTTTATTCACATTTAGAATTAACCATTTGTCTGGTCACTTAAAGAAAAACCACAAAGATTATGCTACTGAGAAATCTCTAGTTAAATTAGTAGGTAAAAGAAAAAGATTGTTAGATTATCTTAAGAAAACTGAAATTTCTCGTTATAGAGCAATTATTGCTGAACTAGGAATCAGAAAATAATCAGATACAAGAAAAACAAAAAAAGCAACTCAATTTTGAGTTGCTTTTTTTGTTAATTAGAGTGAATTTACGCTCTACCTCTAGTAAATAAATGGATCAGTAACAAAAGTTGGGGAA
>DITA01000058.1:0-19097 GCA_002422665.1 Flavobacteriales bacterium UBA6196
ATATGGAGAGTTTTTCAGTGGCCTCGAAATTCTTGGAGTTTTTGTTTTATTTACCTTGTTTTAAATCTTTGATTTCTTGAATTTTAGCTTTAAAATCTTCGGCTTTTTCTGGATGCTTATTTTGAAGGATTTCGTAAGCTTTAATTGCCTTCGTATACAATCTTTGTTCGGTGTAGAGTTTTGCCAAAGTTTCGGTCATCAAGTGTGAGATGTCGTCATTTTTTTCTTTTACTACAAAATTCACTTCTTCTTTTAACTGAGAAATTTTAGGATTTTCTTCAATGAATTTATCGATGATTTCTGCTTTTTTCTCAATGACTTTTACTGGGATATTTTCAGGAGTTTTAATTCCGGAACGATCAATTTTAAGCCAACTTTGCCAAGTATTTACAAAACCTGGAACATTGCTATTATTTTCTTCCGCCGAAAGTTTTTCCACTTGATTTTCAGGAGTTTGAACAGGAGTTTCTTGAACGTTAGTTTTTAAGAAAGAAGTATTTAGAATAGATTTTTCAATAGGTTTTTCTTCAATTTTAACTTCTTCTAAAACCTCTTTTTTCAATTCGATTGGTGCAACATCTTCTACAATTTTCTTCTCTTCTGTGATTGCAATTTCTGGTTTTACCTCAACTGGTTTTTCAGTAGCTTTCGGTTGAGAAACCGCCTGCTTTTGGATCATAGAATCCAGTGGATTCATCACAAAATTCATCGGTTTCCAATCGGTATGAATTTCTTCTACAATTTCTTCTTTTTCTTGCGTCAAAATAGGAGTATTAATTACTTGAGGCGCTTCTTTTTCAATCGTCATTTCCGTATTTTCCTCTATAATCTCTGTTTTTTCTGGCTCTGAAATGTTCAATTCTGAAGTTTTTTCAGATGGAATTTCTTCAGATTTTATTTCTTCTTCAGTTGGTTTTTCTTCAATAATTGGTGTAAGAATTTCTGCTTCTGGTTCAGATTTCAGCTCTTCTTTTGGAGTAGAAGGAACGGTGAATTTTACATTTGGCAAGAAACTTTCGAAACCATTAAAACTGATATCCGAAGGTTTTACAGACGTAATTTCCTTGTCATCTGATTGATCTATATGTTCTAAAACGGTTTCTTTACTGAAATTAAGGTCTTCTTCTCTCGTTTTGAACGCAATTTCTATATTTTCTTCTTCCGCTTTCTCTTGCTCAAGCAATTGATTTTCAATCTCTAAAATCTCCAATTCTTTCAAAACTTCAAACTCATTTTCTTTTTTATCAAGAATTGGTGCTTCTAATTCTGTATCTCCTACTACACTTTTCGGATGTGTAACTACAGGTTTTTCCGCCTCTATTTTTTCTACCGTTTCGGTTAAATTTTCAGAAGAATTCTCAGTGATATTTTGCTCTGGAACCTCAACGATATTTACAGGTTCTTCAATGGTTTTTTCAACTTCATATTCAGTTTTAGCGAGTACAATTTTCTTGAATTTCGTCAATTCTTTTTTCTCTTCTTCATTCTTTTTATTGATGAAAGTGTAGAGAATTTTTTTATCCGTAGTATACGCTGCGGTTTTGGTTAGTTCTTTTTGGTAATTTTCAGCATCGAAATTAAAAATCGCCGAAAGATGCAAAGTTCTGATACTCTGCATATAAGGAAATTTAGAAATTTCATTCTGAAGAAGCAAAATGTCTTCTTTAGAAATATTTTCTGGGCGCTGAAGCAATTCTAAAACTCGTGCATTCATCTTTTACCAATTGGCTACAATATCGTTAAAAATTTTATTGATAATCCTTTCGTTTACCAATTTCACTTGAGAAGTTTCTATGGCATTAATATCTAAATCACTACTGAAAACCGCTTCATCTGAATACGTTCTATCAAAACTTGCTTCTGGAAACTTACTGTTTTCGTAATGAACTTTTACCGTAATGGTGAGCTTATTTTGTGCTGCTTGAATATTTCCACCGTCTGTAGTAACTGGTGTAGAAATAGTGGTAGGCGAAATGCTGTAATCTGTAATTTCTCCTTCAATAAGAACATCAGGGTTTTCCGTAGTTCCCTTTAAACCAGACCTTTGTAAAAATCTATTTTGAAGGGCAATAGAAAATTCTTGACTTAAATTAGCATTCACCAAAGCTGCATTATTAGGGAAATTTTTAATCTGAATGGTTTTTTCGTCGTGATTCAAAGAATTCCCTGTAAAACTATAGCAAGAAGACAAAAGAGCTAAGGAAAAGAAACCCAAGAATAAAACTCCAAAAATTTTAAAATTTTTGGCTTGAAATCTGAAATTTAAAATCTGAAATCTTTTCATTAATCTTCTAAATTATATTGTTTTAT
This sequence comes from Flavobacteriales bacterium UBA6196, assembly GCA_002422665.1. Taxonomy (GTDB): domain Bacteria; phylum Bacteroidota; class Bacteroidia; order Flavobacteriales; family Weeksellaceae; genus Cloacibacterium; species Cloacibacterium caeni_C. The sequence goes on from DITA01000058.1 coordinate 2,311, forward strand.
TTTTCTGTAAAGTGTTCTTTGAGAAATTCCCAATTCATCTGCAGCTTTATTTCTTCTGCCTTTGTGTTTTTCGAGGGCTTTTACAATTAAATCTCTCTCATTATTGATTAAAGAAAGAGACTCTTCTTTCGGTTCTTCTTCTAAATCTATATCTTCTACTCCATTTTCGTACTCCTCAGTATCATTGTAGAAATTAGGAGTTGGCGCAGTTGGTTGATCTTCGTAATACAAAATAGAACTTGTATTAACCGGTTGGGTTTCAGTTTTAAAAACTCTACCAATTAAATCCTGTTCATGATGCGAAAAACTCTGACTTCCTCTATTCTTAATCAGTTCCGAAGTTAAGGATTTTAAATCATTTAAATCATTTCTCATGTCAAAAAGAATTTTGTACATGATTTCTCTTTCTGAACTGAAATCTGCTCCTGAATTCCCTGAATTTCCACCTCTGGAAACCACAGCAGGAAGTTGAGCATTCATCGGAATATATTCTGATAATTTAGTAGAATTTACGCTTCTGTTTTGTTCTACCACCGTCATTTGCTCCACTAAATTTCTCAGCTGACGAATATTTCCTGGGAAAGTATAATTTTCTAAATATTTAACGCCGTCATCTGTCAATTGCAACTCTGGCATTCTGTATTTTTCGGCAAAATCAATGGCGAATTTTCTGAAAAGCAAATGGATATCTCCTTTTCTTTCTCTCAAAGGCGGCATATCAATCTGAACCGTATTGAGACGATAGTACAAATCTTCTCTGAATCTGCCATCTTCAATCGCCTTCATCATATTCACATTAGTCGCAGCTACGATTCTCACATTGGTTTTTTGAACCTGAGAAGAACCCACTTTCATAAATTCTCCACTTTCTAAAACTCTGAGAAGCCTTACTTGAGTTTGCAACGGAAGTTCACCTACTTCATCTAAGAAAATCGTTCCACCATCTGCTACTTCGAAATACCCTTTTCTGGTAGAAGTAGCTCCTGTAAAAGCTCCTTTTTCGTGCCCAAATAGCTCTGAATCTATAGTTCCTTCTGGAATTGCACCACAGTTTACCACAATATATGGTTGATGTTTTCTGCGAGATTCGCTATGAATAATTTTCGGGATATGTTCTTTACCAACTCCAGATTCTCCGATAACCAAAACGGAAATATCTGTAGGCGCCACCTGAATTGCTTTTTCTATGGCACGATTAAGTGCGGGAAAATTCCCTATAATTCCGAAACGGTTTTTTATGGATTGTAAGTCGCTCATAATTTTGAGATTTGAGGTTTAGTGTTTTTAAAAATTTTAGAAAACTTACGATTTCCTTAAATCGCTTTCCCCAAAAGTGTGCCTTGAGTGCTGTCATGAACAAAAACAGTCACAAAGTCACCAATATTCTGCCCTTCTACTTTGTCAAAAACCACTACTGCATTCTGAGAAGTTCTTCCTTTCCATTGATTTTTATCTTTCTTAGACTCTCCTTCAATTAGAACTTCGTAGTTTTTGCCAACGTAAGATTTCATTCTTTTTCTGGATAATTCTCCTTGCAAAGCAATGATTTCGGCTAATCTTCTTTGCTTCACATCTGCAGGAACATCATCTTCCATTTTTTTATGAGCTGGAGTTCCTGGTCTTTCAGAATACGCAAACATATATCCGTAATCGTATTCTACTTGTCTCATTAAATCAAGAGTTAATTGATGATCTTCTTCTGTTTCACCACAGAAACCAGCAATCATATCTTGAGAAAAAGCAATGTCTGGAACTATTTCCTTCGCTTTTTTAATCAAATCTAAATATTCCTGACGTGTATGTTGACGATTCATTTTCTGCAAAATTCTGTCACTTCCGCTTTGTACAGGAAGGTGAATGTATTTACAAACGTTATCGTATTTTGCAATCACACGGAAAACTTCTTCCGTCATTTCGTGCGGATTAGAAGTAGAAAAACGAATTCTCATTGCAGGAACTGCTTTTGCTACCATTTCTAACAATTGAGCAAAATTTACAGCCGTAGCTTTTTGCATTTCCGAAGCTTTATCAAAATCTTTTTTTGGACCACCTCCATACCAAAGATATGAATCCACATTTTGTCCAAGAAGCGTAATTTCTTTGTAACCATTTTCAGCTAAAGCTTTGCATTCTTCAATAATTGAGTGCGGATCACGGCTTCTTTCTCTACCTCTGGTAAAAGGAACTACGCAGAAAGTACACATATTATCGCAACCTCTAGTTATGGTTACAAAAGCGGTAACACCGTTTCCTCCCAATCGAACAGGATTAATATCTGCATAAGTTTCTTCTTTAGAAAGAATTACGTTAATGGCATCTCTTCCGTCTTCTGTTTCTTTCAAAAGATTGGGTAAATCTCTATACGCATCTGGTCCTACAACTAAATCTACGAGATGTTCTTCTTCTAAAAATTTGGTTTTAAGACGTTCTGCCATACAACCAAGAACACCAACCGTAAGACTTGGATTTTCTTTTTTTAAATTTTTGAATTGAGACAAACGCATTCTCACGGTTTGTTCTGCTCTTTCTCTGATAGAGCAAGTATTCAGCAAAATTAAATCTGCTTCTTCTACTTTCATGGTGGTATTATAACCTTGTTCGTTAAGAATAGAGGCTACGATTTCAGAGTCTGAGAAATTCATTTGACAACCGTAACTTTCTAAAAACAATTTTTTAGAATTTTCTGGTTTTTCTGCAATAGCAAAAGCTTCGCCTTGTTTAGTTTCGTCTATATATTTTTCTTGCACTTTTCAAATATTTTGAGTGCAAAGATAAGGAATTTTATGACAAAATGGCAGGGAGATTAGTCTACATTTATCGTAATGGGTATTCTAAATCTAGAAGTAATCGGTGAACCATGATAAGTAGCGGGTTTAAATTTTATTTTTCTAGGAACTACACATTTTACAATCATTTTCACAAAATCTTCATTGTCAAAGCTGGTATCGATGTAAATATTTTGAATATCACCTTGTGTATCTACCTCAAAATTAATGACAAATCTAAAACTTTGGCTATAATTAAATCCATTAGTATTAAAACAAGAAATAAACTTCTTTCTGTAATTAGAAATCCCACCAGGAAACTCTGCATCTATTAAAGAGGAATTCAAGGGAATGTAATTACTATCTGCAAACAACTCTTTTGGATAAAAAATAATTCGAGTAAGAGCTGGAGTTTTCACACCATCTACTTCTGCAGGAACATAATCATTAAGATTTGCTAATATTTTCTTCCCAAAATCAAAAGCACACTTATTATTTTTCACTCCCATCACATCTGGATCTTGCACATAATTTACTTTTCCATCCGGATTTACGAGAATTTTCATCAAATAGACTTCATCGGGATTTTCACATGGCTGAATATTGTTATTTTTCACAAAATCGTGGGCGTCTTCATAGAATTTCATATAACCTCCTTTATAAAATTCTTGACCTTCTGGATAATTAGGTAAAACTTGTAACTGAGCTTGTAAAGAAATAGCAATGAAAGAAAATAAAAGGGTAATTCTTGTCAACATCTTATTCATGTTCTGTATGATCTGTAATAAAATTAATTTTAATAGTGTAATTAGAAGTAACTGGCATTCCATCTTTAGTAGCTGGAATCCAATTAGTTTTAACTTTTCTCATGCAAAATAGCATATCATCAATAAAAAGTTCACTGTTTTTTACTTTTGGATTTACATCTAAATTTTTAATCTTTCCATCAGGTTGTACATCAAAAGAAAAGGTAAACACACCATTTACTGCATAAGTTTTTATATCAATATAAGCATTGATCATTTTGAACAACTCTTTTCTAAAAGCTGTATCACCACCCGGAAATTCTGCTTTCTTATAAATAACGCTAGTGCTTTCTGTATTCATTTCGGTTTTCTGCTCTTGAGAAAAAATAAAAATATTGGAAATGAATAGTGAGAATAAAAATAATTTTCTCATGTTTATTAGTTTTGTGCTTCAAAGATAAATAAAAAAGTCGCTTTTCTCAAGCGACTTTTATTTTTTACATATCGAACAAATCTGTCCTGAAATTGACTTTCAGCCTTATTTTAGAATCTACTTTTGCGCCATCGCAAGTTGCAGGCATCCATTTTTGATTCATTGCTTTTACAGCATTCTTAATGTCTGTTTGCAAAAGATTACTATTCGGAACTTCTGGTTTTAGTGCAAAATCCTTTAAATTTCCTTCTTTATCAATGTAGAAAATGAAATCAAAAGTTCCATTTACAGAATATAAATTGTTAGAAAGACTGGCTTTTAGATTTTTAAATAATTTGTCTTTAAAACCATTTTCTCCTCCAATGTATTGTGCATAAGTAGCATTCGCACATTTTAGTCTGTAAAATTCTAGCGGATTATTCATGTCTAATGAAATATCTGCTCTACCAAATTCTTTAGAATTTTCTGTAATATCATTGTCTTCTACCAAATATTGTGCATTCACAAAACCGAAAGAAAACGTCATCATCACTAATAATAAAAACTTTTTCATGTCTTAAAATTTGATAGTAAATTTACAAAAAAAGGTTGTAAACGAATTACAACCTCTTATTTAAAATTTATAAAACTTCGATTTGATTTTTCAATAAATCATCGAATTCTTCTCTTTTTCTGATGAGATGCGCTTTTCCATCCAAGAATAAAACTTCGGCTGGTTTCAATCTAGAATTGAAATTTGAACTCATCTCAAAACCATAAGCTCCTGCATTTCTGAACACTAAAACATCTCCTTCTCTAACTTCGTGTAATTTTCTGTCCCAAGCAAAAGTATCCGTTTCGCAGATGTTTCCCACAACCGTATAAATCCTTTCAGTTCCTTTCGGATTGGTTAGATTTTCGATGATGTGATATGAATCATAGAACATCGGTCTGATTAAATGGTTAAATCCAGAGTTCACCCCTACAAAAACTGTAGCAGTTGTCTGTTTAATCACGTTAGATTTTACCAAAAAATGTCCAGATTTAGAAACCAAATATTTCCCTGGCTCAAACCACAACTCAAAATCTTTTCCAGTTTCTTTTTTGAACTGAGCGACTGCTTTTTCTACTTTTTTGCCTAGTGCTTTCACATCAGTTTCTAATTCACCTTTTTGGTAAGGAACTTTGAAACCGCTTCCCATATCAATGTATTTAAGATTTGGGAAACTTTCTGAAAGCTCAAACATAATTTCTAAACCTTGCAAGAAAACTTCTGGGTCTTTAATCTCGCTACCAGTATGCATATGCAAACCTTCAATATTAAGATTAGTAGATTTCATCACGCGTTCTATATGACGCATTTGGTGAATAGAAATCCCAAATTTAGAATCAATGTGTCCTGTAGAAATTTTGTAATTTCCTCCCGCAAAAATATGTGGATTAATTCTTAGAAAAACCGGGTAAGAATCGCCATATTTAGTCCCGAATTGCTCTAAAATAGAGATGTTATCAATATTAATATGAACATTTAGAGCCATTGCTTCTTCTATTTCGGCAAGGTCTACACAATTGGGCGTAAATAAAATTCTCTCTGCCGAAAAGCCTGCTTTTAACCCTAATTTAACTTCGTTTATAGAAACACAATCAAGATTCGCTCCTAATTTTTCTACATATTTTAGGATGTTGATATTGGTGAGTGATTTACAAGCGTAGAAAAACTTAGTGCTCTCCGCAAAAGAAGTGGTGAGTTTCTCGTACTGAGATTTTATAGAATCGGCATCATAAACATAAACCGGCGTTCCGAATTCTTCTGCAATCTGAAGCAAATCTTGATTTGTCATAATAAAAATTTTACTGCAAAAATATAAATTTTAGATTTTAAAACCAAACAATAATTTTATTTAGTAAAAATTATCTATTTTGAGTGCTATTTTTAGATTTATTTAGGTAATTTTTCTATTTTATACTCGTTTTTCAGTAAAGATAGTTTTAAATCGTTGATAATTTCTGGCGAAACTTTCTTCACTTCTATCTGCAATTTATTCAATTTCTTCCTAGATTGAATCTGATGGAACAATTCATAATACCCAAATGAAATCAATTTTCCTTCTTCTATAATGAGAAAAGATTTCTCGCCGAGACTTCTTCCTTTTCCTATCCAAAGTTCATTTCTACCTTTCAGCGTAATGAGCTCTTTCAGTGTTTTATAATCGCTAAGCGATTCATTTTCGGTGATATAATGCTTCACTTTGCTGCCTTGAGAAAAATTTTTGAACTTCAACAAAGGTTTTTCTGTGTGAACAGAGTTTTTTTCAACCTTAAATTTTCCATCAATGTAGAACAAACCATAAGGTAAAAACTGCTTCTTCGATTTATTTTGATTCAGCAACATTAGTCTCGCAATCGTATCTGTTCCCGTAAGTTCGTAGTTAATTTGCGCTACTTCTTCCTGAATATTTTGCCATTTAACCGATTTAGAATTGAATAATTTTTTAGAAACTCTAAAAATATCATCTACATAATCTTCAAAAAGAATAGCGCCAGAAGCATTTTGAAAATACACAAACCCTTTCTCCGAAGGTAAATCTTGTGTAAGTTCTTTTATTTTATTGATATAAGATTTTGCGTTGCTTTCTTCGTGGTGCTGCTGAATAATTTCGTGGCTGTTGTCTTTGGTTTTTAACAATTTAAAAAGTTCCAAAGTAGCTCTCGCATCACCAGAAGCTCTGTGTTCATCAACCAAAGGAATCCCGATAGATTTACATAATTTCCCCAGAGAATAACTTTTTTCATGAGGAATCAGTTTTTTTGCCAAAGGAATGGTATCTAAAGTATTGATTTTAAAATCAAAACCTAACCTTTTAAAACTCTGACGAAGCATTCTGTAATCAAAATCTATATTGTGTCCCACTAAAATGGTTCCTTCTGTAATTTCTATGATTCTTTTCGCAATTTCATGAAATTTTGGGGCGGTTTTTACCATTTTTTGGGTAATTCCTGTCAGTTTTTGTACAAATGGAGATATTTCACTTTCTGGGTTGACAAGTGAAATAAATTGGTCTGTGATAACGTGGCCATCATATCTGAAAATCGCAATTTCTATAATGCTTTCTTTTCTATAAGGCGCTCCGTTTCCTTCTATGTCTATTATGGTGTACATTATTTTGCTTTCGGCTTTCAGCAATCGGCTTTCAGCAAAAAGCGACTACAGAATTTTAATAAAATTTCCCACAAATTTACGGTTTATAAATTGGTGGGATTTATAAAATTATAAGATTTTTTTACCTTCTCATCTTCAAACCAAACATTCCTAGGACAAATTTGGCGCCTTCTCTAGCTAAAGTTGTGGTGAATGTTCTTCCAGCTCTAGATTTCATGACTTGTTCGAACATTCCCGGTTCTTCTTTAGGTTGTCTTGCCGTAGATTTTTCTTGTGCTACTTCTTTTTCTACTTCCGCAGCTTGTTCCATGCGTTTCGCTAAAATTTCGTAGGCTGATTCTTTGTCTACCTCATTTTTATATTTTTTAACCAAATCAGAAGAATTAACCAAATCATCTATCTCTTCAGAAGTCAAAACATCCATTCTAGATTCTGGAGAAATCAAATAAGTATGAACCAATGGAGTTGGAATTCCCTTCTCGTCAAGCGCTGTGACGAAAGCTTCACCAATTCCTAAATTCTGAATTAAATTGGCTGCATCATAATATTCGGTAATAGGATAATTTTCTACCGCTTTATCAATTTCTTTTCTGTCTTTTGCCGTGAAACCACGCAAAGCGTGCTGAATTTTAAGCCCTAATTGAGAAAGTACATTTTCTGGAACATCTCCCGGAATTTGAGTAATAAAATAAATTCCTACTCCTTTTGAACGAATAAGTTTCACCATCGTTTCTATCTGCGAAAGCAAAGCTTTACTCGCTTCATTGAAAATCAAATGCGCTTCGTCTATAAAAAGAACTAATTTTGGTTTTCCGCTATCTCCTTCTTCTGGAAAAGTCATGTAAATTTCTGCAAAAAGCGAAAGCATAAACGTAGAAAACAATTGCGGTTGGTTCTGAATATCTGAAACTCTCAAAACGTTTACTACGCCTTTTCCGCCTCTGGTTTGCAGTAAATCTTCAACATCAAAACTTGGTTCACCGAAAAAACTCGTTGCTCCTTGTTGTTCCATCGCTACAATTGAACGAAGAATTGCACCTAGAGAAGCTGGAGAAATAGAACCATAATTATCTGCTAATTCTTTTTTGCCATCAGCATTATCGGTTACATATTGCAAAACTTTTTTCAAATCATCTAAATCAATGAGCGGCAATGCTTTGTCATCTGCATATTTGAAAACGATTGACATAATACTTGACTGCGTTTCATTCAATCCTAAAATTTTAGAAAGTAAAACTGGACCAAATTCTGTAACAGTTGCTCTTAGTTTCAAACCTTTTTCCGCAGAAATGGTCATGAGTTCTACTGGAAAAGATTGCGGCTGATATGGCAATTTTGTTTTCGCATATCTTTCGTTGATTTTATCATTTTGTTCGCCTTCTACAGCGATTCCAGAAAGGTCACCTTTGATATCCATCACTAAAGTTGGAATACCTTTATGCGAAAGCTGTTCTACGAAAACTTGAAGGGTTTTGGTCTTTCCTGTACCTGTTGCTCCCGCAATCAGACCATGTCTATTGACTGTTTTTAGAGGAACGGTAACATCTACTTTAGTAATTACTTCTCCGTCTAACATTCCCTTTCCTAGAACGATATATTCTCCTTTTGGTTGATATCTAGAGTTAAGTTCTTCTATAAATTTTGATTTGTTAGCCATTTTTACTTTTTTTTAATTTTTAAATTTAAAAAATTTAGAAATACTTCTGCGAATTATTTTTTAAATGTATTTTTGCCCTGATTAAAATCATTTGCTTAATAAGACAAATTTGTCCTATTTTTGTAATGCAATGAAAAGTGCTATTTCTTTCATATTATCTTCAATTATATTTCTGGCAAGTTTCCAGAACTCACTTTTCTATGTAGACTATCAAATCAATACAGAATTCTACGAAACATATTGTATCAACAAACAAAAACCAGAATTAGACTGTAACGGTAAATGTCAGGTAAAGAAAGCAACGGAGCAATCTCAAAATCCAACTTCGCAAATTAAATATGCTTTTGAACTGAACATTCTCCCTTCTAAACCCATAGAAACTGAAATCAAAAATCCTTTTTCTTTGGAACTCAAATCTAAAAAGTTTTCATATAACCATATTTTCACTTTAGATGGTTATACTCACATACTCCCGGATCCTCCGAAAAATTTAGCTTAAATCTAATCACTTTTTTCGCTCAGAACATTTCTCTTTATCATGATTTGATGAAGTGCAGTGACACATGATTATTTAATCTAAATTTTAAAAACAATGAATATTAAACTTTATAGCATTGCTGCAATATTTTTTGCAACAACTCACACTTTATTTGCTCAACAAGAACAAGACAGCACTTACCGAAATATAGAAGTAGTAAAAATCACCAAAGTTTTACCTAAATCACAAAACAAACAAAACTTAGAAACTAAACAATCTGATTTACTGAATCACGATGCAGGAAAATTCCTGAATTCTATCCCAGAAATTAACGGAATTAAAAAAGCTGGAAATTATGCTACTGATCCTGTTTTAAGAGGTTTCAAATATGAGCAGTTGAATATTGTTATTGACGGAGCAGCTCATGCCGTAAATGCGTGCCCAAGTAGAATGGATCCTGCAGTTTCTCAAGTGAATATGAACATGGTTCAAGAAGCTGAAATTTACAAAGGTCCTTATCATTTTCGATACGGAAATTCTTTCGGAGGAACCATTAATTTCGTAACACTTGCTCCAGAATTTACTGAAAAATTAAAACTAGGTGGTAGAATTTCATCCGGCTACGAAAGCAACGGGAACGTTTTTAGAAATGAATTATTTTCTCAACTTTCACACCAAAAAATTGTTTGGGATTTATTCGGTTCTTATCAAAAAGGAGACCGTTACAAAGACGGAAACGGTAACGAAGTGCGTTCTGCTTTTCTAAGATACAACATGGGAACTAAAGGAAATTTCAAATGGAATGACCAAAATGTAACCACATTACAAATCAATACCAATCAAGGAAGAGATGTAGAATTTGCTGCACTAAACATGGATTTAATCTATGATAAAACATGGATGTTTCAGTTAAAACATTTGGCAGAATTCAACCAAAAATATTTAAAACATTTAGATTTTAATTCTTACTACTCTTTCGTAGACCATTCTATGGGAACTCCTGATAGAAAAATGGTTTCTGACGTACAATCTACCACTTATGGAGCCCGATTAGAATCTAAATTCGCTTTTGGAAAAAACACTTTCTACACTGGCTTAGATTATAAACATGAAGGCGCAGAAAATATCAGAATGATTATGCCTGCAATGATGCCAATGAGAGACGGAACCTCTTGGCAAGATTCTTCTATTGACCAAATCGGCTGGTTTAATGAATATCAAATCAATTTTAAAAATTCAAAATTAGTAGCTTCTCTTCGTTTAGATTACAATAAAGGTGATGCAAAAGCACTTTCTAATCTATTCAAAACACTTTACGGAGACGGAAAAGCAGAAAATTTTAATCACAGCTTAAGTTTAGGATACAATAAAAACTTGTGCAACCATAATCAGTTAGGAATTTGGCTAGGAAGAGCACAACGCAGTGGAAGTTTAACCGAAAGATATATCAATAGATTTGCTGTAGGAATAGACGCTTATGAATTAGTAGGAAATCCTGATTTAAAACCTGAAACCAACAATCAAATCGACCTTATTTTCACCCATAAAAAAGATAATATTTTCTTTCAAGCAGATGTTTTCTATTCTTATTTAGAAAATTATATTTCTGGAGTGATTGTTCCCATCAAACCGTATTCTATGACGGCACCAGGAACCAGACAAATCCAAAATATAGAAAAAGCCTTAAAAACAGGAGTGGAAACCAGATTTAATTGGCAATTTTTACCAAAATTCCGCACAGAATTCGCAGCAGCTTACACGTATGCAGAAGACATGAACACCAATAATCCTTTGCCAGAAATCGCTCCGCTAGATTTCCGTTGGAATGTTTTAGCAGATTTTTCGCCAGTAAGTTTGGGACTTCATTACAGATATTCAGCAAAACAAAGCAAAATCAATCCTACTTTTGGTGAATTTACTACTCCAGAATTTTCAGTGTTTGATTTCACCTCAAAATACAATGTTTTCAAAAATGCTACTTTAAGTTTTGATGTTTTAAACATTTTTGACCGTGCTTATGCAGAACATTTAAACAGAACACTTTCTACCAATAAAAAACAAAGAATTTTAGCAGTTGGTAGAAGCTTCAACATTGGATTTAGCTATAATTTTTAATACTTTTTTATCTTTTGTGTCTAAAACATTTTAGGCACAAAAGTTTTATTTTTTAGTCTAAGTAAGCCTAGCGAATTTTCCTAGGCTTTACTTTTAGAAGATTGACAAACCTCATCTCTTTTTACGCATGAGAATGTCAATAATTTTGCTTAAATTTGTTAATCATCAAAAATAAAAAAATCATGGATAAAGCATTTATTTTATCTAGCATTATAGATGAGTATCAAAAAGTTATTGACAACCTAAAAGCTTCGGTGGAACGCTATAAGCATGAATCTGATATTGACGAAGATAACACGTTAGACCCAGAAGATTATGCCAGACAAACTGAAGCCAAAGACATGCAACTTCGCTTTGAAAAAATGCTGAACGAAGCCAAACAAAATCTGAAATTTTTGGAAGATTCTAAATCAGAAACTAAGGAAATTGCAGAAGCGGGTGCTGTATTAGAGACCGATAAGAATTACCTGTTCATCGGAGTTTCAGTTCCAGCATTTAAATTGGGAGACAAGGATGTGATTTCGTTCTCAGAAGATGCTCCTATTTACAAAAACGTAAAAGGAAAAACACCTGGCGAAACCATAGAAATGGGCAATAATAACTTTGAAATTAAAAATATTTTTTAAATGTCAAAAACTACAGAATTTAGCGCAACACCAGAACTTTTAAAACAGTTATACGAATACAGCATTATAAAAAATTACGAAGCTGGCGATGTTATTTTAGACGAAAACGCAAGAATTCGTTCTATTCCTATCGTTACCAAAGGAAGCATCAAAGTAATGCGTACCGAAGAAGACGGTAGAGAAATTCTACTCTATTATATAAAAGCTGGCGAAAGTTGCGTAATGTCTTTCCTTGGTGGTTTACACGGGGAAACCTCTAAAGTAAAAGCCGAAGTAGAAGAAGATGCTGAAATATTATTCTTGCCTACGGAAAAAGTATCGCAGCTCATTAAAACACATCCAGAATGGTTGGATTATATTTTCAAATTATACCATAAACGTTTTGAAGAATTGCTAGAAATGGTAAATGAAGTAACTTTCAAAAAAGTGGATGATAGACTGCTCTCTTTGCTTCAAAAAAAATCAGAACTTACCGATTCTAAAATCATTCACACCACACACGAACAATTAGCCAATGAATTAGGGACAGCCAGAGTAGTGGTTTCCAGACTACTAAAATCGCTGGAAGAAGACGGCAAACTAAAATTAGGAAGAAATAAAATTGAACTTTTATCATAAAAATGCAACTTAAGTTGCATTTTTTTATTTTTACAAAACAGAACTTTGCAAAAAATTTGATTTATGGAATTCTTAGGATACTTATTCGCACTTATCATCGGGCTAATTATGGGAATAATTGGCGGTGGTGGCAGTATTTTGGGCGTTCCAATTTTTGTCTATCTGTTTGATATGAACGCATTAACCGCAACTACTCTTTCGCTTTTTGTAGTGGGAGTTGCGAGTGCAGTTGGCGCTACAGGAAATGCCAAACAAGGAAATGTAGATTTTAAAACCGCTTTATTATTCGGAATTCCTTCTGTATTGTCTGTGATTTTTGTTCGCAAAATTATTTTACCTCATCTTCCTGATCCTCTTTTCAGCATAGGAACATTTCCTATTGAGAAAAATCTATTCATTTTAGTTCTTTTTGCTGCTTTAATGCTCATTTCTTCCATTAAAATGATTGTAGGAAATCAAAAAATAGAAACTACTAATCAAAGTCCGCAATATCCAATGTTGGTTACCCAAGGAATTGCTGTAGGAATGATTACTGGGATGATTGGAGCAGGTGGTGGTTTTCTCATTGTTCCAGCATTAGTAATGCTGCTTAATTTAGAAATGAAAAAAGCCATCGGAACTTCTATGATGATTATTTCTATGAATTCTCTTTTAGGTTTTTTAAGCTCTCAAAAAACAGAAATCAATTGGCAATTTCTATTGATTTTCACTTCAATTGCTGTCATTGGAATGCTGATTGGAATTCAGTTGGCAAAAAAAATAGATGGCAAAAAACTGAAACCTATTTTCGGTTGGTTTGTTTTGATAATGGGAATTTATATCATCATCAAAGAAATCTTTTTTCATTAAATCTCTTTAATAGCGATTCTCTATCGAACAATGTGATTTTTGTTACAGAAATCTATTAAAATTTACCTCATTTTTGTACTACAAATTACGAAGAAAAAAAAGTCATAGATTTTTTGTTGTAACTTCGTAGTGTAGTAACATATAAAAATATTAAAATGAAAATAGAACAAATTTATACCGGTTGTTTAGCTCAAGGAGCTTATTACATTGTTTCTGAAGGAGAAGCAGCCATCATTGATCCATTAAGAGAGGTACAACCTTATCTTGATCGATTGGCAAAAGATAACGTAAAACTCAAATACATTTTTGAGACCCATTTTCATGCAGATTTTGTATCTGGTCACGTAGATTTATCTAAAAAAACAGGCGCTCCTATTATTTATGGACCAACTGCTGCACCAGAATTTGAAGCTATCGTAGTAGAAGACAATCAAGTTTTCGAAATTGGAAAAATAAAAATCAAAGTTCTTCACACTCCTGGTCACACCATGGAAAGTTCTACTTATTTATTGATAGACGAAAATGGAAAAAACCATGCAATCTTCTCTGGTGACACTTTATTTTTAGGAGATGTAGGAAGACCAGATTTAGCTCAAAAAGCTGCAAATCTTACTCAAGAAGAATTAGCGGGACTGCTTTATGATTCATTGTACCATAAAATTCTTCCTTTAGAAGATGATATTACCGTTTATCCAGCTCATGGCGCTGGTTCTGCATGTGGAAAAAACATGCAAAAAGAAACAGTAGACACTTTAGGAAATCAAAAACAAACCAATTACGCTCTAAAACAAACCTCTAAAGAAAGTTTTATTGCAGCAGTTTTAGATGGTTTAACCGCTCCACCGAAATATTTCGGTATGAATGTAGCGATGAACAAAAAAGGCTATACTAGTTTTGATGAAGTTTTAGCAAAAGGTAAAACAGCACTTTCTGTAGATGAATTTGAAACTGCTGCCGAAGAAACTGGAGCACTCATTTTAGACACCAGAAATGCTGCAGAATTCTATAAAGGATTCATTCCTCAATCGATTAATATCGGGTTGAAAGGAGATTTTGCACCTTGGGTTGGAAGCATGATAGTAGATGTACAACAGCCAATTCTTTTGGTTTGTGATGATTGTACTGAAGAAGAAACCATTACTAGACTTTCTAGAGTGGGATTTGATAATGTTTTAGGATACTTAAAAGGAGGCTTTGAAAGTTGGAAAAATTCAGGAAAAGAAATTGATACCATTCATAGAATTTCACCAGAAGAATTTGCAGAAAAATTTAATGAAAACAGCAAGGTTATTGACGTAAGAAAAGAAGGAGAATATGCAGCAGAACACGTAAATGATGCTTATAGCAAACCATTAGCTTACATTAATGATTGGGTAGGAAACATCAATCCAGATGAACATTTCTTCTTGCATTGTGCAGGTGGCTACAGAAGTATGATTGCCGCAAGTATTTTACAAGCAAGAGGTTATAGAAATTTCACAGAAGTAGAAGGTGGTTTTAACGGAATTAAAAAAACAGAAAAAGTTCCTACTACAGATTTTGTATGTCAAAGTAAAACTGCATTGTAATGAATATTTTCGAAAAAACAGACTTCACAGGAGATAAACCTTCTGTAGTAAGCATCAAAAAAACGGATAAAGTCAACCTTTTCACTGTAGGCTTATCAGAAAAGCAAGTATTGGCAAAGCATATCACAACTATTCCTGCGACTTTAGTTTTGCTAAGAGGGAAAGTAGACTTTAACATCTCTGGAGAAACAACTGTTTTAAGAGAAGGAGATATTTACGAAATCCCAGTAAATGTAGAACACGAAGTGATAGGAAGAGATATAGAAAATGTATTCTTAATTGTAAAAGAGTTATAAAATTGAATCAATTCGATCAAAATTTTTGGAATTCTCGCTGGGAAAATGGCGAAACAGGTTGGGACATAGGCGAAGCTTCTTCACCTATTGCAGAGTATTTTTTGCAAGTAGAAGATAAAGAGGTAAAAATATTAATTCCCGGCTGTGGAAATGCTCACGAAGCAGAATTGCTTTTAGAAGAAGGTTTTACAAACATCACGCTTCTAGACATTGCTCAGAAAGCTTGCGAAATGATTTCTCAGAAATTTTCTCACCATGAAGTAGAAGTCATCTGCGAAGATTTTTTCGAACACCAAGGAAAATATGACACCATTGTAGAACAAACATTTTTCTGCGCACTTGATCCAGTTTTAAGAGCAAAATATGTAGAAAAAATGCACGATTTACTTAACGAAAATGGCAAAATCATTGGAGTAATGTTCAATAAAGACTTTGAGAATCCGTTCCCACCATTTGGCGGAAATATAGAAGAATACAAATCTCTTTTCAGCGAAAAATTCGAGATTAAAACATTAGAAAACTGCTACAACAGTATAAAACCGAGACAAAACACCGAAGTTTTTATTAACTTCACTAAAAAATAAACTCACCATAAAACAAAAAAATATGAAAAAAAACATGGGAGCAACAGACAAGTACATCAGACTTTTCGTTGCATTAATTTTAGCCGTTTTGGTTTACCTTAAAGTGATTGAAGGAACTTGGGGAATCGCAGCAACTGCAGTTGCATTCGTTTTTCTATTAACAGGAGCCATCGGCTTTTGTCCGCTTTATACTTTATTTGGCATTAACACTTGCAAAAGAGAGTAAAAATTAAAATTTTGCCAAAGTTGAGTTTCTAAAAACTTTGGCAAAATTCATCAAAAATTATGGAAAATTTTATCAAAAAATACAAATTAGGACTCATCGGAATCGTATTAGGTGGAATTTTAGGTTACGCTTATTACCATTTTATTGGGTGTAATACAGGAACTTGTGCTATAACTTCTAAACCTATTAACAGTTCGGTTTATGGTATGGTGATGGGTTATCTTATTCTTTCAACTTTCGAAAAAACAAAAGAAAATAAATAAAAAACATGTTAGGATTTTTAAAAAACTTATTCGGCGGTAAAAGTGTGGACTACGCAGAATTAGTAAAAAATGGAGCTCAAATTATAGACGTAAGAACGCCTGCAGAATTTAATGGAGGTCATGTAAAAGGCGCTAAAAACGTTCCGCTACAATCGCTAAGTCAAAATTTAGGAAAAATCAATAAAAACAAACCAGTAATCACGTGTTGTGCAAGTGGCGCAAGAAGTGCTGCCGCAAAAAGCATTTTACTCAATAGTGGATTTACAGAAGTTTATAATGGTGGCGGTTGGATAAGCCTCAAAAACAAATTATCATAAAATGAGAAATTTCTTTAGTGATTGGAATTTGAGAAGAATCGTCTATTTGATTGGTGGAATATGGATTGTGGCGCAATCTGTTATGGATAAAATGTGGATTCTCATAC
>DITA01000042.1:0-15360 GCA_002422665.1 Flavobacteriales bacterium UBA6196
GTACCATTAGCACAAGGAATCACGTGTTTTACACCGAGATATTGCTCTAATTCTTTTTGAAAATTCTGAACTTCTGGACCATTAATGAATTGTGCACTTTGCATCACGTTTAGCACTTTTTCGTCTACTTCATTTTTTATTTTTTGATACTGACTTTGTAAGTCAACCATTTGGATTTTTTTCATTTCTAAAAATTTTAGCAAAAATACGGAATTTGTAAGGAAAAATAAGTGAATTTTTTAAAATACATATTGTCGAAATATTTTAAATTCGTAGAAAATTTTTAAACGATGAAAAAAATCATTCATTTATATTTTCTCTTCTTTTTTAGTTTTGTTTTTTCGCAAACAGAATTGGTATTTGTATATTTTAAAGACAAACCAAATGCATCTGCTTTTTTAGCCAATCCTCTTTCAGAATTATCACAAAAAGCCCTTGACAGAAGAACCAACCTTGGAATAGCTATTACCGCTCAAGATGCACCAATAGAACCAGCATATATTCAGAATATACAAAATTTGGGATTTACCGTTAATGATAAATCAAAATGGCTCAATGGTGTTGCCGTGATTGCTACAGCAGCTCAAATTGCACAATTACAAGCCGAACCTTATGTGCTAAAAGTAGACAGTTTTGTTAAAAACAATCCTTCTGGAAAAACCGCCAAAAAAGAAAAATTTCCTAAAAATTTATCTTCTAAAATAAGTTTCAATTATGGAAATTCTTTAGCTCAAATAGAACAAGTAAACTTGAGAACACTTCATGTACAAGGTTTTACAGGTACTGGAGTTTCCATTGCAGTCATAGATACGGGATTTCCAACAGTAAATACTGGTTCTGCATTTGCTAGAATGAGAAACAATGGCCAAATAAAGGATGTTTATAATTTTATCTCAAAAAATACAGATGTTTACAACACTTCTCTCAACAATCACGGAACCAATTGCTTAGGAATAATCGGAGGTTATCTTGATGGAACTTTTGTGGGAGCAGCTCCAGATGCAAATTTTTATTTATATGCAACGGAAGTGGGCGATGAAGAAATTCCAGAAGAAGAATTATATTGGATTCAAGCCGCAGAAGAAGCCGATGGAAAAGGGGTTGACATCATTTCTACTTCTCTAGGATATGGAGACTTCTTTGACGACGATAGATACAACTATTCTTACGCTCAGATGAATGGCTCTACTTCATTTATTGCAAGAGCCGCACAAATTGCTGCAGAAAAAGGGATAATAGTAGTAGTAGCTGCAGGAAATGAAGGAAACCAAGCTTGGAAATATATTATTACTCCTGCTGATAATGAAAAAGTTTTTACTATAGGCGGCGTAGACAGCATAGGAAATCCTTCAGTTTTTACTTCTTTTGGACCTAATTCTGCGGGAAAAATTAAACCAGATGCTTCTGCTAGAGGTACAAGTACATATTATACTTATAACAATGCATCTTACTCAGGAAACGGAACTTCTTATGCTACACCACTTTCAGCTGGTGGAATTGCTTGTTTACTTCAAGCGATTCCAAATTCTACCAATAGAGATTTAGTGAAAAATAGTTTAAAGTTTACTGCATCACTATCTCCAGGATATTCTGACCAATTAGGATATGGAATTTTAAATTTTGGACAAGCATACAGTTCTTTTTTAAAAACAAATGACTATAACTTAAAAAATAAATTCATTGTATATCCTAATCCTGCAAAACAAGAAATCAATATTTCTTCTACACAAAAAATTGAAAAAATATCTGTTTATAATAGTTTAGGCCAATTTTTATTCGACTCAAAAACCAATCAAATTAATATTGAGAAATTAGAAAAAGGACTGTATTTTTTAAAAATCAAAACCTCTTCTTCTGAAACTGTAGAAAAGTTCATCAAAGAATAATAAAAATAAACTCTAAAAAAAGCCTTCAGAAAATCTGAAGGCTTACTTTTTATATGTATCTTTTACTTGGCTATTCTATGCCGAATTTCTACTCGCATTAATATTACCGAAAAGTGAACGAGTTACCAATTTTTCGAGCACATCTCTATCACCTTCTTTTTTCTGTAATTTCATGAGTGCATATTGCTGAATACTTAACAACGGAAGCACTATTTTTTCTCTAATTTTTACGGATTTTCTTCCTACTGGTTCTTCTTCCATCAAACTATTGAAACCTGTAATTTCGAACATCATTTCTTTAGACAATTCATACTCACTGAACAAAACTTGCCAAAACGCCCCAAATTTAGGATGATTTTTCATGTAATACGAGAGCGGAAAATAAGATTTGTTCATCGCCATCATAGAATTAAGCACCAAAGTTTTAAAGAAATCAGAATTTCTAAATAAATCTTTTACTTCGTCTATTCTACCCTCGTCTTTTAATTTTTTAATTGCTGTTCCAAAACCAAAAAATCCTGGTACATTTTGTTTCAGTTGGCTCCAACTTCCCACAAAAGGAATCGCTCTTAAATCTTCAAACTTTAATTCATTTCCTGCACCACGTTTACTCGGTCTACTTCCTATGTTGGTTTTTCCGTAATATTGAAGCGTACTTATTTCTTGTAAATATGGTACAAAAAGTGGATTTTCTTTTAAATCGACATATTTTACATAACTCAATTCTGCCAATTCTTCAATTAAAGATCTTTCTTTTTCGGTTAAATCTTTTTTGTGATTTTTAAAAACTTCATTCTCGATTCCAGCAGTCAAAAGTTGCTCAAAATTATATTTTGCTTGATCTTTATTTCCAAAAACCGAAGTAATGGTTTGACCTTGAATCGTCAATTCTATTTTGTTATTGGCGATAGTTTTTCCTTGGCTTGCGTAGAACTGGTGCGTTTTACCACCACCACGAGCTGGAGGTCCACCTCTACCGTCAAAGAAAATTACTTTTACATCATTCACTTCAGAAATTTTAGAAAGTCTTTCTTTGGTAGCATAAATTTCCCAATTGGCTTTTAAATAACCACCATCTTTGGTTCCATCAGAAAAACCGAGCATAATCGTTTGTTCTCTTTTTCTCTTTGCCAAATGTTTTTGATAAACTTCATCATTGTATAAATCCTGCATCACTTTTTCTGCATTCGCAAGACCTTCCATGGTTTCAAAAAGCGGAACAATATCTATGTTGATGTCTTTATCTTCATAACCACACACTTTGAACAGAGCAAAAACATTCATCACATCTTCTACCGTATCAGAATTAGAAATGATGTAACGGTGCATTCCTCTTTCGCCATTTTTAGACTGAATTTCTTTAACATTGATGACACTTTTTAGCGTTTCTTTGATGATTTCATCTTCGAAATCATCAGGATGAGCCAGAATATGTTCAGAAATCAAGATATTTACTTTTTCAGAATTGGTAAGTTCTGCAACATTTTGATTAGAATATTTCGTTACCAACTCATCTATTACTTTTTGGTGAATTCTGCTGTCTTGACGAATATCCAAAGTTGCAAAATGTGTCCCAAAAATCTTAACTCGGTCTCTGTAATCTACCAAAATATTGGTAAAAAGTCCATTATGCTGAGTTTTCAGAATATATTCCGCTTCTGATAAATATTTTAAAATCGTTTCGCTAGAAATAGAATTTTCATTTTTGAAAATATTATTGTACAATTCATTGCTCAATTTTTCTAAAACTTCTGAAACGCCTCTAAAACTTAATCTTCTTCTTAAATCTTTTAAATGATTGTAATAATTTTTGAGAATAGAATTCCTGAGTTCATTGGCAACTTTTAGCGTAACATCTGCCGTCACAAAAGGATTCCCATCTCTGTCTCCTCCTGGCCAAAAACCTAATTGAAAAACGTCTTGATGTATATTAAAATCTTCACTTCCGAAAGATTGTTTCAGTTTTTTATACAATTCACCAATCGTGTCATAATACACATATCTCAAGTAAAAAATAATGCTTAATGCTTCATCAAGAGGAGTTGGTCTCTCTTTATTTACAAATGGAGTTTTTCCTAACTGCTGAAGTAAAAGGTCTATTTCATTGATATCATCTTTTAAAATAGCAGAACGCAAATCATGCAAAATTCTTTGTACAGCATTCGGATAAAACTGTGTAGGATGCGCTGTAAAAACCACTTTTACGGCAAAATCTTCTAACTTTTCGCGAACTTTCCCCAATTTATGTTCTTGCAAAGCTCTTTCATGCAACTGCATTACTGTTCCCGCATCACTTTCTGAATGCAACTGTTGAAAAGCTGCATCTTCTATACTGTCAAAAAGCACAACTTGCCTTTCGATATATTGAATAATCTTAAAAAGCAGTTCCTGCTTCTGTTCTTCTGTAGTAACTTCTGTATGTTTTTTGAAGAATTCTTCTACAATTTCTTCTGGAGATTTTCCTTCTTCGTAACCATCTCTACTTTCTTCATAAAGAAACGGCAAAAGCATTCCGATGTTGGTCATTTTATCATACGGAAGGCTCATAAACAAGCTGTTATAAATCTGAAATTTATTTTCTACAACCTGACGAAATTTTTCTAAACGGGCTTCATTAATCATATAACAAAGGTATTAAAAACTCTTTATTTATAGCATATTATTGAAATTTTCAATCTTAAATTTTTATTAATTTTCATCACTTTCGGAATCTTATTTCGTAATTTTGGAAAAAAATTTATTGATATGTTAAATTTTGAATTTAAAAATCCTACAAAAATTATTTTCGGTAAAGGAGAAATCGCTAAAATTTCTAGAGAAATCCCGAAAACAGAAAAAATATTAGTGCTTTACGGAGGCGGAAGCATTAAAACCAATGGTGTTTACGACCAAGTAAAATCTGCTCTTGAAGGTTATCAATGGGAAGAATTCGGTGGAATTCCTGCAAATCCAGAATATGAAGTTTTATTAGAAGCCTTAAAAATCATCAAAGAAAAAAATATCACTTACATGTTAGCAGTAGGTGGTGGTTCTGTAATTGATGGAGTGAAATTCCTTTCTGCAGCAGCCAATTATGAAGGAGAACCTTGGGATATTTTAAAAAATGGAATCAGAACAGAAGAAGGAAAAGGTTTACCATTTGCTTCTGTACTTACGCTTCCTGCAACAGGTTCTGAAATGAATTCTGGCGCAGTAGTTTCCAGAAGAGAAATCGGTCAGAAATTAGGAATGGGAGGTCCTGGTTTATTCCCTCAATTTTCTATTTTAGACCCAGAAGTGATTCGTTCGATTCCTAAAAAACAAATTGCAAATGGAATTACAGATGCTTACACTCACGTTTTAGAGCAATATATGACCGTAAAAACTTCTGCTACACTTCAAGACCGTTTTGCTGAAAGTATTTTACAAACTTTACAAGAAATTGCTCCAAAAATGATGGAAGAAGAGTTCGATTATGATTCAGCTGCAAATTTTATGTGGAGTTGTACCATGGCTTTAAACGGATTGATTCAAAAAGGAGTCATTTCTGACTGGGCAATTCACGGAATTGGTCACGAATTAACTGCTCAATTTGGTATAGACCATGCTAGAACTTTAGCCATTATTGCCCCTTCTCATTACCGTTATAATTTTGATGCTAAAAAAGAAAAATTAGCTCAATATGCAGAACGAGTTTGGAATGTAACCGAAGGCACTACCGAAGAAAAAGCATTGAAAGGAATAGAAAAAATGGAAGCTTTCTTCCAAAGTTTAGGGATAAAAACCAAATTATCTGAGTATACCGAAAACTACCAAGGAACAGCAGAAAAAATTCAAGAAGCTTTCATAGCTAGAAATTGGTTAGCGATTGGCGAAAAAGGTATTGTAAAACCAGAAGATGCTAAAAAAATCGTAGAAATGGCTTATTAATAATTAATAATGGTGATAGTGTGGTACTAAAATGCCTTGAAGTGAGAGATGAAAATAATTTTTACTTTTTTAATATTTTTTCAAACTAACTTTTTCTTAAGTCAGGAAATTGAATTAAGAAATTGTAATGTGAAATATCAAATTGATACGACGGAATTGAATAAATCAGGTCAATTCAAACTTCGAATCACAAACCTTGAATCTTTTAAAATAAAAATTCCCCAAAATTATTCTTACATGCGAATACAAGCGCAAAATGCAGAAAAAAATGATTTAGTCTTGAATAAATTCATAAAGACTAAAAACACATTTGTCGATGTAAATTGCACTGATTGTAACAAAAAATTTTTCAAACTCAAACCGCATGAAAAATTTGTTTACAATTTTGAAATAAATAAACTTTATCTTGTTGAAAAAATTCTAAGAGAGCAAAAAACAGAATATAAATTCAACCTACTGTTTGATAATATTGATTTCAGATATAAACAAAATAATAAATGCGCAATAGAAAATTATGAATCACCAAAAATAATCTATAAAACTAAGTAAAAGCAGAGTTTAAATATTAAAATATTCTAGAAACTTTCTCAAAAAAAATTGCTATTTTTTTTTCTTTAAAACCTCTAAAACTGTATTTATTCACATGAAATTAAATAACTATTAATTTTATGAAAAAATAATATGCAAAAAATAACTTTCACAAAATCGCAGAGAATTCTGTGATTTTTTTTTATTTTTGAAAAAAAGTAAAAATGAATGCATTAGCAGAGAATAAAACCGTTTTAGCACACAATGATTTCTTTGAAATTCTGAGAAATGTAGAATACAAACGTTTAGATACTCACAAGCAAGTTTATTTAGATTTTACCGGAGGAAATCTCTATGCTAAATCACAGATTTTGGAACATCAAGATTTGTTGATTAATAATATTCTCGGCAATCCGCATTCTACCAATCCTACTTCTCAATTGTCTACAAAATTAGTAGAAGAAGCAAGACAAAAGGTAATTGACTACTTCAATGCGGAAGATTATTACTGCATTTTTACTCAAAATGCTTCTAATGCACTAAAAATTGTAGGAGAATCTTATCCATTCAACGAAAAATCACATTTTTTACTTCTTGCAGATAACCATAATTCAGTAAATGGAATTCGTCAATTTTGCCTATCAAAAGGCGGAAAAGTTACTTACGCTCCTATCTATTATCAGGATTTAAGAATGGACGAAAATTTCGTGATGGAAAAACTTCAAGAATCTGAAAATTTTGAAAATAAACTCTTCGCTTTTCCTGCTCAGTCAAACGTTTCTGGCGTGAAACACGATTTAGGTTGGATTAAAAAAGCTCAAGATTTAGGTTGGGATGTTTTACTAGATGCAGCAGCATTTGTCCCAACGAATCAATTGGATTTAAAAGAAGTAAAACCAGATTTTGTATGTGTTTCTTTCTATAAAATTTTTGGTTATCCTACAGGAATTGGTTGTCTTTTGGTAAATAAAGAAAAGTTTAAAAAACTACAAAAACCATGGTTTGCTGGTGGAACTGTAAGTTTAGTTTCGGTAAATGCCATTCATCATTTCTTGATTAATAACCACGAAAGATTCGAAGATGGAACGCTCAATTATTTAGACATTCCTGCAGTAAAAATTGGTTTAGATTATATCGAAAATATCGGAATACAGCGCATTAATGAAAGAGTAGCTTCGCTCAGAAAATATCTATTCGAAAATTTAGAAAGTTTACAACACGATAATGGCAGAAAATTAATTCAGATTTTCGGACCAAAAGACCATCAGAATCTTGGAGGAACCATTATTTTAGGGTTTTATAACGAAGAAGGCATTCGTTATGAATTCGAGCAAATAGAAGAAATGGCAAATCAACATAACATTTCGTTGCGTTCAGGTTGTTTCTGCAATCCCGGTATTGACGAAGTTAATAATTGCTTAACAGACAATGAATTAGCAACCTACTATTCTTCTCACGAACAAGGTGATTACAAAGACATGATTAAATTTTTAGGAAAAATGCGTGGCGCAACTAGAATTTCTGTAGGAATTGCGACTACTAAAAATGATATTGATAAACTGATGAATTTCATGAGAGAATTGCTCAATAAATAATTTGGGTTTCCCTAAATTTGAAAAGTTTATCCTAATATTTTTATCATGAAGAATTTTCTTAAAATTACATTCCTCTTTTTTGTATTTGTTTTTGGTTCTCTAACTGCTCAAAAAGCAGATTTTTATGATGATATTCAACATTTTAAAAAATTAGATGCAGAAAAAACACCACCAAAAGATGCTATCCTTTTCTTGGGAAGTTCATCTTTTACCATGTGGAAAGACGTAGCAGATTATTTCCCTGATAAAACCATTATCAATAGAGCTTTTGGAGGTTCTAGATTGCTTAATCTAAATTACTATGCCGAAGATTTACTCAATCCTTATCAACCGAAACAAGTGGTGATCTATTGCGGCGAAAATGACATTGCACATGCCGAAAAACCTTCTGCAAATGAAGTTTTCAAAAGATTTAAACAATTTTATAAAACGGTAAGAGCTCATTATCCAAATGCCAACATCGCTTACGTTTCCATCAAATATTCGCCAAGTAGAGAACAATATTGGCCGACCATGAAGCAAGTGAATAAAAAAATAAAAAACTTCATGAATGCTAAGAAAAATGCAGAATTTATAGACATTACAGAAAGAATGAATGATGAAAATGGTAACATCAGAAAAGATTTGTACTTAGAAGATATGCTACACATGAAACCTGAAGGTTATAAAATCTGGACTAAAGTGATGTATCCTTATTTAAAATAAAAAAACCGCTCCGAAATTCGGAGCGATTTTTGTTTTATTTCTTTTTTCTCTTTGCAATAGATTTTGCTTTTGCTTGAGCTCTGTTTCCCGGTTTGGTTTTGGGTGGTTTTCTTTTGCTTGGTCCACCAAGATTCACTTTTTTATTTTTATCTTTTTTCTCGTGGAAAGCAGAACCTGGTTCAATTTTTTTATACTGAACAGGATTTTTCATCACTACAACTTCTTTTTCTGACGCAATTTTCACCTCAGAAACCTTCACTTCTTCTGGAAATTCTACTCTTTTCACTTCCTTGTTCATAAACATTTCTAGTTCTATGAAACGTTCTTCTTCTTTTGGCGTATAAAAAGAAATCGCAATTCCGTCTTTATCTGCTCTACCTGTTCTACCAATTCTGTGAATATATTGCTCCTGAATTTCTGGAATTTCAAAGTTAAAAACGTGAGAAACATCCGGAATATCAAGACCTCGCGCCATAACATCAGTGGTAATAATTCCTCTCAATTCATTGTCTGAGAAAGATTTCATGGTTCTCAATCTGAAATTCTGAGATTTATTCGAGTGAATCACCCCAAATTCTCCAGGGAATTCTTCGTCTATTTTATTAAAAATTAAATCGGCATGTCTCTTATTATTGGCAAAAATTAGAATTTTCTCAAATTCATCTTGCGTTCTTAACAAGTGAACCAATAGATTTAATTTGGTATTAAAATTCTTCACCGGAATAGCAGACTGAGCTATTTTTTCGAGTGGAGTTCCGCTTCTTGCTAAAGAAATTTCCTGTGGATTTTTGAAATATTCGTCTAACATTGCATCTACATCATCCGTCATGGTTGCAGAGAAAAGAATGTTCTGTCTGCGCTCACTCATCATCGTGAAAATATCTTCTAACTGTCTTCTGAAACCCAATGAAAGCATCTCATCAAACTCATCGATAATCAGTTTTTTTAGATCTTTCAAGTTCAAAACAGCATCTTTCATCAAATCCATTACTCTTCCCGGAGTTCCCACCAAAATATCTACACCTTCGTAAACCAAAAGTTTCTGAGTATTGATATTTACGCCTCCATAAACACCTAAAACTCTAGTTGACATATCTTCTGTCAGTTTTTCTACAACTTCGGCAACTTGCACCACCAATTCACGCGTAGGAACCAGAATAAGTACAGTTGGACTTCCGTTTTTATTGTATTTCCAAGTTTTAAGAACTGGAAGAAGATAAGCTAATGTTTTACCGGTTCCGGTTTGTGCAATTCCCATTACATCTTTTCCAGACATAATTGGCGAAAAAGATTTCAGCTGAATAGGTGTTGGCTCAGAAATTCCTAATTTTTCTAAAGCACTGTTGAGTTGTTTTGGCAAATCAAAATCTGCAAATGATACTTTCATTTGGCAAAAATACGATTTTTAAAATAGAGCAAAAATTTTAATCTCTTACAAACTCACCAGATTCGTAATCTATTCTGTATTTATAGGTAAGTGTAGTAGATTGTGACATGGCAATTCCGCCTCCTACTCCACCAATTGCAGTACCTAGAAGTACATCACCAAAAGAAGGACCTTGAACCACTTCTCCTACGAAGTAAAAATTATTTTTTTCTTTGATTACTCCGTAGAAATTAAGTCCTTTGATATAAATATTATTGTCTTTAACAATAGCATAAGCAATAGGTTTTGCATTTATAATTTCTCCAGAATTGTCCTTGTATTTAATTTTTTTAATTCCTGAAGGCGACAGAGCAATTTCCTGAATAGGAAAATCTGGTTTCAGATGCTTAAGAGACTCGAAACTTTTGTAAATACCGTCTGGATATTTATTATTACTATACAATGGAATTTCACTTTTCATTATGTCATCATAAGAAATCATATCATTTAATGTAAATGTTCTTTCCAATAGATAATTATTAGATTCCATAGCGGTTTTGATTTCAGTAGAAATCAAATTATTAACTTGTTTTTGAAGTGATATGAGTTTATCCGTGCTATTAAATGATATTTTCTTTTCCACTTTAGAGATTAAGTGGTAAGTTTCATTCTCTTGAGCAAAAAATGCTCCTTTTAATAGAAAATTAGCTTGATTAGGCGTTTCTGAAATATAGAAATCTCTCAAAAGAAAAGTGAGATTTTTAGAAGTAGAATTTTGCGGTAACAATTGATTAAAATAATCTTTAAAAATATTTTCTATCGTTTTAGAGAGCAATAGTTTCTTTTTGGAATTTTGACCTCCATATTTTACAAAACCTACATCTTCTTTTTGCTTTCTAATATCTAAAATTTCTAAAGTATTGTAGAAACTAGATTGAGGAAGAGCTATGGATGTATTTTCAAAATTAAAAGTGATGGTATTATTTTCTTGCGATTGCGCCCAAAGTAATGAATTGCTGAGAATAGTTAATAAGATTATTAGTTTTTTCATTTAAAAAATTTTTCTAAAAATAAGGGTTTTCTTAGAAAAGAAAAAATGCTTTTTATCACTAAAATCTCGCTTGAACTTGTACAAACATTGTAGTATGATCATATTCTGAAGTCAGCGGAACATTTTTTTTGTAATCATCTATCATGGCTCCTATTTGCAAACAAGCAAAATATTGGTCGGCAAATTCTAATGTAAGCATCGGCGTAAAAGTAGTTCTTACATTGCCTTCTAATTGATAGTTAGGATTTAGATATTCATATCGGTTAGAGAATTCTATGCTTCTTAGTCTTGGTGAATTCAGATTATATCGAATAATAGGATTGATATAAAAACTTCTGAATCTAAAGTCTTTCAGCTCTGGTTTTGGCGAAAGCTTAGAAACTCCAAATTCTGAAAAATTGTTTCCTTCTTTGTATTCAGAGATGATTTCTAGATTCCATTTTGGATTGATAGTAAAGGTTTTTTCTACATCGGCCCCAATTACATTTCCTGATTGATTGATGTAACTTCCAATTCCGCCATTTATTCCAATTTTTAAATCATCTTTAAAATCCTTTTCTAATCTGGCGTAAACGTGTTTGCTTTGGTCATTATCAATTTCAGAACCACGAGAATTTCCATTGGTAGCTCCTATATAATATTTCAATGGATTTTTAGCATTATTGACATCACCATAAACAGCAATTCCAGTTTGGAAACTTTGCCAACCGTTTTTCCCCAATAAATAATAACCATTTGAGAAATCTACAGATTTGATAAACTCACTCGGAATTTCGTCTTCTATCCCAAAATACGGACGGAACTGCCCTAATTGAATTTTGAGATGCTTATTATGAGAATATCTTACAAAAGCTTGTTCTAGTACTTTTCCGGTAAGATTACTGCTGTTAAACTCCGCAAAATTAAGCATCATTCCCAAGTCAAAACGGTCATTAATTTTAGATTTTAATAAAAATCTTGCTCTTCTTACGTTAAAACTATTGGATACTAATTTTTGTTGGTCTGCAATATTTACACCGTTCACATCTACATTTTCGTTGAGAGAAACCAAATATCTGGTCTGCAATAAACCGCTAAAACTGGTATTTCTTAAGATTTTAGAATAGTTAGAAATGGTGTCTTTTTTAGAATCATTTTGCGCAAAAATCGCCAAACTGAACAATACAAAACTGAATAAAAGAATTTTCTTCATCTTCATTAATTTTAAACAATCATTTAAATTTGAAGTTGCAAAATTATCATTCAGAAAGGACTAAATTATGCTAAGCAGAGAATAATTTAAGAAAATAAGACAAATATCATTATTTGAGCTTCACAGATTTGGTTTCGACTTTGATTTCATCATTTTTCCAAACACTTGAAGTAATTCTTACAAATCCTTTTTTCAGAGGATCTTTTTCAATCGGAAATTTATTTTCTTCCCACTGCAAACAATGCGTAGGAATAGGTTTTACCAAGAATTTCGATTCATTATTTTTAAAAGTGTAAACGTAAAAAGAGTGCCAACAACTGGTACACCAATTCGGATAAAATCCTATTTCATCTGCGCCATCATTGTTTAAATCTTTCAGGTTATAGATATCGCCGTTTTTAGCATTTTTGATGGTAATCGGTTTAATTTTTTCATCGGAAAAATGAATGATAGTAATACAATTTCCTTCGCATTCATCACTACAATCTGAAACCGTAGCGTATGCAAATTCTTTTTTGCCATCTCCGTTAAAATCTCCTTCTATCTTCACTTCAGAAGTTTGTGAAAACAAGAAATTAATCATCAGAAAAAACGAAATAGAAGCTATTTTTTTCATAATCATTTGTGTTTTGTGTATTTCAAAAATAAAAAAAATCTTTCATTAATATGAAAGATTTTAAAATTTATTCCCACTCAATTGTTGCTGGTGGTTTACTCGAAATATCATAAGCGACTCTATTGATTCCTTTCACTTCATTGATAATTCTGTTCGATACATTTTCTAAAAATTCCCAAGGAAAATGGCTGAAAGTTGCCGTCATAAAGTCAGTAGTATTCGCAGAGCGAACTACAGCTGTGTATTCATACGTTCTTTCGTCTCCCATTACTCCAACAGATTTTACGGGAAGTAACACCACAAAAGCCTGAGAAACCTTTTCATACAATTCATTTTTATACAATTCCTCTATGAAAATATCATCTGCTTCTTGTAATATTTTCACTTTTTCGGCATCTACTTCTCCTAAAACTCTGATTCCTAAACCTGGTCCTGGAAACGGATGTCTGTAAACCAAATGATGCGGAATTCCTAATTCTTCGCCTACTTTTCTTACTTCGTCTTTAAATAATTCACGAAGCGGTTCTAGAAGTTGAAGTTTCATTTCTTCTGGCAATCCTCCCACATTATGGTGAGATTTTATCACTGCAGAAGGTCCTTTTACCGATTGAGATTCTATAACATCTGGATAAATGGTTCCTTGAGCTAAAAATTTAGCTCCTTCTATTTTGTGAGATTCTTCATCGAAAACGGCCACAAATTCTCTACCGATGATTTTTCTTTTTTCTTCTGGGTCTGAAACTCCTGCTAATTTTGACAAAAATCTTTCTGAAGCATCTACCATATCAATATTCATATGGAAATGTTCTCCGTAATTTTCCATTACTTTTTTGCCTTCATCTTTACGCAAAAGTCCTGTATCTACGAAAATACATTGCAACTGGTCACCAATAGCTTTATGAATCAAAACCGCGGCTACTGATGAATCTACACCACCAGAAAGCCCAAGAATGACCTTGTCATTTCCAACTTTTTCGCGGATTTCGGCAACAGTTTTTTCGATATAATTGGTCAGTTTCCAATTTTTTTCGGCTTTACAAATCTGGAAAACGAAGTTTTCGAGCATTCTAGCTCCAAATTCACTGTGCGAAACTTCTGGATGGAACTGAACGCAATAAATATTTTTCTTTTCGTTAAAAATCCCTGCAATTACTCCAGATTTTGCTGAAATTTCAAAATTCTCTGGTAAGGTTTCTACTTCATCAAAATGGCTCATCCAAACGGTAGAAAATCTGCTTACTCCTGTAAAAAGTGGATTAGATTTCGTGATTTCTAGAGTTGCTTTTCCGTATTCTCCTTTTTCACCTTTTTTTACGTTTCCGCCCAAAAGATGCGCTGTAAGTTGCATTCCGTAGCAAATTCCCAAAACTGGAATTCCCAATTCGAATAATTCTTTTTCTACCAAATGTGCATCTGGAGAATTTACAGAACTCGGGCCACCAGAAAGGATGATTCCCGCAGGATTTTTGGATTTTATTTCTTCTAAAGAGGTATTAAAAGGTAAAATTTCCGAATACACTTCCATTTCGCGTATTCTTCTACCAATCAATTGGTTATATTGTGAACCGAAGTCCAAAATGATGATTCCTTTATTCATTTATTTTTCTATTTTATTACTTTAATGTTCTTTTGGCTTGAACCAAAAGAACCAAAAATTCAAGACTTAGAAACTCGGCTAAAAAATCAAAAATTACTTATTATTTCTAAGCGTAACTAGCCCTGATTGCAACGGAAATCCTGTTATTGTGAGCAAAAAACTTGGGATTGCTTCGCTTTGCTCGCAATGACAGATTGCAGAGGAAAGCAGGATTAGCTCCTAAAAAAATTGAGGGAAAATTCCCTCATTTTATTAAAATTTTCCGATGTCTTCTCTGTAAAATGCGTAGTCAAAATGAAGTGTTTTTGCGTCTTCATAGACTTTTTCGCGGGCTTCTTCGTAAGTATCGCCAGTTGCAACTACATTTAGCACTCTACCTGAATTGGTGACTACTTTTCCTGCAATTTGTTCGGCTCCAGCAAAGAGAACATTGCTGTGTTTTACCTTGTCTAAACCTTGGATTTCGTAACCGATTTCAAAATTCCCAGGATAACCGCCAGAACACATCACGAGACAAATCGCCTTCTTGTCTGAAAACTGTAAATCTAAATCTTTTCCTTCAATACAATCATGGATAACATCTAACAAATTATTCTCTAAAAGTGCCATGATGACTTGCGTTTCTGGATCGCCAAATCTCATGTTATATTCTAACAAATAACATTGATTATCTTGTACCAAAACGCCAAAAAATATAATCCCTACAAAATCAAGTGCTTTGTCTTTAATTCCTTTAACGGTAGGTTCTAAAATATTTTTATTAAAATCTGCTAAATGCTCTGCCGTAAATTCTGGACTTGGAGCTACAGTTCCCATTCCACCAGTATTTGCGCCAGGATTTCCGTATCCTACTTATTTATGATCTTTGGCAGAAACACATGGAAAAGCTTTTTCGCCATTCCAAAAAGCAATAAT
>DITA01000140.1:0-15981 GCA_002422665.1 Flavobacteriales bacterium UBA6196
AAAATTGGCCAGCTTACAAAAAATATATGATGCACGGTACTTCTCATCATATGGGATTAGATACTCACGATTACGGAATTCTAAAAGATAAATTTGTAGAAAATATGGTGTTTACTGTAGAGCCGGGAATTTATCTTCCAGCAGAAGGTTTCGGTGTGAGAATAGAAGATGATATGGTGATTCAGAATTCTGGACCTGCTTTTAATCTGATGAAAAACATTCCAATTGAAGTAGAAGAAATAGAAGAATTGATGAATTCTTAAAAAATAAAAAGGTGTTTCTAAATCAGAAACACCTTTTTTTATGATTTAAAGAAGTTAATTAAATCCATATAATTTTTTTGATTCACGCCATGTCCGTTCATGTATTCTCTGAAAGTGAAAAATGCGCCCAGTTCATACAAGAAATCAGCTGCTTTTCTTCCCCAATCTAATGGAATTACGGCGTCTTCGGTTCCATGAGAAATAAAAAATCTAAGATGCTGAATTTCTTTTTTGCCTTTAATGTTTTTAAGAATTTTAGGTTCTGGATAAGCACTTAAACAAGCGATTTTCTGGAAATATTCCGGGTAAGTAAGCGTCATAGCATACGTAAGAATTCCGCCTTGCGAAAATCCCATCATATTCGTTTTCCCTTCTAATTGATAATGATGTTTTAGGTTGTCAATAGATTTCATAATCGCTTTCATAGAATCTACCGCCTGTTCTACATCTATAAATTTTTCAGCATCGTTAAAATCAATGTCGTACCAAGAAAAACCACTGTAGTCGGTCATTTTTGGAGCTCTATAACTCACGATAATCCAATCTTCTGGCAAATCATGACGAAAAGAAAATAAATCTTCTTCATTACTTCCATAACCATGAATCATCACCAAAAGTTGAGTGTTTGGCGTAATATTTTCGGGTTCTCTTACGATAAATTGTAAATCCATATTGCAAAGATAAATTTTTAAAATTTGATAAGGAGCAAGACGTTTTGTAAATTCTTTCAAACGCAGACCAGCTTTCCGTTGCAATCTTTTTTCAAGAAAAAAGGATTTTCGCTTCAATCTGGGCTATAAACTGGCTTCCGTTTCTTTTCACTTTACCAATATTTTGCCAAATAAAAAAAACTGACACAAGGTCAGTTTTATAAATTATCAAAATTATTTTTTTAAAGAGTAAATGTTTTATAACATAGCGTTCCTACGGAACGCAACCAATATATGGCAAAAGTTTTTACACACATCACGTTCCTACGGAACGAAAAATCACCGCATCAACAAATCACCACATCATCGCATCATCAAATTATCACATCAAAATCCCCACTTTCACCATACAAGCTTTCATCTTTTGGTAAGTTCTTTCAATGTCATGGTCTAAACCAATTGAAAATCTAATCAATCCATCAGAAAGTCCCATGGAAATTCTTTCTTCTTCAGGAATTTCAGATGAGGTAGAACTTCCGCTACAAGAGAATAATGTTTTATAAAAACCTAAACTTACGGCAAGGTAACCCAAGTTTTCCTGTTGCATCATTTCCATTAATTCATTGGCTTTGTCTACGGTTCCAGCGTCTACGGTTAATAAACCGCCAAAACCATATTCTTGGTGCATCATAGATTTCATGAGTTCATGATTTCTGTGAGATTTTAAACCAGGATAATTTACTTTCAGACCATCTTTTTCGAATCTTTCAGCGAGATACATTGCATTTTCGCTGTGTTTTTTCATTCTGATATGCAAAGTTCTTAAGTTTTTCAAAATACTTGCCGAACGAAAACTGTCCATAGTTGGACCGAGAAGCATACAACTTCCGTTATTTACATTTTTGGTGTCGTCTATAAATTGTTGAGAAGCGCAATAAACGCCGCCAACTGTATCACTGCTTCCGTTGATGAATTTCGTTAAACTGTGAATCACAATATCTGCACCTAATTGTATAGGCGAAATCTGAAGTGGAGAAAACGTATTGTCTACAATTAATTTTAAATTATGTTTTTTACAAATTTCAGATAGTTTTCTCAAGTCTGCTACTTCCAATAAAGGATTGCTCACGCTTTCGCAATAAATCACCTTCGTATTTGGTTTGATGGCGTTTTCTATCGCTTCAAAATTATTAATGTCTACAAAGCTTGTCTCAATGTTAAAAGGAGGCAGGAAGTTTTTCAAAAATGCGTAAGTTCCACCATAAATTGTTCTAGCTGAAACAATGTGATCGCCACTTTTGCAAATTTGAAGTAGGGTAGACGTAATTGCGCCCATTCCAGATGCAGTAACGTTCGCCGCTTCTGTTCCTTCCATTTTTGCTAAAGCTTGAGCTAAATATAAATTCATCGGAGATGAATGTCTGGAGTACAAATAGCAACCTTCTGCATTGCCTTCGAAAGTATCGAACATGGTTTTTGCAGATAAAAAAGTATAAGTTGAACTGTCAGAAATTGAAGGATTTACACCGCCAAATTCCCCGAAATATTGTAAGTCTTGAATTGCATTTGCTGCATCGAAATTTTCCATTTTTTATTTATTTAGAATGATGATTTTAATTATGTCATTCTGAACGAAATAAAATGTAGTGAAGAATCTTTTTTAGTGGATTCTTCATTTTGCTTCGCTTCATTCAGAATGACATAAATTTGAACATATTCCAACTTTTTTACAATAAATATTTTTAATTATAGAAAATAAATCTGCTAAGTTTTAAATTAATAGAAAAATTTCTGATTATATTTGGTTTTTGTAAACTTTTGGCAAAAAATAATCTATGGAACTTGACTCAATTGATAAAAAATTACTCTATTTTCTTCAGGAAGATAGCAAACAAACAACTAAAGAATTGTCTCACAAGTTAGATTTGTCTGTGACAGCAGTTTATGAGCGCATCAAAAAATTAGAAAAGCAAGGTGTCATTTCTAAATATGTGGCGCTGATTGATAAACATAAAGTGGAGAAAAACTTCATCGTGCTCTGTCATGTGAAATTAACGCAACACAAAAAAGAATACGTTTTACAGTTTGAAAAAGAAATTATGACATTGCCAGAAGTAACGGAATGTTTCCACGTGAGTGGCGATTACGATTATATCTTGAAAATCTGTGTAAAAAACATGGAAGAATACCGAGATTTTATGGTTAAAAAACTCACAACTTTACAACACATCGGTTCTACACACAGTTCTTTTATGATTGCCGAGGTGAAAAATACTACAACGATTGAGGTTTAGATTTTTTGAAAATAAGTATTGAAAGAATTAATCCAATTAAGCTGCCAAAAAATAAGTAAGTAGAAAAATTAATATCTTCTATAGCAATTGCTTGTTTATAATCATTTAATTGAAATGAAATTATAAGTTTTAGATTTCTTAACTCAATTAGAAAACCAAATAAAGAAAATCCGATAATGAAAATTAACGACATTATTTTATTGGTTACAAACTTCCAAGAAAGCATTATTAATATTGGAATAATTGCCAATGAAAGTCCAAAATAGATTGGCTCAAAAAATTGAGATGATAATCTTGTAGATACAATTTGAGCATTTCCATTATTTGGAATTATATAATTCAAGAACTCCATATAAAATCTACTTCCAATAAAAAATAAAAGTATTGCAATTAGTATAAAATAAATCTTTTTCACAGTTTTAATTTTCATCAAATTTAATAAAAAAAAACACGCAAATTTGCGTGTTTTTTATTTTGTAAATTTTAGATTTCTCTTTTTGGAGTGGCCATCACTCGGTTCATTTTAATCCAACCTAATTTTTCTAAAAGCAACATAATCATGTACGTAACATCTATTTCATGCCATCTCACTCCTCCGAAATTAGCTCTTCCCCCGAATTTATGATGATTATTGTGGTAGCCTTCACCAAGCATTAACCAATCAAAACGGAATAAATTTTTAGAAGTGTCATTCACTTTGAAATTTACATATCCGTAAATGTGACCAAACCAATTGATAATCATTCCGTGAATTGGAGCCATTAAAATAGCGACAGGTAATAATAGCCAATGCCACCAATATTCTGCAAAAATAATAAAGAAGACGGTGTAGAAAGCTCCCCAACCAATTCTAGAATACCATGAACTGGCAAAATTATCGAAGGCTTTCCATTGAGGAACGTTTTTCGTGAATTTTTCTTCGATGGCAATTTTTTGCTTATTGATTTGTTGGTAAACATTTTTCGTTCTCCACATCATTGCCAGTGGATTTGGGTCGTATTTTGGAGAATGCGGGTCTTTTTCTGTATCGGCAAAAGCGTGATGCATTCTGTGCATTACACCATAACCATACGCTGAAAGATAATTAGAACCTTGGGTAATCCAAGTAAGAATAAAACACAGTTTTTCACCAAATTTAGACATGGTGTAAGTTTGATGCGCTGCGTAACGATGAAGGAAAAAAGTTTGAAAAAATAGTCCTGAATACCATAGGACGATGATGAAAATAATAATAACCATTAATAAGAATTTATAAAGGCACAAATGTAGACATTTGAAAAATGAATGATAACAAAAAACACGCTCTAGAGCGTGTTTTTATAATTTATTTAACTATGTATAGCGTTGTAAAATTTATTCTAGATGGCTTTTACAATAAAATATTGTTTTTTACCTTTTTGAAGGAGTAAAAATTTGCCGTCAATTAAATCTTTTTCGGCAGCTACGAAATCGTCTTTTACTTTTTCTTTGTTTACAGAAATAGCATTTCCTTGTAATTCGCGTTTTGCTTCGCCTTTAGATTTTAGGAAACCAGATTTTTCTGATAATAAATCAATAATATTGCTTCCTAAAACGTCTGATTTAGCTACTTCAGCTTGCGGAACTCCATCAAAAATCTGTAAAAATAATTCTTCGTCTAAGCTTACCAAATCTTCCGCTGTACTTCTGCCGAAAAGGATTTCAGAAGCTTTTAATGCCTTTTCGTATTCTGCTTTTCCATGAACCCAAATCGTAACTTCTTCAGCTAATTTTTTCTGCAATTTTCTTTCGTGTGGAGCAGTTTGGTGTTCTTCAACCAAAGCTTCTATTTCTTCTTTTGGTAAAAAAGTATAGTATTTAATGAATCTTTCAGCATCTACATCTGTTGCATTCAACCAAAATTGGTAAAATTTATACGGAGAAGTTCTTTTGGCATCTAACCAGTAATTTTCTCCCGCTTCAGATTTTCCGAATTTAGAACCATCAGCTTTCGTAATTAATGGAACAGTTAATGCAAAGGCTTCACCTTGTGCTTTTCTACGGATTAATTCTGTACCTGTGGTAATGTTTCCCCATTGGTCAGAACCACCCATTTGTAGTTTTACACCATTATTTTTGTATAAATGTAAGAAGTCGTAACCTTGTAAAAGTTGGTAAGTAAACTCTGTAAAACTCATTCCGTCAACTCCAGCTTCTCCAGAGAAACGTTTTTTCACAGAATCTTTTGCCATCATATAATTTACGGTAAGGTGTTTGCCGATATCACGCACGAAATCCAGAAACGTAAACGTTTTCATCCAATCGTAATTGTTTACCAATTCTGCTTTGTTCGGTTCATTTCCTTCAAAATTTAGAAATCTAGAAAGTTGACCTTTTATGCAATCTACATAATGATTAAGCGTAGCTTCGTCTAGTAAATTTCTCTCCGAAGATTTACCAGAAGGGTCGCCAATCATACCTGTTGCACCACCAACCAGAGCAATCGGTTTGTGACCGTGTTGTTGAAAATGCGCCAAAACTTTTATCGGAATTAGACTCCCAATGTGAAGCGAATCTGCGGTAGGATCAAAACCAATATAAGCAGTAGTCATTTCCTTATTCAGTTGTTCATCCGTTCCGGGCATCATATCAGCGTATAAACCGCGCCATTTTAGTTCTTCAATAAAAGCGTTCATTTTCTTAAAAATTTTGAATGGCAAAGATAATAAATTTGCACGAAGTAGGAAGCTAGAAGTTTTTTAGATTTTAAATTCTTAATTAAATAAAAATCCCACATTGTGAAAATGTAGGATTTGTGATTTGATATGAAAATATTTTAAAGATTTGGGATAAGTCTCCAAATATCAAAATTATCCCAACTTCTTTTTGTGTCGCTATTTCCAGCATTTGAACTGAAATAGATAGATCCATCAACTCCAAAAGATGGTGTAGCATTCCAGGTATTTCCTGTGGTAAGTTGTTTTACATTTCCTCCATTTACATCCATCAAGAAGATATGAGATGAGATTTGTGTTCCTGATTTATTTTTTTCTCGTTTACTGAATACAATCCATTTTCCGTCTGGCGCGTATTTAGGATGAACATAATCAAAATCTCCACTCGTTAGTTGGGTTTGCTGACCAGTTTCCAAATTGTAGATGAAAATTTGAGAAAAGTTACCCACTTTTTTACTAAAGAGGAACTCTTTATTATTTGGGTGTGGATTCGGAGAATCTCCCGCTCCTAATAACGTAAAATTTAATCCGCTAGGATCCATAGTGCAAAGTTGATAGTCTGTTCCTATTTTAGTGCTAAATAATATTTTATTAGTTGCTTTTAAAAAAGAAGCTGAATAATCATCATCACCATTAGAATTAGCAGACACATAATTTATTCCTCCTTGGTCAATTCTGGATTTTGCAATTACTGGTTTAGAAGGTACAGCATAAGTAAAGTAGAATCCTTTACTGTCTGCCATCCAAGAGGGGAACATGCAACCTTCTGTAAGTAGTGGAGTAGTTCCTTGTGTGCCAATAGTTTTAAGATCTATGTGAGATCTTTTAGAGCCAGTTTGGCTAGGGTCTATCGTGTGGTAGAGTAATTTTTTTCCGTCTGGACTAAGAACTGGAAAGAAATTTTGTAAATTATCATCAGTTACTCTTGTAAGTTCTTTAGCATCTGGAGTAACTGCTGGAGCTAGGTCTACTTGAATAATACTAGTCATTTTTTTTGCGCCACAATTGTGGAGAATCAGCGAAAAAACGAGTATGCTAAAAGCAATTTTTAAAAAAATAATTTTCTTCATAGTCTTTTGTTTAAATGTTTTTTTATTTCTAAGTAATTTAATTTGTTCTTACTGGTCCTGCAGCACTTCCAGATGAATTGTTAGGATTGTTTTTGTTAGAGTTGTTTTTCATTTGCTCATTGAGCATATTTAAATAATTACTTCTTTGGTTCACACTGTTTTGTGGCGCAGCACAATTTTGTAAACAGGTAATTATTAAGTATAACGCAAGTGATAGTTTTAAGGAATTGAGGATTTTCATACTTGTTGTTTTATTTTGATAGAAAAATGAGAATTAAGTAGAATTAAGATATAATTTTCACAAAGTTGGCTGTTTTGATTTCAAAAAAAAATACCTAATAGTAGGTATTTTTATAATTAATTTTTCACTAATAAGACAATTTTATTATATTTATATTAAGTTTATTGTTTTTATATTGATTAATTATTATGTTTTTTATTGAAATGGTGATTGGGTTTCATTTTTAATTTCGAATATATAATTTAAAGTTTTTATACATCACGACTATGGCAAAAGAAATAATTAAATTTGATGTCATGAGAAAAACTTGGAATAAAATTTCAAAATTTCATGATGGTTTAGACGGTTCTAATTTTGAGCTTGAAGTATATAAAAAAATGTTTAATTTGTTTCATTTTGGGCATTACTATTACTATATTTTCAATGCTGCTACTGCAACTATAGAATGGATGAGCGAAGAAGTTAAGGATGTTTTAGGTGTTTCTGAACCCATTACTGCAGAATATATTTTTGAAAATATTCATCCTCAAGATAGAAAACGATTTATAGAACATGAGCATGCTGTTACGAATTTTTTTGAGGAATTGCCTCCAGAAAAAGTACTCAAATATAAAGTAACTTATGACTACCGTTTAAAAGATTTTTTTGGAAACTATAAATGGATTCTTCAGCAGGTAGTAACTATTCAAAGTGATGAAAAAGGAGCAGTAATAAGAACTTTAGGAGTTCATACCGATATTTCATATTTAAAAAGAGATAATAAACCCTCGGGACTTTCTTTTTTAGGATTAGAAGGAGAGCCTTCGTATTATAATGTTGCTGTAGATAGGCTTATTTTTATTCCTTCTGATGAAATTTTCACTTCTAGAGAAAAACAGATACTCGAACTCGTTGTACTAGGCAAAAGTTCAAAAGAAATCTCACAAAAATTACATATTTCAAAGTATACAGTAGATACACACCGAAAAAACATTCTTGCAAAATCTGGTTGTGAAACAGTTCCAGAGCTTATTGCAAAAGCTATTCAGGAATCGTGGGTGTAATTTTATGAGCACACGGTTCTGTATTTTTTCACTTTCAGGCACGCTTTCCGCACTCGCTTTTTAATTTTTCGCCAAAGCTCAATCCTCAAAAAAAAAATTAAAAGAGCTCAAACAATGCTTCAATCGTGGCTAGTTTTTACGGGAAGTTTTTCTTTTCACTTTGCTAAACTACCCCGTCAAAATTTTCGTAGAAAATTTTGCCACCTCTCGTTTTTTTTTAACGAAAGGGAATTCTTTACGTTCTCAACTTTGAAAACAATCGACGCTCGCTTCGCTCGCGCCATAAATCTTATAGACAAAATCTAATCATTTTTTACTTGGCTCTTTTTATTTGGCTCTTACAAAATCCTTATCTTTGCATTTGCAATGGAAAAACCAGAACTTTTACAACTCATCTTTTTGGCCAAAGAGAAGAATCAGAAAGCGCAAACGAAACTGATTAATCAATTTTGGACAGACGTTTTTTCTTTCGTGATGAAAAAAGTTCATGATGAAAACGCAGCAGATGAATTGACGGTTTCTGTTTTTTCTAAAGTATTGGCAAAATTAGATTTGTATGATGAGAATTTCCAGTTTAAAACATGGGTTCTTACCATCGCTCAAAACACAGTAATTGATTATTGGCGCAAAAAAAATCGGGAAACCGAAGAAACTATGGACGGTTTTCAGGATTTTAAAAATCAATTCGAAAAATCTCCTGAAGAAATTATGATTTCTGTGCAGGAAGAGAAAAAAATCATCGATGCGGTTGCCAAAATGGACCACAATTATCAAAAAATTATCCATTTGAGATTTTTTGAAGAAAAAAGCATTAAAGAAATTGCAGAAGAACTCAATCTTTCTGTTGCCAATACCAAAGTGAGAATTATGAGAGCCAAAAAAGTTTTGGCAGAATTGTTAAACGAAAATGAGTAGAAAAGTCGGAAGTTAGAGGACAGAAGTCCGAAGGTTTCCCAAAATCAATTTAATAAATTTGCGCACTTTGCAAATTCATCTTTAGATGAATCACTGCGAACTTAAAAATATTTTCAAAAATTGTAAAAGAAAATCTTTGCGTTCTTTGCGTTTAAAAAACAGTATTTTTGTAAATTCAAATTAAATAATGGAAAATCAAATTCAAGATACCACTACCAATAAACCAAAATGGATTCGTGTAAAACTTCCTACAGGAAAAAATTACAGAGAACTCAGAACTTTGGTTGATAAATATAAACTGAATACCATTTGTCAAAGTGGTTCTTGTCCGAACATGGGAGAATGTTGGGGAGAAGGAACCGCCACTTTTATGATTTTAGGAAATATCTGTACCCGAAGTTGTGGATTCTGTGGAGTGAAAACAGGTAAACCGCTTGATGTAAATTGGGATGAACCCGAAAAAGTAGCACGTTCTATTAAATTAATGAAAATCAAGCACGCCGTTTTAACTTCTGTTGACCGAGATGATTTGAAAGACATGGGTTCTATTATCTGGGCAGAAACCGTAAATGCGGTGCGTAGGATTTCTCCGGGAACGACTATGGAAACGTTGATTCCAGATTTTCAAGGAATTCATAAACATATCGATAGATTGGTAGAAGTAGCGCCAGAAGTGATTTCTCACAACATGGAAACCGTAAAAAGATTAACCAGAGAAGTGAGAATTCAAGCGAAGTACGAACGTTCTTTAGAGGTATTAAGATATTTAAAAGAAGCCGGACAAAACCGTACGAAAACTGGAATTATGCTCGGTTTGGGCGAAACCAAAGAAGAAGTTTTTGAAACCATTCAGGATGTGAGAAATGCGAATGTAGATGTAATTACGATTGGGCAATATCTTCAGCCAACTAAAAAGCATTTGCCAGTAAAACGTTTTGTAGAGTTAGAAGAATTCGAAGAATACAGAATTTTTGCAGAACAGTTAGGTTTCCGTCATGTGGAAAGTTCGCCTTTGGTGAGAAGTTCTTATCATGCAGAAAAACATATTCATTAATTGAGTTACGGGATTCGAGTTATGAGATTCGCATTTGGTAACTCGGAACTCGGAACTCGAAACTCGAAATTTTTATGAAAAACGCTGTCCTTATTACGATAGGAAACGAGGTTCTGTCTGGAACTACGGTAGATACCAACTCTAATTTTATTGCAAAAGAATTATCAAAAATTGGGATTTCTGTTTCGCAGATTTTTACCATTTCAGATGAAATAGAAATTATTAAAAATACATTACAAAACGCCTTTCAATTGACTGATTTGGTGATTACAACAGGCGGACTTGGCCCAACTAAAGATGATAAAACCAAGAAAGCTTTTTGTGAATTTTTTAATGATGAAATTGTTTATGACGAAGAAACTTTTCAGCATCTGAAAACCAGATTAGAACGCATTGGAAGGCTAGAAATCATCGAAAGAAACAGAGAACAAGCCATGATTCTTTCTAAATCTAAAGTTTTCCAAAATCATAATGGAACTGCACCGAGTTTAATGGTAGAAGATAACGGCAAAATAGCGATTTGTCTTCCTGGTGTTCCTTATGAAGTGAAACCTTTGGTGAAAGACCAAATTATTCCTTATCTACAAAGAGAATTTGAATCTAATTTTTTGAAAATTAGAACCGTTTCAGTGGTGAATTATCCTGAAAGTTTATTGTCTGATGCTTTAGAAGACTGGGAACTTAATTTGCCTAAAAATTTTTCGCTTTCTTATTTGCCAATCGCTAATAGAGTGAAGTTGAAATTAACGGCTTCAGGAAAGGATTTAGACGCTTTGGAAATTCAATTAGAAGAAGAAATTTCTAAAATTAGACCATTGCTGAAAGCGCACATTATTTCTGAAAATGGAGATAAAATAGAAGAAATTCTGCACGATTTTTTAATTTCAAAAAAACTCACGATTTCTACGGCCGAAAGTTGTACAGGTGGAGAATTATCACATTTAATTACAAGTGTTTCTGGAAGTTCTAATTACTTTTTAGGGGGAATTTGCACGTATCAAACGCAGAAAAAAATGGAGATTTTAGGTGTTTCTGAAGATTTAATCAAAGAGAAAACGGTAGTTTCAGCAGAAGTTGCACAAGCAATGAGTTTGGGTTGTCAGCAATTATTCAAAACGGATATTGCACTTTCAACTACTGGAGTAGCAGGACCAAATTCAGATGAGTTCAATTCAGAAATTGGTACTGTTTTTTATTCGATTAGAGTAAAAGATTTTGAAAAAACGTTCAGATTGTATCTTCCTCATTTAGAGCGCAAAGATTTTATGAATTTTGTTTCGCAGAAAGTTTTGCAGGATTTAATTCAGATTTTAATTCAAGAAAATCTTTAAAAATCGCCTTTCTCATGTAATAAAATGGCGCAAACAGTTGTTATATCTTTAAAATAATGTAGAATGAAATCGCCATGATGAAAAAAATCAAACATCAATGAATGTTCAGCGATTGCATAAGACCTTTAAAAAAAAATATCTATTTATGAAAAAAATAATTTTTAGTTTCCTAGTTCTTTTGGTTCAGGTAGCTTATTCGCAAACTTCCAAAAATTTTGGAGATTTCAGCGCAGTAAAGGTTTATGATAGAATTAATGTAACCCTTGTAAAATCCAGCGAAAATAAAATTCAGGTAAAAGGAGATGATCCAGATGTAGAAATTGTCAATAAAAATGGAGAACTCAAAATCAGAATGATTCCTACTAAGCTTATGCAAGGCGACAAAGCTGAAGTGACTGTTTTTTATGAAGATATTAACGAAATTCAAGCCAGTCAAGGCTCTAAAATTACTTCTGATGGAGCAATAGACAGCAAAATGCTGAGCATTACTTCAAACGAAGGTTCTACTTTAAACTTACAAGTAGATGTGAATTTATTGAATTCTAAAGCCAATTCTGGTGGTATCATTAATGTGTCTGGAACCGCTGAAATTCAAGATATTTTGGTGAATTCTGGTGCACAATTTTACGGAAGAGATTTAGATTCTGAAACCGTTACCATCACTGCAAATGCAGGTGGATTTGCAGAAGTAAATGCCTCTAAAATCCTTAATGCCACAACTAGAGCAGGCGGAAATATAGACGTCTATGGTTCTCCCAAAGACAGAAATACCAAAAATGTTTTAGGCGGAAAGATCACTTTCAAATAAATAAATCGAAGCCAAAGTTTTAAACTTTGGCTTTTTTGATTTTAAAACGTAACAATTTCTTATAAATTTGTACTTATTCATCATTAATTAATCATACAGAAATGAAAAAAATATCAATC
This sequence comes from Flavobacteriales bacterium UBA6196, assembly GCA_002422665.1. Taxonomy (GTDB): domain Bacteria; phylum Bacteroidota; class Bacteroidia; order Flavobacteriales; family Weeksellaceae; genus Cloacibacterium; species Cloacibacterium caeni_C. The sequence continues at coordinate 12,482 of DITA01000140.1, forward strand.
GCTGTGTTGGCTTTTTCAGGAATGCTCATTTTAGATTCTTGTGGCACTCAGAAACAAGCAACTACAGAACCTACACCTGCTCCAATCGAAGAATTAAAACCAGTAGAACTTCCAGAAAACGGAATTGCCATAGAACTGATGGACAAATCTGTTCGTCCGCAAGACGATTTTTACAACTACGTAAACGGAACTTGGATGAAGACTGCTCAGATTCCTGCGGATAAAGCAAGTTGGGGAAGTTTCAATGAATTAAGAGAGAAAACTGACCTTAATTCTCTTAAAATTTTAGACAATTTATTGAAAGAAACTTACGCTAAAGGAACTGAAGGTCAAAAAATTCAAGATATTTATGCTACTTACATGGATATGGATAAGCGTAATGCAGACGGAATTGCTCCTATTAAAGTTGATTTAGCGAAAATTGATGCCATTAAAACCATGGCAGATTTACAAAAATATTTAGTAGAAGCTACCAAAACTGGAGATAATCCATTTTATGGATGGGGAGTTTATGCAGACCTTAAAAATTCTACGGATAATGCAGTTTACATGGGAGATGTAAACCTTGGTTTAGGAAGAGATTATTATCAAAAAGATAATGAAGAAAACACCAAAACCATCGGTCAATACAAAGATTATTTAACCAAATTATACACGGTTTTAGGGTATAAGAATCCTGAAGTTGCAGCTCAAAAAGTAGTTGACTTTGAAAAAACTGCCGCTCAAACTTTAATCCCTAATGAAAAAATTAGAGATTCTAATCTTCAATACAATCCGAAGACATTATCAGAGTTAAAATCTTTAGTGAAAAATGTAGATTTACCATCTTATCTTAAAAACGCTGGTGTAAATACAGACAGAGTAATCATCGGTGAATTAGAGTATTATAAAAATTTAGATAAATTTTTGAATGCTAAAAATTTACCTTTCATCAAAGATTTCTTAAAAGTGAAATTATTAAACGGAAGTGCTTCTGTTTTAGACCAAAAATTAGACGATTTACAGTTTGATTTCTACGGAAGAACTTTGAGCGGACAAAAAGAACAACGCGCGATGAACAAACGTGCACTTTCTACCATTAATGGTGTTCTTGGTGAAGCTTTCGGGAAATTATATGTAGATAAATATTTTACTGCCGAAGCAAAAGCAGAAATGGTAACTTTAATTGATTATCTTAAAAAATCTTACGTTCAGCATATTTCTAATCTTTCTTGGATGAGTGATGAAACGAAAACGAAAGCTTTAGATAAATTATCAAAATTCACCGTAAAAGTAGGTTATCCAGATGAGTGGAAAGACTATTCTAAATTACAAGTGCTTTCTAAAAATGAAGGAGGAACATTGTACGGAAATCTTAAAAATGTTTCTAACTGGGCTTACCAAAAAGAATTAGATAAAGTAGGCAAGAAAGTTGACAAAAAAGAGTGGGGAATGACTCCTCAAACGGTAAATGCTTACTACAACCCAGTAAATAACGAAATCGTTTTTCCAGCTGCTATTTTACAAGCGCCTTTCTTTGATTTCAAAGCAGATCCTGCCGTGAATTTTGGAGGAATCGGAGCAGTAATTGGTCACGAAATTTCTCACGGATTTGACGATTCTGGAGCAATGTTCGATGGAGATGGAAACCTTAAAAATTGGTGGACTGATGCTGATAAAAAGAACTTCGAAGAAGCGACTAAAAAATTAGCAGAACAATACAGCAAATATGAACCAGTAAAAGGAACTTTCGTAAACGGTTTATTTACCAATGGCGAAAATATTGCAGATTTAGGTGGAGTTGCCATTGCTTATGACGCATTACAAATGTATCTTAAAGACAAAGGAAATCCAGGATTAATCAGTGGTTACAACCAAGATCAAAGATTTTTCTTAAGTTGGGGAACCATTTGGAGAACTAAATCTACAGAAAAATACATGATTAATCAGGTGAAAACAGATCCGCATTCACCAGGTTTATACAGAGCTTTTGGTCCGTTGGTAAATGTAGAAGCATTCTACAACGCTTTCGAAGTGAAAGAAGGTGACCAGCATTATAAAAAACCAGAAGAAAGAATCAAAATCTGGTAAGAAGCCAAATTTTTCTCAACATAAAAACCTCAAAACCGCAGAAAATTCTGTGGTTTTTTATTATTTATGAAGTCTATTGAAACAAATTCAAATTTTTATCAACTAATCATAATAAAACTGATGATTTTATTAAATTTGAACAATTAATAATGAACTATATATGAAATCGCCGTGCTGAAAAATACAAACATCAAAGAATGTTAAGCGATTTCATATGACCTTTAAAAAAATAATAAATAACTTCATATGAAAAAGGTACCTTTTCTAGTGATGGCTGCAGCTGCTGTGCTTACAGTAAGTTCATGTGCATCACAAAAACAATTACCAGAAAACGGAATTGCTCTTCAATTTATGGATACTTCAGTTCGTCCACAAGATGATTTCTTCACTTATGTAAACGGAAACTGGGTAAAAACGGTAGAAATTCCTTCGGACAAAGCAAGTTGGGGAAGTTTTAATGAACTTCGTGAGAAAACAGACGAAAACTCTTTAGCCATTTTGAATAATATTTTGACGGAGAAATATGCAGAAGGAACTGAAGGCAAAAAAATTCAAGATTTGTATTCTTCTTTCATGAATTGGGACAAGAGAAATGCAGACGGAATTAACCCTATTAAAGCAGATTTAGCAAAAATTGACGCGATAAAAACGGTAGCAGATTTACAAAAATATTTGGTAGAAGCTACTCCAAATGGTGATAATATTTTCTACATGTGGAGAGTAGGAGCAGACCTTAAAGCGTCTAATGATAATGCGATTTATCTTGGCGGTCCAGCTCTAGGTTTAGGAAAAGATTACTATCAAAAAGAAAACGAAGCCAATACCAAAACCCTTGCAGAATACACCAAATATGTTTCGAGCATGTTGACAGTTTTGGGGTATCAAAATGCAAATGAAACTGCAACTAAAATTGTAGATTTAGAAAAGAGATTAGCAAAAACTTTATTAACCAACGAAGAGGGAAGAGATGCTAATAAGCGTTACAATCCTAAAACTGTTTCAGAACTTTCTGGTTTGGTTAAAAATGTAGATTTAGCAGGATATTTAAATCAAGTTGGCGTAAAAACCGATAGAGTAATTCTTGGTGAACTAGGATATTTTAAAAACTTTGATGCTTTCGTAAACGAAGCAAATCTTCCTCTGTTAAAAGATTACATGAAATACCACATGCTTTCTGGAAACGCAGGAGTTTTAGACAAAAAATTAGACGATATGCGTTTTGACTTTTACGGAAAATTCCTTCAGGGTCAAAAAGAACAACGAGCTATGAACAAGCGTGGACTAGAAGTAGTCAATGGTATTTTGGGTGAAGCTTTCGGTAAATTATATGTAGAAAAATATTTCCCTGCAGAAGCAAAAGAAGAAATGGTAACCATGGTAGATTATCTTAAAAAAGCTTACCATGACCATATCTCAAACCTTGATTGGAT
>DITA01000079.1:0-26431 GCA_002422665.1 Flavobacteriales bacterium UBA6196
TCAGATTATCCAAACTTTTTGCCTAGCCCCCAAATTTTGGTACTGAGCCAAATAAATTGATAATAGCAAGTAAAACTATTGAACCTACTGCTCCTGTAAGAATCTGACCAATTAATGCAGTCCCTAATACAGTTCCTAAAAGCCAATAGCCAATTGCACCTCCAATGATACCTACAATTATGTTTCCCACTAAGCCAAGGCTTCCACCTTTAAAAATTTGTGCTCCAAGCCATCCTGCTATAGCTCCAATAATTAATGTCCATAAAATTCCCATAATGTTTTGTTTTAAGTGTTAATATTATGGCAAATGTATAGTATTATTTCCCTCAAAAATTTATTTATAAAAATGATATAAACAATTCTTGAAATTCTAAAAATCTAACTAATTTTAATGAAATTTTCTAATTCAATGTAATGGCAATGAACTCAATATTTCAAAACCTTTTAAAACCTAATCAAACAAAATTCCGTATCTTTGCCATCGAAAATTTAAAAAGTTTAAATAGTAACGCAATCAATACGGATTGCACAAGACAGTAAATTTTATGAATGCTCCAGAAGCAATTATTGAAAAATTTCAATTGAAAGACGGGAGAGAAGTCTCCATTGAAACAGGAAGATTAGCCAAGCAAGCTAATGGTTCTGTAGTAGTAAAATGTGGCGGAACGATGCTTTTAGCAACAGTAGTAGCCAACAAAGACGCAAATCCAGGGGTAGATTTCTTGCCTCTTACAGTAGATTACAGAGAAAAATTCTACGCGGGTGGTAAAATCCCAGGAAATTTCTTCAGAAGAGAAACTAAACCTTCTGATGATGAAGTTCTTACCATGAGATTAGTAGATAGAGTACTTCGTCCGCTTTTCCCAGAAGATTTCCACGCAGAAGTTCAGGTAATGATTTCCCTCATTTCTTACGACAAAGAAGTAATGCCAGAAGCTTTAGCTGGTTTAGCCGCTTCAGCTGCTATTGCGATTACAGATATTCCTTTCAACGGGCCAATGTCTGAAGTAAGAGTAGTAAGAATTGACGGTCAACTTTCTATCAACCCAAGTATCGAAAATCTTAAAAAAGCAGATTTAGATATTATGGTAGGTGCTACCAAAGACTCTATCGTAATGGTAGAAGGTGAAATGAAAGAAATTTCTGAAGCAGAAATGCTAGAAGCGATTAAATACGCTCACGAAGAAATTAAAGTTCAGATTGAAGCTCAAGAAAGATTAGCAGCGAGAATTCCTGCATCTCAAACCAAAAGAGAATACAGCCACGAAATACACAACGAAGAAATTCGTGAGAAAGTTTGGGCAGAATGTTATGATAAAGTTTACAACGTAGCAAAAACTCCTTCTGCAAAAGAAGAAAGACACGAAAAATTTGCTGCTGTTTTAGAAGAATTCCTTTCTCAATATTCAGAAGAAGAAAGAGCAGACGTAGAACCATTTGCTAAAATTTACTACCATGATGTAGAAAAAGAAGCAATGCGTCAAATGATTCTAAACGAAGGAATCAGATTAGATGGTAGAGATCCTAAAACGATTCGTCCGATTTGGTCAGAAATCGATTATTTACCAGGAGCTCACGGTTCTGCAATCTTTACCAGAGGTGAAACGCAATCTCTTACAGCGGTAACTTTAGGTTCTGTGAAAGATGCAAACATGGTAGATTCTGTTGCTATCAATTATGACGAAAAATTCTTCCTACATTATAATTTCCCACCATTCTCAACAGGTGAAGCAAGACCTTTAAGAGGAACTTCAAGAAGAGAAGTGGGTCACGGAAACTTAGCTCAAAGAGCTTTAGCAGGAATGATTCCTCACGAAAATCCTTATACCATCAGAGTAGTTTCAGATATTTTAGAATCTAACGGTTCTTCTTCTATGGCTACGGTTTGTGCAGGAACTCTTGCATTAATGGATGCGGGTGTACAAATTACAAAACCAGTTTCTGGTATTGCAATGGGATTAATTACTGACCCAAAATCTGGTAAATTCACCGTGCTTTCTGATATTTTAGGAGACGAAGATCACTTGGGTGATATGGACTTCAAAGTAACAGGTTCTGCAGACGGAATTACCGCTTGTCAAATGGATATCAAAATCCAAGGTTTAACCATGGATATCATGGAAACCGCATTGAATCAAGCAAGAGAAGGTAGATTACATATTTTAGGAGAAATCCTTAAAACCATCGATAAACCAAGAGCAGATGTGAAACCTCACGCTCCGAAAATGGAAATTTTAGAAATTTCTAAAGATTTCATCGGTGCAGTAATTGGACCTGGTGGTAAAATTATCCAACAGCTTCAGAAAGATACGGATACTGTAATCTCTATTGAAGAAATGGGCGAAATTGGTAGAATTGAAATCTCTGGAACTGACCGTGAGAAAATCAATGCTGCTATTGCTAGAATTAACGAAATTACTTTCGTGCCAGTTGTAGGTACTGTTTATAAAGGTAAAGTAGTAAAAGTAATGGATTTTGGTGCTTTTGTAGCGATTGCAAAAGGAACCGAAGGTTTACTACACATCTCAGAAATCGAATGGAAGAGATTAGATAAAGTTCCTTATGCTGAAGGAGATGAAGTAGAAGTGAAATTTATGGGTTATGATGATCGTAAGAAAATGAGACTTTCTAGAAAAGTTCTTTTACCAAGACCACCAAGACCCGAACAAAAGCCTAAAACTGAAGGAGACGCTCCAAAACCAGAAGGAGAACAACCAACAGAACAAGCATAAAACAAAAACTCCACTCGAAAGAGTGGAGTTTTTTATTACGTCTCTTTCACGCTATAATATTCTAAAAGTCTATGGAGAAATTTTTTAAATCGTAGTTTTATAGTTCTCATATTTTTACTTTTTAGATGTTCAAAAATAGGGGTATCCTTTTTGTGATTCAATTACACTTTTGTGTGATTTTTTGAGGAATTTTTTAGAAAAATCTAAAAATGTTTTTCGGAGTGTATTCATAGATTGTCATTTTTATTTAGATTATATTGATATTATTTAGTTAAATCTCTCAAAACCTAAAAAATATTCTCATTTTTTGGTGGCTGATAAATCTCAAGCGTAAAATTTTCATGGTTTAGTCAAATTCTTGTATTTTTGAGAATAAACAAAATAAAAAATATGAGCTTTCCTACAGACTTAGAAATAGCGCAATCGGCAGAAATTAAACATATTAGAGAAATTGCAGACAAAATCGGTATAGACCGAGAAGATTTAGAGTATTACGGGAAATACAAAGCGAAAATCCCTTTAAAATACATCAACGAAGAAAATATTAAGAAATCTAAACTGATTTTGGTTTCAGCGATTAATCCAACTCCAGCTGGTGAAGGTAAAACCACTGTTTCTGTTGGTTTATGTGACGGCTTGAACAGAATCGGTAAAAAAGCCATCGCAGTTTTACGTGAGCCAAGTTTAGGTCCGGTTTTCGGGATAAAAGGTGGAGCAGCAGGTGGTGGCTACGCACAAGTTATTCCGATGGTAGATATTAATCTGCATTTTACAGGAGATTTTTCGGCGGTAGAAAAAGCCAATAATTTACTTTCTGCACTCATTGATAATAATCTTCAAGATAAAAAAAGAAGCCTCAATATAGACCCTAGAACCATCGTTTGGAAACGTGTAATGGATATGAATGACCGAAGTCTTCGTCATATAGTAGTAGGTTTGGGCGGTTCTAATAACGGAATTACGCGTGAAGAAGGTTTCAATATTACACCAGCATCAGAAGTGATGGCGATTCTTTGTCTTTCTAAAGATTTCGAGGATTTAAAAAACAGATTAGGAAATATTTTTGTAGGCTATACTTTTGACAAAAAACCAATTTACGCCAGAGATTTAAATGCTCAAGGAGCGATGGCGATTTTATTAAAAGACGCTATTCGTCCGAATTTAGTGCAAACTTTAGAAGGTAATCCAGCGATTCTTCATGGTGGACCTTTCGCCAATATAGCGCAAGGAACCAATACGATTATCGCTACTAAAATGGGACTTTCTTTAGCAGATTTTGTGGTAACAGAAGCTGGTTTCGGAGCAGATTTAGGAGCTGAAAAATTCATGCACATCAAAGGATATTATGGAAATTTAAAACCAGATGCTTATGTTTTGGTGGCTACCATTAGAGCTTTAAGATATCACGGTGGTGCTAAAAAGGGCGAATACGAAAAACCGAATCTTGCAGCAGTAGAAAAAGGCATTGAAAACCTTAAAAAACATATTGAAAACGGATTTAAATGGCAATTAAAACCAATTGTAGCGATTAATCATTTTGCGACTGATTCCGAAGAAGAAATCAATTTTGTAAAAGCAGAATGCGAAAAATTAGGAGTGAAAGCCATTCTCGCAGATGAATTTACGATGGGTGGAGAAGGCATGAAAGCACTTGCAGAAGAAGTAGCGAGTTGTGCTTTTAACTGCGGTAATAATTTTAAACCTTTATATAGTGTAGAAGATTCTGTGGAGCACAAAATCGAAACAATTGCCAAAGAAGTTTATGGTGCTGACAGCGCTGTATTTTCTCAGAAAGCTAAAAATCAGTTAAAATCCATTTATGATTTAGGCTTAGATAAATTGCCGATTTGTATGGCAAAAACTCAAAAATCTTTATCGGATGATGAGAAAAAAATAGGAAGGCCAACTGGTTTCAAAGTGACTGTTCGTGAATTTGAATTTGCAGCAGGAGCAGGATTCATTATCCCAATTCTAGGAGATATGATGAGAATGCCTGGTTTGCCAAGTATTCCAGCAGCAGAAGGAATGAATATAGACAAAGATGGTGTAATTACTGGATTAAGCTAATTTTTAGACATATAAAATACCAAACCGACTTTTTATAAAGTCGGTTTTTTTGTGAAATTCTGTAAATATTTATGGAAATTCTATAAAATATTTTTCATGGATTTGCAGAATCTTTGTATCAACAAAAAGCACCAATCACAAAATATAAAAACAAAATTATGAAAAATGTAAGATCAAAAATATTCACTGCTATTTTAGCTTATGTAGCTCCGATTGCTATTAATTATTTGATGAATAGATTTCTGAACAAGAAATCTAAACCGCAAGTAAAATCTACGCTATAACACTATAGTTTCAACATAAATCAGTTTTCTCAATTATTTAATTTTTTAGCTCTCGAGATGTTATTTTGACTTTCGGGAGCTTTTTAGTGATAAAACTCAGAAGTTTATTATTTGAATTTTTCAGATAAAAACTGTAACTTTATGAAATGAAAGATAATAACTTATAAAATGTAGACGGCTTTCTTTAAAGCCTCAATTTTATAACTATTTTCATAATTTTTAAGTTTTTATGTTAGACTTCGCTTGAGCCATTCAAGCGAAGTTTTTTATTGATAGAAGAAATTAAATATAGAAATTGAAATTTCTTAACATACATCAATGACTTCGTATCAGAAATAAGACTACTTTTGTCTCATTAAAAAAATAAAAAGATTATGATTAAAAAAATTGCATTATCATTAGTACTAGTATCAGGACTAGCTTTTGGACAAGCTAAAAAAGTAGTTTCTTCTGACGTTCACTGGTGGGGTTATAAAATCGCTAAAACTGAAGCTTCTTCTCACGATGGAACTGTAAACGTGAAAAACGGAACTGTAGTTTTAAAGAAAAACGCTCTTGTTGGTGGTACTTTTGTATTAGATATGACTTCTATTAACGCTACTGATTTACAAGGTGAATATCAACAAAAATTAAACGGTCACCTTAAAAATGGCGATTTCTTCGAAGTTGATAAATATCCTACTGCTACTTTCAAAATCACTTCTGTGAAAAAAGGAGCTAATGGTAAAAGCATCGTTACAGGAAATCTTACTGCTAAAGGAAAAACAAACGCAGTTTCTTTCCCTGCTAAAATTTCTGTGAAAAACGGTGTAGTAACTTTAGAATCTGATAAATTTACTATCGACAGACAAAAATGGGACATAGCTTATAAATCTACTATGCAAGATGTAGTAGTAAAAGACGATATAGATTTGGTTGTTAAACTAACAGCGAAATAGTTTTTTTCAATTGTGTTTTTAGAGAATCCTAAAGAAAATTTCTTTAGGATTTTTTGTTTTTAATCTGTAAATTTATACAGAATTACTAAGCTAATAATCACATGAAATTATATGTCATCAGTGGATTGGGAGCAGATGGAAGTATTTTTGAATACATTCAGTTTCCTAAGAAATTTACCGAAATTATCTACATCGATTGGTTAATCCCTAATTACAATGAAAGTTTTGAAAACTATGTCAATAGAATGGCCGAAAAAGTAGATGTCAGCGAAAAATTCTGTCTATTGGGTTATTCTTTTGGAGGAATTATGGTGCAAGAAATTCACAAATTGAAACCCGCAGAAAAAGTAGTCATTTTGGGAAGTATAAAGTCTGATAAAGAAATGTCTATTACCTTCCATTTGGCAAAAAGCTCTAGAATTTTTGCGAAACTTCCCGAAAGCTATTTCTCCGAAAAAACCATAAAATCTTATGCCTTTTTCCGAAAATTATTTGACCCTAATAATCCTAAACTTTGGCAATATTTCAAAGTGCAAAATCCTACTTATCTGAAATGGAGTATCAATAAAATCTTAGAATGGAAACATGAAGAGGATAAAAACGTTATCCAGATTTTAGCAGATAAAGACATTGTTTTTCCAGTAAAAAATTCTAAACCCAATTATGTCATAAAAGGCGGAACACACCTTTTCCCTGTGACTAAAGCTAAAGAGGTTTCTAAAATTTTAGAAGAAGTTTTCAGCGAGTGATTATTTTTGGTTTTTCTGAGCTTTTTGTTTCTCCTTTTCCAATTTTTTAAAATAACCTCTGAAGAAAATATTGTGTTTCAGGGCTTCCAGATTTTGGTTCAGTAAAACACTAGCTTGGTTCAAATTATTCATTGTAGAATCTATATTTTTCACCAAATTGACATCGTTAGAAAGGTAATTGATGGCGCCTTTTCCGTTTTTAGCATTGCTGATGGTTTCGTTTAGATTTTCTACAGTTTTATTGATATTTTGAGAAGATTCATCGAGATGAGTAAGCGCTCTTCGCATTTTATTAGCTACAGCAGAATCTTTTAGCACCGCAACAATGTTTTCTTTATCATTAATTCCTGCAAGAATTTTATTCACTTCATTAATGGTTCTCGTGGTTTCGTAGCTGGTTTTCTTAATGTTGGCAATACTGTTTTTAAGGTCAGAAATCCCATATTTCACATCTTGACTTAGCGTTTTGTCATTCAGCAACATACTTAGCGTTCCAGTTCCGTTATTTATTTTTTCAGAAACTTCTAGAATATTAGCCGTAATTTGTTCAGCATTGTTATTGGTTTTGTTAAGGGTTTTGAGCAAATCTTCAGTAGTAAGTCTTTCTTCTGCTTTTAGAATGTCTCCAGATTTTGCAAGTGCCGCTTTTTCAGAATTTGGAGTGATATTGACAATCATATTTCCTACCAAACCATCAGAAGCAATACTTGCCACTGCATTTTTTTTGATGAATTTCATCGCACTTTTGTCGATATTCATTTCTACATTAATGAGCGTATCGTTGATGATTTCTATTTTCTTAACATAGCCCACATTAATTCCAGAAAAACGGACATTATTCCCTTCTTGTAAACCATTTACATTTTCGAAATGTGCTTTTAAGGTTTCTGTCTTACCAAAAAATTGCTGTCTGTTTCCGATAAAATAAACAGCCATAATAAAAATGATGGTTCCGAGGATAACAAATATTCCGAGTCTTAATTTTTGAGCAACTGATTTTTCCATGTTTTTAAAAAACTTATTTAAAAAATGCTTTTACTTTTGGGTCTTGTGAAGTGGAAAGTTCGGCAAATGTTCCTTCTGCATAATTTTTTCCGTCAATCAGTAAAATCATTCTATTAGCAATAACTCTAGCACAGTCTACATCATGGGTAATGATGATCGATGAGGTTTTATATTTTTCTTGCACCGATTTCATGAGCAAGATAATTTCTTTAGAAGTAATCGGGTCTAAACCAGTGGTTGGTTCATCGTAAATGATGATTTTTGGTTTCAGAATAAGCGTTCTTGCCAATGCAACTCTTCTTTTCATGCCACCAGAAAGTTCATTCGGCATTAAATCAATTACATTTTTGAGTCCTACATTTTCCAGCGCCTCTTCTACCAAAGGCAAAGTGTCTTTTACATTTCCAAACTTTGAAATATGTCTTCTGAGCGGAAATTCTAGATTTTCTCTCACCGTCATAGAATCATAGAGCGCACTTCCTTGAAATAAAAATCCAATGTCTGCTCTTATTTCGTCTAAAGCTTTCAGAGAAAGATGCTCTAATTTTTGGCTCATAATTTCAATCGTTCCACTGTCTGGAATTTCTAATCCAATCAAACATTTTATCATCACCGATTTTCCAGAGCCAGATTTTCCCATAATCACCAAATTTTCTCCTTGATAAAGATTCAAGTTAAATCCGTCCAAAACTACATTGTCTCCATATTTTTTATAGAGATTTTCAATTTTGATGATCGGTTCATGTGCAGCATTTGGATTCATTTTATTCTATAAAAATATTGGTAATCAATACAGCGATAAAATCGATAACAAACAATAACATGGAGGAGTAAACCACCGCAGAATTGGCGGCAATTCCTACACCTCGTGTTCCTGATTTACATTGATATCCTTTGAAACAACCTACCATTCCTATGGCAAAACCAAAGAAAAAAGTCTTGATGGTTGCAGGAAGCAAATCACTAAATTCTATATTGTCAAAAACTTGATTAAAATATTGTAAAAAAGAAACATCACCTTTCAGATTTTCTACCAAATAAGACCCGAAAATCGCGATAAAATCACTGTAAAAAACCAAAATCGGTAACATAGCAGTCGTCGCAAGAATTCTAGTCACCACCAAATATTTAAAAGGATTGGTTCCCGAAACTTCCATAGCGTCTATTTGTTCGGTTACGCGCATAGAACCTATTTCTGCACCTATTCCAGAGCCTATTTTTCCTGCACAAATCAGCCCAGTAATAATCGGCCCAATTTCTCTAATAATGGAAATACTCACCATGGAAGGCATCCAAGAAACAGCTCCAAATTCCATTAAAGTAGGACGGGTTTGTAAAGTGAACACCAAACCGATGATAAATCCCGTAACAGAAACTAGAAAAAGTGAGCGGTTACCAATGCTGTAACATTGTTTCAGAAATTCTTGAAATTCATAAGGTTTTTTATAAAATTCTTTTAAAAATCTTATGCTGAAATAGCTCATTTCGCCTATCTCTACAATGAAGTTTTTTAAAGATTGTACTATTTGATAAAAAACTTTCATAATAAACATTTAAGCTTCTATCAAATTTACTGAAATTTCTTGATTTATCCTTAAAATTCCTATTAATTATTTGATAACAAACAAAAACCGCGGTCATTTTTTATGACAGCGGAAAACTTTTTATTTTGCGACTTGTTTTTTTGGTGATTATTTTTTCCTTTTAAAATCTTCGTCTTTTATGACCATTTTATAAGCGAGCCATAATCCAAAAACTGAGGCAATGATGAAGAAAAACATCGCTATTGAAATTCCAAAAATTTGAAAATTAGGAACTCTCATCAATAGAGATGAGCCAATGATTAATGCAGCAATAATGAGTGCGATAGAAATTCTATTGGCTACTTTTTGGAAGGCATCCGTAAATCGTTCTTCGTCTAAAGCATCTATTTTGAGCTCAAACTGGTTCTGAGCCAAATTTTCGGTAATTTTATTAAGTCTTTCCGGAAGATTTTCGGCTAATTTTTTGGTTTCTATCAATTGAGCAAAGAAATTTTCAGGTTTGACTTCGTGAGCCATTTTTTTGACCATCATTTTCTCCAAAATCTTCTTCATATTTTCAGCCAAATCATATTGAGGAGCGAGAACCGCTACAATTTGGTCTAAATTCAATAAAATTTTTCCAAGAATATTCAGTTCTACCGCAATTCTGATTCCTTTTTCTGCGGCAATTCTATTCATTCTGATGAGCATTTTCCCTGTTTGCATTTCCGCAGCATTTCTGTTCTGAGAATCCAGTACAATTCGGTTGATTTCTTTTTTGAAACCAATAATATCTGCGTTTTTATCATCTTGACTGATTTCTAGAAGCACTTTAGAAACTTCTTCACCATTGTATTTGCTAATAGCGATGAGCAATTTCAAGATTTGTTCCTGCAAATTCGGGCTGAATTTCGCCACCATTCCTAAATCCATTAAGGCAATTTTTCGGTCTTTGGTCAGGTGTACATTTCCAGGATGCGGATCTGCATGTGCAAAACCATCAAAAATAATTTGTTGAAGATAAGCTTCTACCAATTCATCAATGAGCACCGAAAAATCGGTTTCCGTTTTTTGAATTCCATGAACAGAAGTGATTTTTTGACCTTCTACAAAATCCATCGTCAGAATTTTAGAACTAGAGTAGTCTAAAACAGGTTGAGGAATCACAATATGCTCAAATTTTTCTAGATTTTTACCCAGAGCAATCAGATTTTGAGCTTCTCTGCTGTAATCCAACTCGTGAATAAGAATGTGTCTCATCTCGTCTAGAACATCGTCTATTCCATATTTTTTGGCGGTTTTAGAATGTTTTACAGCAAGGTCTGATAATTCTTTCAGCGTGTCTAAATCTTCGATGAAATTTTTACGAATTCCCGGTCTTTGAATTTTCACCGCGACTTCTTTTCCGGAGCGCAAAACCGCTTTGTGAACTTGCCCAATACTTGCCGAAGCCAAAGGTTGGGTATCAAAAGTCAAAAAAGCTTTGGAAATCTTAGTTCCTAATTCCTCTTCCACTATTTTTTGGATTTCAGAATACGGAATTTCCTCTACATCATCTTGTAGAGAAGCCAATGCCAATAAATAAGGTTCTGGCAATAAATCTGGTCTTGTAGAAAGAGTTTGCCCGATTTTCACATAAGTCGGACCCATATTTTTAAGGTCTTCTACCAATTCTTCTGGCGAAGTGTAGCGATTAGAATCTTCAGAAAGTTCCTGATCTTCAGCCAATTCATCAAGTGCTTTGTCTGAAGCAGCCGATAAAATATCGCTGTTTCTATATTTGAGTACCAAAGAAATGAATTTCTGGTATTTTTTTAGGTTTTCGGGAATGATTTTCATAGGAAATAGGTTGTTTTTTCAAGAGCAAATTAATTGAGAATAAGTGGCTTATCTGTTACAAAATTTGAAGGGGTATTTTCAAAATTTTAAGGATGAATAATTTTTTATGGTTTGCCTAATAATTTTATCTTTGTAAAAATCATTTATCAATAATCAATATGGAGAGTATTTCGGTTTTTGAAATCATAAAAGTAGGAATTGGGCCGTCTTCGTCTCATACGATGGGACCTTGGAATGCAGCGGAAATGTTTCTGAGTGAAATCAGAAGGAATCACCAGATTTCAGAGGTGGCAGAAGTGTATGTAGAGTTTTTCGGCTCGCTTGCCAAAACAGGAATCGGTCACGGAACAGATATTGCCGGAATGCTGGGTTTAAGCGGAGAAAATTTCAAAAAAATAGATACCGATAAAATAGATGCTAAAATTGCCGAAATCAAAAATTCTGGAAAATTGATTTTAGGAGCTGAAAAAGAAATTCCTTTTATTTACGGGAAACATTTGGTGCTGAATATGCAAAAATCTTTAGATTTTCACCCAAATGGAATGATTTTCAAAGCGGTTTTTAACAACGGCGAAATTTTAGAAAAAGACTACTATTCTGTTGGTGGCGGTTTTGTGGCGACTCAAGAAGATAATTCTATAGAAAGTCACTGTATCAGAACACCTTACCCTTGTCATAAAGGCGAAGATATTTCAAAATATTGTGAAAAATTAGGTGTTGCAAGACTTTCTGACTTGGTGTACATCAATGAAGAAGCTTGGAGAACGAAAGAAGAAACGAGAAGTGAAGCACTTTACATTTGGCAACAAATTAAAGAATGCATTTACAAAGGCGTTAATAAAGAAGGTGTTTTACCGGGTGGACTTAATGTAACGAGAAGAGCTGCAGATTTCAATAGAAAATTATTAGGCGAAGACGTTATTTACAAAAATATAAACGAATGGTTTGCTGCGGTAAAAAATTCTCCTAAAGATTTCAATCAAATTACCCGTTGGATTTCGTGTTTTGCATTGGCAGTAAACGAAGAAAATGCCAGTTTTGGTAGAATTATCACAGCGCCAACTAACGGAGCGAGTGGAGTAATTCCTGCGGTGCTCATGTATTCTCAAACTTTTACAGAATTCAACTCAGAAGAAGATATCATCAGATTTATTTTAGTAGCGGGCGAAATCGGTACTCTTTTCAAGAAAAATGCAACTATTTCTGCAGCGATGGGAGGTTGCCAAGCAGAAATCGGTGTTTCTTCGGCGATGGCTGCAGCTGGTTTAACTGAAATTTCGGGTGGAACTCCAGCTCAGGTTTTGATGGCAGCAGAAATTGCGATGGAACATCACCTTGGTCTTACTTGCGACCCAATTGGTGGATTGGTTCAGATTCCGTGTATTGAGAGAAATTCTATGGGCGCCATGAAAGCGATTACCGCTTGTCATATCGCGCTAGAAAGTGATCCTTCTAAAGCCAGAGTTTCTTTGGATGATGTGATTAAATCGATGTGGGAAACTGCTCTTGACATGAATTCTAAGTACAAAGAAACTTCTGAAGGTGGTTTAGCAGTAGCCGTGAACGTGGCAGAATGTTAATGAAATTTTGAGGAAGATAACCTCCATTTATTTTCTAAAAATTCTTAACTTGTGCCGTTGAATTTTTATCAATGGCTACCATTATCAAACCCAATATTGCTCCCGAATTGCTCTCACAACTCGACACGAAATTCGAGGAAGAGAAGCAAGTTATCGTGCACTGTGGTTTTCAGAATAATTATTTGATTGGAAATCTCGTAAGAATTTGGCGCACCACATTCTTGGTAGATAAATTTACGGGGCACCGAAGCCAACTTTTATTCTGGGAAAATATCTCGATGTTTCCTTACTGGACGGAAGTTCCACCTGTGAAAGAATATTGGTTTACCCTTATTTTTTCTGGATTGCCCAAGGATTGTAAACTCTTTGATTTTGTAGAAGAAATTCCGCAGGAAGGAGGTTTTCTGGTGACTGATATTGATAGAAATGAAAGCGATGTTTATACTATAAAATTAATTTAAATGAAGAAGATTTACTTACTTTTACTCTTAGTTTCAAGTTTTGCCTTTGGTCAAGGTCTTAAAAATAAAACCGATAAAAAACAATTTCCAGCCGAAATCCAAGAAATCGAAACGTTCCAAAAAGAACTCAATCGAGAATACAAAACAGAAGAAGAAACACCTTTGCGTGGTTCCAACTTTAAAAAATTCAAGTCTCATCCCTTTTTCCCTATTGATTTAACCTATCGTGTTAAAGCGAAATTGGTAAAAACCGAAAACGCGGTTCCTTTTGAAATTCCTACTTCGTCTGGAAGAACCAAAAAATACAGAGAATTCGGGAAAGCCTATTTCACGCTGAATGGAGCAGAACAAGTGTTAACGGTTTATCAAAGTTTAGCTTTGTTAGATGACCCAGAATATCAGGATTATTTATTCTTGCCTTTCAAAGATGAAACCAACGGAAAAGATACGTATGGTGGCGGAAGATATTTGGATTTAAGAATTCCTCAAAATGATGAATTGATTATTGATTTCAATAAAGCCTATCATCCGTTTTGTGCTTATAACGCTACCGATTACAGTTGCCCAATTGTTCCTCAAAATAACTGGTTGCAATTACCAATCGAAGCAGGTGTGAAATACCAAGATATTTGGTTTGAGCATTAGTTTCTAGATGTGAGATACTAGATACTAGATACTAGACATGAGATTTGAGCATCTAAAAAGGTTGCATAAACTAAAAATTCAAATATTTTGAGTGAAGTAATTTTGCAAAAATCGTTAATGCTTAATGTTTTTAAAACGCAAAGATTCTGAATAATAAAAACTAATATTTAAGAAAGCAAAGCTAAAATTCGCAAGCGAATTGAAAAAGCGAAAGCTTAAAGACGAATTAATTCGTCAACTTTTCTCGCTTAAAGCATGAAAAATTTGTTAAAAATCTTTGCGCTCATTGCGAAAAACCTTTGCGACTTTGCGTGAAAAAATCTATCTAACCACCGCATTAATTTTATCCCAAAGAGCTGCATCAAAACCAGACAGTGCAAAATTAGGATTCTGCGGATCCGAAGCATCACCCATTCTGATGACCACCATATTTTTACTCGGAATTACGTAAATTCTTTGATCTTCAGCGCCCATCGCTGCATACATATCTGCAGGAGCATTAGGAACTAAAGCAGTGGGATAAACCGTTTGCGAACCCGGAACCATATATTTGGATTTTCCATTGAGCCACCAAAGATAACCGTAAGAAGGATTGATATTTTGAGAAGTAGAAATGGCTTCGTTCAGATAAGTTTCATTGATGATTTGTTCGTTTTTCCATTTTCCTTTGTTCAAGAAAAGCAGTCCGAATCTCGCCATACTTCTGGTATTGCTATGATAAATGGTGAAAATAGTCCCGAAATTCCAGAAACCATCCATCCCGATTTTATTTTTCAGTTTAGCATTAAAATAATTCTCAAAAGTTTGGTTGCTTGAAGCGGCCACTACATCTATTAATTTCTGAAAAACATTGCTGTAAGACCATCTCGTTCCTGCATCAGCCAAATAGGTGAGGTTAGATTTTATGACCCAATTGCTTTCGTCATTTAAGCCCGAAGTCATGGTAAGTAAGTGTCTTGGCGTGATGAGGTTTTCTTTTTCCAGAGGTTCGCTAGTCCAGCCGTTTCCTAAATATTGAGAAACTTTATTATTGATGTTCAGTAAACCTTCTTGTTGCGCAATTCCTGTAGTGGTAGAAACCAGCGTTTTTCCGGCGCTGTTCCATGGCCAAGTTGCAGTAGCAGAATGCCCGTTGAAATATTCTTCCATCACAATTCTACCGTTGACCAAAATCATAAAAGATTTAGAATGTTTTTCTGCCAAGAAATCTTTAAGCGGTTGCACTGCGCTTTGGTTCCAACCGAGACTGGCAATAGATTTGGTTTCCCAATTGTTGTCTGTATTATTAGGGAAATACATGGTTTCTGCGGGAGTTGGCGTAGGTTCATCTTCACTACTGCTGCAACCAAAAAACGGGAGTAACACTAAAAGAGGTAGAAATTTCAAAATTTTCATCAGCTGGTTTTAGCTCTTTGATGGGATTTTTTGGGGAAGGTTAAATTTGTGGAAATATAAATTTTTCACACGTAGTTTGTCATTCCGTAGGAATCTTTATTCTGTAATTCTCGTAAGCATGAAATCCTACATTCAAGCTAAATTTACACCAAATTTTTCTAGAATATGATTTCTATCCCTTTCAATGTTTTCAGAATTTACTTTATAGAATTCATTAGGATTTTTCACAAAAGTATTAAAACTTAAATTAACAATTTTTTTGTCTGTAAAAATAAAGTTAGGATTTTTAGGAATGTTTAATCTTAATGCAGTAATTTCTGCAAACGCAAATAAATCAGTTGGAAAATCTTCTAAAAAATCATTTGTTTTTAAATAATTTTTAAGATTATTAATATTTGAAGCATTTAAGTAGTTTTTACATAAAAGTCCATCTGCAATTGATAAAATCAAAATTAGACCGTTAATGCTAATTAATATTGAGGCTGGGTAAATTAATGTTTTTAAATTAAAATCTTTTTTCTCTGTTTTAAAAGCGTATAAACTTGATGGTAAATTAAACCCTGAATTTAATTGATATGCTTTCTGTGTCAATTTAAAATTTTCATTGTTTATTATTTCAAAGCAAATGTCTCTCCATTTATCATTTTTTGTTTTTAGAAAATCATTGTAAAATAGACCATAATAAACTTTAGTTAACCAAGTTGTTAATAGAAGTGTTGGCTTGTCAGAATGAGAGTTTACTAAGTCAAATTGATTATCATTATTTATAAGACTATAAAGATCATCTGGTTTTTCTAATAATTTAATAATTTTATTTTCAAATTCACTACCAAAATTATTATTGCATTTTGAATGTGCAGGAACTTTAATTCTACTGTATTGAATTTTAAATTCACCAGTGATTGTTTGTTCTTTAATATTTAATTTTCCTAAAAGACTATCTGATATTATGTGTTCAAAAGTCTTTTTTTCGTTAATATCTTCATTGCAGAAAAAGCATTTTTTAAAGTATTCTTCTTTCATTAGTTTTATTTTAGAGTAGAATTTGTTTTTAATGCCAAATTAAAAAATAAACTCTAACCAGCATTACGTAAAACCATAAACTGCTAAAAATCATCTAAATATTTCTAAACACCCCGTCATTCCGATACTCGGAATGCCACCCCTCTAAAAGAGGGGAACTGCACTAAGAACATTATTTTATCATTTACCACAACGTTTGTCATTCCGTAGGAATCTCTACAAAGAATTGCGCAAAAATTGAAATCTAGATTCCTTCGGAAATCGAAGATTAGACGCAGTCAATGACAAAGTGAAAGTGATATTTTTGATATATAAAACAAAAAAAATCGTCACATCACTGTAACGATTTTAGAATTTATATTTTAGAATTTTCACATCCTTTAGGATACGAGGAAATGAAATTTCCTTACACCTTCGCCAAAAACTCCTCAAAAATAGGAGAGATAGAAACGGTTCCGTCTGGTTGAATTTTGTCTAGTTTTACCATTTCTATTTGGTTGATAGAACTCGCATCAAAAGGTTTCTGAACGCGCACATAATTTTCGGTGAAACCAAACATTTTTCCGTCTTTTTCTTCGTGTTCCCAAAGTACAGGCAAGGTTTTCCCTAGTTGCGTTTGGTAAAATGCCATTTTCTTTTTCTCGGAGAGAATTCTTAGCATTTTGTTGCGCTTTTTACGTTCAGCAATCGGTACGATTCCTTCCATTTCTACCGCTTCTGTATTTTCTCTTTCAGAATACGTGAAAACGTGTAAATACGTAATCGGCAGTTCGTTGATAAAGTTGTAGGTTTCTAAAAATTTCTCTTCGGTTTCTCCCGGAAATCCTACAATTACATCTACACCAATCGCAGCATCGGGCATTACTTCTCTAATTTTAGAAACTCTGTCGTTGTACAATTTGGTGAGGTATCTTCGCTTCATTTTTTTGAGCAAATCATCACTTCCACTTTGCAACGGAATATGGAAATGTGGTACAAAACTCTTGCTTTCTGCCACCAAATCTATGGTTTCGTCTTTCAGTAAATTCGGTTCGATAGAAGAAATTCTAATTCTTTCAATTCCCTCTACTTTATTGAGTTCTTTCACCAAATCTAGGAAAGTATGTTCGTGTTTTTTATTGCCAAATTCACCTTTTCCGTAGTCGCCAATATTTACACCTGTCAAAACAATTTCTTTGATGTCTTTTTCGGCAATTTCTTTGGCATTTTTCACTACGTTTTCTACGGTGTCACTTCTAGAAATTCCTCTAGCTAAAGGAATCGTGCAATAGGTACATTTGTAATCACAACCGTCTTGAACCTTCAAAAAAGCTCTGGTTCTGTCGCCAATAGAGTAACTTCCGATGAAAAAGTCGGTTTCTTCTATTTCGCAAGAGTGAACTTGAGCGTGATGTTCGGTTTTTTCTAAATCTTCGAGGTAACTCAGAATATTGAATTTTTCTTTGGCGCCCAAAACCAAATCTACGCCTTCAATAGCAGAAATTTCTTCGGGTTTTAGTTGGGCATAACAACCCACAATCACCACCAAACCATCTGGATTGGCTTTCATCGCGCGTTTTACGTGAAGTTTACATTCTTTGTCTGCATTATCGGTTACAGAACAAGTATTGATGATATAAACATTCGCAGCATCGTCAAAACTTACTTTTTGGTAACCTGCACCAGTCAATTGTCTGGCAATAGTAGAGGTTTCCGCAAAGTTCAGTTTGCAACCCAGCGTGTGAAAAGCAGCGGTTTTTGTAGTGAAATTTTCC
This sequence comes from Flavobacteriales bacterium UBA6196, assembly GCA_002422665.1. Taxonomy (GTDB): domain Bacteria; phylum Bacteroidota; class Bacteroidia; order Flavobacteriales; family Weeksellaceae; genus Cloacibacterium; species Cloacibacterium caeni_C. Next base: position 17,996 of record DITA01000079.1, read on the forward strand.
ATAATAAATTGGGTGCAAATTTACGGAAAAAATATTTAGAATGAACTGAACAGAGGTTGAGATGAAATTTTATCAAAATTAATTTCCCCGTCCCTAAAAGGTGTAATTTTGATAAAATTTTCAAGATATTTTTCCAACCTTTAGGGTTGGGGAAAAGAAAAATTTCTTGGAAATGTTTTTTCATACAAAATCTAAAAACTATAAATTTCCGAGTTTAGTGGCAATCAAAGTCGAATCAAAGTCGAGTCAAGTTCGGGTTTTGTTCGGAAAAAGTACCCGTTTTCCGAAGCTGATTCGAGCTTGATTCGAACAAGATTCGAACAAAGGTGGTTTTTCTGACAAAATTTTCGATGAAATGAGGTTTTAAAACATAAAAAATCCACAAATTGTAGCACTTGTGGATTTTTGGAAAGATAGTTTGAGTTTATATGGTTTTGTGTTTCGTTTTTATAGTTGATAAATTTTTTCAAATGCTTCTTCTGGTAAATTCCAAGTGCATGATGGTGCTTTGTCATTAAGAACCGCCCATTTTTTGTGCTCTAAGTCGAAAATTCTAACTCCACTTAGGTTCAGTTGGTTGGTTTTGTAAATATGTAAACTTACCGATAGCGTAGGTTTATTGTTCACAATGCTGTGAATTCCGCCCATTTCTTCGGCGAAAGAAATGCCTTCTATCGCTACACCAGCGCCTTCATATTCTATAAAATCTTTGGTTTCTTTGTAATACACTTCGGTTAATTCACCTTTTAGGACTTTTATTTTTCCCTCGTAGTTTTTGTGGTCGTGAATCGCTGTTTTATTTTCAGCGCCCCATAACATGAGAATTGCTACAGCATTTTCATTGTTGAAAACAGGGAATCTTTTATACGTTTTGGCAGGAATATCTAGTTCGTTGATTTTGAAAACTTGGTTGTAGTCTTCGAAACGGAATTCGAATAGGTTTTCTACAACGGTATTAAAGTCTGCCGAGACATTTTTTAAGTCTTCTAAATTTTGGGCTAGGGGTTTAGTCATTGTTCTTTCCATAATTTTTACAAGCATGATTTTCAGTTGGTAAAATTATTAAAAACTGTGTTTTATGACACCGATTTTGAGATGATTTACATCATGCAAGATTGCTGATTTTATAAAAGAATTTATGATTTTTATCAAATTTTCTATTCTTAACATACATTCCGCTTCAGTTTTCTAAAAAAATAATACCTTTGCACCTGATTTTAAAGAAACGAGAAAAATGGATTTTAGAAATTATCAGATGCCTTATAGCATCAACCCGAATTACAGCAAGAAAGTTGCGTATTTTTCGATGGAATTTGCCATTGATCAAGCATTGAAAATATACAGTGGAGGTTTAGGATTTTTGGCAGGTTCTCACATGAGAAGTGTTTATAATCTGAAGCAAGACGCCATTGGAATTGGTATTTTGTGGAAATTTGGTTATTATGACCAAGCTAGAAACCACGATCAAACGCTTAATCCAGTTTGGACTAAGAAAATGTACAGCTTCTTGGAAGATACAGGAATTAAATTCCAAATTGACATTCATGATGCACCAGTTTGGGTAAAAGTAATGTACCTGAACCCAGAAACGTTTAAAACTGCACCTATCTTTTTACTTTCTACAGATGTGCCAGAAAATGACCACGTTTCTAAAACCATCTGCCACAGATTATACGATGCGAATGAATCTACAAAATTGGCACAATACATCCTTCTAGGAAAAGGTGGAGCTAAGCTTTTAGACGAGTTAAACCTAGAAAGAGAAGTTTATCACTTAAACGAAGCGCACGGTTTACCAGCAGCATTCTATTTGTTGAAAAAATTCGGTGGAGATTTAGAAAAAGTAAAAGAAAGATTGGTTTTCACTACGCACACTCCAGAAGAAGCAGGAAACGAAAAACACAATGTACACCTTTGTCACCAAATGTCTTATTTCTCTGGCTTAAGCATAGAAGAAGTGAAGAAAATTGAAGGACAAGATAATGACCAATTCAACCACTCATTGTGCGCATTGAGAATGGCAAGAATTGCGAATGGAGTTTCTCAGTTGCATGGTGTAGTTTCTAACGAAATGTGGGGTAAATATCCAGGAATCTGCGAAATTAAAGCCATTACCAATGCACAAGATTTCAAATATTGGGCAGATAAACCGCTTTATAACGCTAGAGAAGAAAGAGAAGACGAAGAATTCGATTTCAGAAAAAAATATCTTAAAAAGAGAACTTTCAGAATTGTAGCAGACCAATGTGGTAAATTGTTTGATTCTAAAGTATTTACCATGGTTTGGGCAAGAAGATTTGCAGGATACAAAAGAGCAGATTTATTGCTTCAAGATAAAGAAAGATTCAGAAAATTATTGGAAAACAAAAAATATCCAGTGCAAATTATCTTTGCAGGAAAGCCTTATCCAGTAGATTATGCAGCGATTTCTACTTTCAATAACTTAGTTGAAGAAAGTAAAAATCATAAAAACATGGCGGTTCTTACAGGTTATGAATTGTCATTAAGTAAATCTCTAAAACAAGGTTCTGATGTTTGGTTAAACAACCCAAGAGTTCCTAGAGAAGCTTCTGGTACTTCTGGTATGACGGCTTCTATGAACGCTTCTGTAAACCTTTCTACAGATGATGGTTGGATTCCAGAATTTGCAAAAAATGGTGTGAACTCTTTTGTGGTTCCAAAAGCAGATTATGCAAATATGAGCGTTTTCGATGTAGACAATTATGATATGAACCAATTGTATGACATTTTAGAAAACCAAATTTTACCAATGTACTACGAAAGACCAGATGAATGGAGACAAGTAGTGAAAAATGCAATGGATGATGTAAAAGAGCAGTTCAATTCTGATAGAATGGCTGACGAATATTACAAAATTATGTATAATAATTAATCCATATATTAATATTTTTTACGTCTGGGGCGCTTCCAAAGGAAGCGCCCCAGATTTTTATAGAATGGTGATTTCGTCTATGAAAATAAAGGCTTCTCCATCAAAAGGAAAACCTTGATGCCAACTCGGTAATTTTCCGAAATTTCTGGCAATAATTTTTACATATTTAGCTTTGGTTTTGGCAAAATGTAATTCTAAATTTTTGGTCTGCACGTTGTAATCTTGCGCATCAATTGGATTCGCTACTTCTCCTAATTTTTTGAAATTTACATTATCCTCAGAAATATAGAATTCTACTTTGGTTGGCATTAGAATCCAAGCTCTGGTGTCTTGTAAAAAGTCAGCAGAAATATTTGAAATTTCTTTAGATTCTTTTAAATCAATAATCGCTTCGAAATCTTGCGACTGATAACCATGCCAATCTCCTTTTCGCCAATTAGCATCACCAGAAATTCCGTCGATTAAACCTTCGTTTCCACCTGCAAAATATTGTGGATTTGCTTTAGACTTAATGTGGATGGAGTAGTTGTTGGGTTTTTTGTAGAATTTTGCGGTTACCATTCCGCTTTTTTCCCCTTTATTATTTTCTGCAAAAGTTGTAATAGTAGATGTTTCGGTAAGTGTTAATTCTTCTTTGTATTCTTTAAAATCGCTTCCGTTGATAGCATAGTAGATTTTATTCTTTTGATAAGATTCAATGCTGATATTTTGTTGCTTTTCAAAAAATCTTTTCTCCGAATGAATCACGGGAACGATAACGATTTCTTTGAGTTTTCTAGGTTCTGGAACTGGAGTTTTAGAAAGCCAATGAAGGATATCATTTTGATTATTAAAAATTTCAGATTTGCCATTTTCTAAATTGATTTTCACTTTTGTGAAAAAAGGCGTTACAGTTTGCCAATGGGTAGAACCCGGCGTCACTTTGTACAAACCTATTGAACTGAGAACGTACCAAGCGCTCATTTGTCCGCAATCTTCATTTCCAATTAAACCATCTGGAGCATTTTTGTAGAAATTTTCTAAAATATAATGCACTTTTTCTTTGGTTTTTTCAGGTTTCCCAACAAAATTATAGAGATAAGCAACGTGATGACTCGGTTCGTTTCCTTGTGCATATTGCCCGATTAAACCGGTAACGTCCACTTGTTCTCTTCCCGTAGTTTTAGACTCCTCAGAAAACATTTGGTCGAGTTTTTTCTCAAATGCTTCTTTACCTCCGTAAAACTCAATTATTCCAGAAACATCTTGAGGAACAAAAAACGTGTAATGCCATGCATTTCCTTCCGTAAAATTATTGTTGATTTCTTTAGCGTCAAAAGGTTCGAACCAACCACCATTTTTCTTAGGACGTATGAATTTTTGGTTAAAGTCAAATAAATTTTTCCAATTTTGAGAACGTTTCATAAATGTTTCGTAATCTTCTGTTTTTCCTAAAATTTTCGCCATTTGTGCGATGCACCAATCGTCATAAGCATATTCTACCGTTTTAGAAACACTTTCGTGTTCATCATCAATCGTTAGTAAGCCATTTTCACGATAAGTTTTCATGCCGTAATCATCAAAATTATTGGCAGAATTTTTTGCGGCTTCAAATGCTTTTCCGTAATCAAAACCTTTTACACCATTCATCATGGCATCTGCAATTACAGAAACGCTGTGATAACCAATCATGCAATACGTTTCATTGCTTGCAAGTTCCCAAATCGGCAATCTTTTTCCTTGTTCGTATTGTAAAATAAAGGTATTGATGAAATCTGCGGTTCGTTTTTTGTCAATTAAAGTCATCAAAGGATGATACGCTCTGAAAGTATCCCAAAGTGAAAAAACCGTATAATAATCGTGATTGGCAGTGTGAATTTGATTATCTCTGCCTCGGTATTTTCCGTCCACATCATTCGCAATATTCGGTTGGGTGAAAACGTGATACAATGCGGTGTAAAAAACCGAAAGTTTATCTTTATCAGAAGAAGTGATTTCAATTTTGGAGAGTTCTTTGTTCCAAGAATTTTCTGCATTTTTTTTGATTTTTTCAAAATCCCAAGATGTTCCTTCGGCTTGCATATTTTTTTCTGCTCCTTCAAATCCTGTCAAGGAAAGTGAAACTTTTACCAAGATTTTTTCGCCTTTTTTGACTTGATTAGAGAAAGCGAGTTTCAATTTTTTTCCACTAAAACTATTGTTTGCTCTATTCACATTGTCCACATCAAATGCAGAAACGCCTAAAGGTTTAGAAAACTCAATTTTGGCAAAAATGTATTGATTTTCGGCCCAAGCTTTGCTTCTTCGGTAAACTTCTATTGTTTTTTCGTCAATGACTTTTACTTCGCCTTCCAACAATTCATCTCGGTGATTTAAATCTAAAATGATATTGGCTCGTCCAGAATTATTGAAAGTGTATTCATGATAACCCACTCTGGTTGTAGTCGTCAATCTTGCTTTAATATTGAATTTATCCAATAAAACTTCGTAGTAACCTGCACTTGCTTTTTCATTTTGGTGAGAAAATTTTGAAGAATAATCTTTGTTGTCCAAACTTGGTGTTCCCATTGTTGGCATCAAAAGAATATCGCCGTAATCAGAAACGCCAGTTCCATTGAGATGCGTGTGCGAAAATCCATAAATCACAGCATCCGAATAATGATAACCGCTGCAACCGTCCCAACTTCCATCAATTCTTGTATCGGGCGAAAGTTGAACCATTCCAAAAGGAACCGTAGCTCCCGGAAAAGTGTGACCATGACCGCCTGTTCCGATAAATGGATTCACATATTGAGCAAAATTTTTCTGCGCCAATACAAGGGAAAAACTCAAAACAAACAAAATGAACGAAACTTTAGAAAGTTTAGACATAAAACAGTATTTTTAATTTTTTAAAAATAATAAAAATCGCCATGAATTTTCTAAAAAGTTTTTTGATTCTTTTTTCAGTCGCTTTATGCACTCCGAAATTTTTTGCACAAGAAAAATTACCGCTCATTCCTTATCCACAGAATGTAGATTTAATTCAAGGAAGTTTTAAAATTCCGAAAAGCATTAAATATCAGTCAGACTTTTCAAAAAATGAGGTGGAAAATATAGACTTTGCGTTTAAAATTTTTAACCAAACCAATATTGTTTTCAAAAAGAATCCAAGCAAAAAAAGTCAAATTATTTTTTCTGTTTTGTCACCTAATTTAGAAGATGGAGTTTGGGCAAAAGATTTTTATGCGGTAATTATTATGCCCAATCAAATACAAATTCAATCAAATACAGATAAAGGAAGATTTTACGCCATCAATACATTATTTCAACTGTTTAATTTCTATGAAACTAAAGGCGAAATTCCTTGCATGGAAATCACAGATTCCCCGAAATTCTCTTGGCGCGGGATGCACCTCGATGTAGCCAGACATTTCTTTACAGTAGATGAAGTGAAAAAATACATTGATTATCTCGCGATGTATAAATTCAACACGTTTCATTGGCATCTTACAGACGATCAAGGTTGGAGAATTGAAATTAAAAAATATCCAAAACTGACGGAATTTGGAGCGTGGAGAAATGGTTCTATGGTTGGGAAATACAGCGACAATACATTTGATGATAAAAAATACAGCGGATTTTACACACAAGAACAAATAAAAGAAGTGGTGAAATACGCCGCAGAAAGACATATTACAGTAGTTCCAGAAATAGAAATGCCGGGACATGCTGTTGCTGCAATCGCTTCTTATCCAGAATTGGGTTGTACTGGGAAACAAATAGAAGTAGAGAAAAAATGGGGTGTTTTCGAAGATGTTTTTTGTCCAAAACCCGAAACTTTCACTTTTTTAGAAAATGTTTTGGCAGAAGTAATGCCACTTTTTCCATCGGAATATATTCACATTGGCGGAGATGAATGCCCAAAAGAGAATTGGAAAAAATGTACTCATTGTCAAAGTTTAATCAAAGAAAAAGGCTTAAAAGATGAACATGAATTGCAAAGTTATTTCATTCAAAAAATTGAAAAATTTGTCAATGCTCATGGAAAGAAAATCATAGGTTGGGACGAGATTTTAGAAGGTGGATTGGCTCCTAATGCAGCGGTGATGTCTTGGCGCGGAACCGAAGGTGGAATTGCGGCGGCTCAACAAAAACATTTCGTAGTGATGTCTCCAGGAGAATTTTGCTATTTTGACCATTATCAGAATAATCCTGCTACAGAACCTATTGCTTTTGGTGGTTATACTTCGGCGGAAAAAGTGTATTCCTTCAATCCAATTCCAGAAAAATTGAAAGATGACGAGAAAAAATATATTTTGGGAGCTCAAGCGAATCTTTGGAGCGAGTATATTCTTGATTTTAAACAAGTAGAATACATGATTTTCCCAAGAATGATGGCACTTTCTGAAGTTTTATGGGGGACGAATCATGATTTCAATGATTTCAAACTGAGATTTCAAAAAAATGCTGAAACTTTAGATAAACTGAAGGTGAATTATAATAAAGAATCCATTAATCAACCGCTTAAAAATCCTTACAAATAAATGGCTACCAGAAGAAAATTTTTGAAAAATGCAGGAATTTTATCTGCAATCTTGACATTGAATCCTTTAAAAGCCGAAGAAATTCTTCCGAAAAACAAAAAAATAAGAAAACCAGTAGTGCTTTCGACTTGGAGATTTGGCATTCAAGCCAATGAAGAAGCGTGGAAAGTTCTTTCTCAAGGAGGAAAAGCTCTGGATGCTGTAGAAAAGGGCGTGAGATTAGTAGAAGACGACCCGAATGAAAGAAGCGTAGGTTACGGGGGAAGACCAGACAGAGATGGTAGAGTTACGCTAGACGCTTGTATTATGGATGAAAAAGCGAATATTGGTTCGGTGGCGTCTTTAGAACATATCAAAAATCCAATTTCTGTAGCCAGAGCCGTGATGGAAAAAACGCCTCACGTCATGTTAGTTGGCGATGGAGCATTGCAATTTGCGGTTTCTCAAGGTTTTGAAAAAATAAATTTACTCACACCAGAATCCGAGAAAGAATGGAAAGATTGGCTCAAAACATCAGAATATAAACCTGTGGTAAATATAGAAAACCATGACACGATTGGTATGATAGCGCTTGATGAACACGGAAATCTTTCTGGAGCGTGTACTACTTCTGGAATGGCGTTTAAAATGCATGGCAGAGTTGGGGATTCTCCAATTATTGGTGCTGGACTTTTTGTAGATAATGAAGTGGGCGCTGCTACAGCAACTGGTCATGGTGAAGAAGTGATTAGAACTTGCGGTTCGCATTTGGTGGTAGAATTAATGCGACAAGGAAAATCTCCTCAACAAGCGTGTGAAGAAGCAGTGAAGAGAATTTATAAGAATTTTGTGAATCAAAACCGAAATGTGAAAGATACTCAGATTGGTTTTATTGCCATCAATAAATTTGGTGAAACAGGTGCGTTTTGTTTGCAAAAAGGGTTCAATTACGCGGTTCACACTCAAGAAAACAATGTTTTAATTGATGCCAAAAGCTTAATTTAAAATTGATTAAACGCAAAGTTTTTTTTAATATCTAAAACTTTTTAAGCAAGCAAA
>DITA01000083.1:0-6373 GCA_002422665.1 Flavobacteriales bacterium UBA6196
GGAATTTTCTTCCGACCATGACTACGCTTTTCAGCGTCTTTTAAAATTTATTTTTTCAAACATTTTTCTAAGAATTGGTCTTGTTCCCAAAGCAAATGTAGAATATTTTCTTTAGCAACATAACCGTGAGCTTCTTTTGGTAAAATAACCATTCTTACAGGTGCTCCCAAGTTTTTCAACGCTTGGAAATAACGCTCTGTTTGTAATGTAAATGTACCAGGATTGTTATCTGCTTCACCATGAACTAAAAGCATTGGTTTTTTCATTTTATTAGCATTCATAAATGGTGACATTCCGTTGTAGATTTCTGGAACATCCCAATAATTACGCTGTTCACTTTGGAAGCCAAAAGGTGTCAAAGTTCTGTTATAAGCGCCACTTCTTGCAATTCCGCATGCAAAATCATTAGAATGCGTCAATAAATTAGCCGTCATAAACGCTCCATAAGAATGTCCACCCACTGCTACTCTATTTCTATCAATATAGCCTAATTGATCGACTGCATCAATCGCCGCTTTTCCGTTCGCAACCAATTGCGGAATAAAAGTATCATTCGGTTCTGTAGTTCCTTCCCCAATAATTGGGAAACTTGCATCATCTAAAACCGCATAACCTTTAGTCACCCAATAAATAAACGAACCATAACTTGGGAAAGTAAATTCGTTCGGGTTTGCAGTGTTTTGTCCAGCTGTTGCTTTATCCTTAAATTCTTCTGGATACGCCCAAACTAAAAGTGGCAATTTTGGTTTCTTTTTGAAATCATAATTTGCTGGTAGATAAAGTGTTCCTTTTAGCTCTACTCCATCATTTCTTTTGTATTTAATGACTTCTTTATGAATAGTAGAAATACTCGCAAAAGGATTTGCAAACTGAGTTACAGCTTCTGCTTTATTGTTTTTAATATTTCTTACAAAATAATTAGGATACTGATTTTTAGACTGTTGTGTTACTAAAACCGTTCCTTTATTGGCATCAATAATGTCAATAATATCTTCTTTTACATTTGATGTTTTAGAAGTGTATAATCTTTTGGTTTGGAAGTTTTTAAAATCAAACTCATCAATGAAAGGAAACTGACCATCCTTGGTAAAACCATCACCAATTAAGTGTGCTTTTCCGTTTTTTATGGAAATTACGTATTGTCCGAATTCATTTTTATCGGTTTGGAAATTTCCTGGATCTGCATACACATCTTGATAATTTCTTTCGGCAATTTCTTTATTTTCCCCTGTTTTTGGATTAAGGAAATACGTTTTTTGTGAACGCGTATCATACCAAGAATCCATTACAACAGCATTTTCTTCATTCCCGAATTGAATTCCTGCAAATCTTTGTTTGGTTTTCATCAAAGATTTAGGTTCTGCAGAAAAAGTTGCATCCCAAGTAAAAATTTCGTCTCTGAATTCTGCTTTTTTGCTTTGGTCACCACCATCTAGAGCTTCTACAAAATATAAACTTGCAGGTTTATCTGCTCTCCAAGCCATGTTTCTTTTTCCTGTTCTAACTGATGAAAAACCTTTTGGCATAATTTCATTCAATGGAACATCATTTACGGTTTTTACTAAATTTCCTTGTAAATCAAAAACTTGAGCAGTCATAGGAAATCTAGAAAGCGGAACGATGTAAGAGAAAGGTTTTTTGATGGTAGAAATCATCACATAATTTCCATCTGGCGAAAGTTGAATTCCTGCATAAATATCAGCAGATTTGTAAGGAGTTTCTGCCCCATCAAGATTCATTTTTACCAATTCTGCTCTGGTTAAAGTCTCGAAATTGGCTTCATCCATAGGATTTTTTAACAAATCCTGATACGTTCTGTTTTGTGAAACTTTTCCGTCTGCATTAGAAACAATTGGTCCAGTTGGAAGATTTTTCTTTTCATTTAATAGAGCTGGTCTGTTTGCAGGAAGTTTTCTCACAATTAATTCTTGAGAATTTTTCAGCCAAACAAAAGGAGAACCTAAGTTAGCATTAAGATTATCATTTGAGATTTTCTTTGCAGTTCTGGTTTCTAAATCTAAAATCCAAAGTTCTACTCCTTTCTCTGTAGTATTGGTAAACGCTAGTTTTTTTTCGTCTGGAGACCAAGAAAGATTGGTAATTTTAGGATTTTGAGGCAATCCAATGACTTGCGTTTCTTGCTTTTCGTTGAATTTTCTAACTTTTAAATTACTAATATACGTGACAGAACTCGAAATATTGGTTACAGGATTTACACGTAAACCTGCCAATTTCATTTCTTCTTGGTTAAGGTCGTCTAACGTTTTATATGTAGGTCTGTAAGAAAAAACCATCCAGTCTTTTTTGCTGTTCATAGAAACTGAAGGTGTTCTTTGGAAATCAGCGAGTTGAAGAATTTCAGCGGAAGGTTTTTGGTAGGTTAAATTTTCTTGCGAAAATCCACAAATGGATAAAGCGAGAAATAAAACAGAAATTTTGATAGATCTCATATTTTTCAAATTATAGATTATAAATTTTAGATTCTAAATCTTAATGATTAGTGACTTTATTGAGGGGAAAGTTACAATTTTTCCTGAAATTTCTGAAGATTTCTGCGTTTGCGCTCACGATGGAAGCGGCATCCTTTTTCTTTGGTTTTGGAAAACGCTTTGGAAAGAAAAAGATACAGCGGACAGCGTGTTAAAGCGCCATAAAAAAAAGACGCTTGAAGCGCCTTGTTATTTATTTTCGACTAATCATTCTGTCGATAGAAATGCTTCCGGGACCTGCTACAAAAATTAAAATGTAGTGGAATAAATAGAGCAATGCCATTTCTTGTTTGGCAAAAGGATCGTTTCCATGAATGATGAAAACAGCTACTAACATCGTGATAATGAGAGGAATAGGAACAAATCTGGTGAAAAGTCCTAAAATTAAGAAAAGTGAACAAAGAACTTCTGCAAGAACTGCTAAAACGAGGGATGTTTTGCTGCCGATTCCGAAGAAATTAATAAAATCATGACTTCCTCCGAGAAGTTGCATAAGTTTCGGAAATCCATGAGTAAGCATTCCTAATCCTACAAAAATTCTAATGGCTAATAACGCCCAATCTAACAAGGTTTTGTTGTAACCCGTTGTATTCAGATTCTTCATTTTCTCTTTATTTTTAGACTCTCAAAAATAAAAAATAAATTTGAGATGATGTGTCTTTTTATCATAAAAAAACTCAACCAAAAAGATTGAGTTTTTATATTATCTGTAACCGAAATTCTTAAGGTCTCTTTCGTTTTTTCGCCAATCTTTTTTGACTTTTACAAAAAGATTAAGGTGAATTTTCTTAGAAAAGAATTTCTCTAAATCTATTCTGGCTTCGGTTCCCACTTTTTTGATGGCTTCACCTTTGTGACCGATGAGAATTCCTTTTTGCGTGTCTCTTTCTACGTAAATAATAGAATCTATAAAGATAATTCCTTCTTTTTCTTTGAACATTTCTGTTACCACTTCTACAGAATATGGAATTTCTTTATCGTAATTCAATAAAATTTTCTCTCTGATATTTTCATTTACGAAGAAACGTTCAGATTTATCGGTGTATTGGTCTTTGTCGTAATAAGGAGGATTTTCTGGCAATAAAGCTTTTAATTTTGGCAAAATTAAATCGGTATTAAAACCTTCTAAAGCCGAAATCGGTAAAATTTCTGCTTTTTCAATTTTACTATGCCAATACTCTACTTTTTCGAGCATCGCTTCTTGGTTAGACGCATCTATCTTATTGAGTAAAATAAGGACTGGAACTGGAATTTTGTTCAGTTTATCTACCAAAAATTCATTCGGTTCTTCTTTATCATTAACATCTACGATGAACAAGAAAACGTCTGCATCTTGTAAAGAATCTTTTACAAAATCCATCATTTTTTCCTGCAATTCGTATTTAGGTTCTAGAACTCCTGGAGTATCAGAAAATACGATTTGTAGGTCTTCTTCATTATAAATCCCGAAAATACGGTGTCTAGTTGTTTGTGCTTTTTGGGTAACAATCGCTAATTTTTCGCCCATCAATTGATTGAGCAATGTAGATTTTCCTGCGTTTGGTTTCCCGACTATGTTTACAAATCCTGCTTTGTGCATTTGTTTTACTTAAAATTAAAGGATTAAAAGATTTAAAATTTCTTTTTGCAAAGGTAAGGAAAATAGAATTGGGAAATAATTAAAACGAAAAAATTGTCATTCCCTAGGAATCTTTGAAACATTGCGTTCCTACGGAACGCTTTTTTCTGTTATTATTAATTTCTACACACCTATCGCTCCTACGGAACGAGAATTATTTAAAAATTTCGAAAATTTACAATTTGTAAGAATTTAAATTTACTTTCTCACCACTGGTAATATTTCGTTTACCTTTAGTCCGAATCTTTTTTGTTCTTCTTTAGAAAATTTTTGAGAATAGAAATTAATATCTACTGAAAATCCTACAGATTTTAGTCTTTCGAAATAATCCATTCCGTACCAACGAACATGATCGTATTGCCCGAAATGTTTTTGTCTTTCTTTTGGGTCTGTAATGGTAAAATCTTCGTAGGTTTTCTCTAGAGAATTTTTCATGGGAACTTGCAGAATTCCCCAACCTCCTTTTTTCATCACTCTGTACAATTCGCTCATCGCTTTTTTGTCATCTATAATATGTTCTAGAACGTGATTACAGAAAATAACATCAAAACTTTCATCTTCAAAAGGCAAATCCAGAATGTCTGCTTTTACATCTACAATCGGCGAAAACAAATCTGCAGAAGTGTATTCTAAATTCTTCATTTTCTTGAATTTCCTCAAGAATTCCTGTTCTGGAGCAATGTGAAGAACTTTATAATTTTGGGTAAAAAAATCGGTTTCATTTTTTAGATATAACCACATTTGGCGATGACGTTCTAAACTCAAAGTTCCGGGAGAAAGGGCATTTTCACGCTGCTTTCCGTAACCGTAAGGAAGAAATTTTCGGTAGGATTTCCCGTCAATCGGGTCGGTGAATTTATTTCCTTTGAAAAAAAGATAGATTAAAGGGCGAAGAAAAATGCTTAGGTTGATAAGCATAGGTCTTGGAATTTTATTCAATAAAAATGATGCGAGTTTCTTCATATAATTTCTAAACCAAATTTAAAAAAATATTTTTCATTTTTTAAAATAAATTTTGGAGTATCTATACATAAAAAAAACGGACAAAAGCCCGTTTTAATTGATATTCATATTTTCTAAAAATCCATAGTAAATGGTTCTTCTTCATTACTGGTAATTCCTAGTGCTTCGTAAATATATTTGAAGGTAGAAAGTAAAACTGGCTTTCCATTAATCACTGCAACATCATGTTCAAAATGTGCAGAAGGTGTTTTGTCTAATGAAGTCACCGTCCATCCATCTTTGTGGAATTTTACCTGATGTGTTCCCAAATTAACCATAGGTTCTATAGCGACAACTAGACCATCTTTGATGACTTTTCCGCTGCCTTTTCTTCCGTAATTGGGAACTTGAGGATCTTCGTGCATGGTTCTACCCAAACCGTGACCTACCAATTCTCTTACCACTCCATAACCATGTTTTTCGCAGTGCGATTGAATAGCGTTTGAAATGTCTCCTATTCTTTTTCCGCGAACGCATTGTTCTATTCCTTTGTAAAGTGATTCTTTGGTTACTTGAAGTAATTTTTTGGTTTCTGGTGCAACTTCTCCTACTTCGAACGAATAAGCGTGGTCTCCATAAAAACCATTCATGTAAACCCCACAATCTACAGAAAGAATGTCTCCTTCTTCCAACGGAATATCTTTTGGAATCCCATGAACTACCTCTTCATTGGGAGAAATACACAGGGAATTAGGGAAACCATACATTCCTAAAAATGCAGGTTCTCCACCATGATCTTTGATAAATTCATGAGCTAATTTATCCAAATGTAATGTGGTAACTCCTGGTTTAATTTCTGCTGCAATCATTCCTAATGTTTTAGAAACGAGCTGAGCACTTTCGCGCATTAAACGGAGTTCTTCTATTGTTTTAAGTATAATCATTTTATTTAAAGAGCCATGGCAAAAGTAAAAAGAGCCATGTATTATTAATATTTATAGTTTAGTATTGTTTATAATGGAAGCTAAAATATTTTTAAGTTCTTTACTCTCCTGTATAAGAGATTCTAACTGTTCATTTTCTGACCTTTCTAAAGCTTTAATTACTCTTAACCAATAATTGGACTCTCTAGCTTCTCGAAGAGATATTCTTACTTTATTTTTAAAATCAGCTTTAGAAGATCTTGCTTGTGATTCTTCATAATTAGCACCAATTGAAGTAGACGATTTTGTTAACTGTAATTTTATTACATTATATTCAAAATCACGAGGTAAAGTTCTTAAGAAAATAATGCAGTTCACCCCAAATTTAAAAGTTCTATCTA
>DITA01000087.1:0-25191 GCA_002422665.1 Flavobacteriales bacterium UBA6196
TTTAATAATGCACTACGAGTTAAATTATTTTAAATAGTCTATACCATTAAATTCGCAAATCCTTTGAGTCAATTTAAAATAATATATTATTCCTCAAACATAATGACACATGGTGCATAGATACTCCATAGATAAAGCATAGATAGTGCATGAAAAGTGCATGAAATGAATAGGCATATTTTACCTCAAAAAAACTCTTACTTAAAGTTCCTTTTTAATTTCATAAATTTGCAAACTTAAATAATTCAATACTTACCATCCATCAATTATCATACATGAGAACAAAATCTGTAGGCAAAAAGAAAATTAACATCGTAACACTAGGCTGTTCAAAAAACATCTACGACTCAGAAGTCTTAATGGGACAACTCAAAGCAAACGGCAAAGAAGTAGTACACGAACAACGTGGAGACATCGTAGTGATTAACACCTGCGGTTTTATCGATAATGCCAAAGAAGAATCCATCAATACCATCCTAGATTTTGTAGAAGCTAAAAATAGAGGAGAAGTAGAAAAAGTCTTCGTTACAGGTTGTCTTTCAGAAAGATATAAGCCAGATTTAATTAGAGAAATTCCAGATGTAGACCAATATTTTGGGACGAGAGACTTACCAATTTTGCTAAAACATCTTGGTGCAGACTATAAGCATGAATTAGTAGGAGAACGTTTAACCACTACTCCAAAACACTATGCCTACCTGAAAATAGCTGAAGGTTGTGATAGACCTTGCTCATTTTGTGCCATTCCTTTGATGAGAGGTGGTAATGTTTCTACTCCAATTGAAAACCTAGTAATAGAAGCTCAAAAACTTGCGAAATCTGGAGTGAAAGAACTCATTTTAATTGCTCAAGATTTAACGTATTACGGTTTAGATTTATACAAGAAAAGAGCATTAGGAGATTTATTAAAGGAATTGGTAAAAGTAGAAGGAATAGAATGGATTCGTTTGCATTATGCATTTCCTTCAGGTTTTCCAGAAGATGTATTAGAATTGATTAAATCAGAGCCTAAAATTTGTAATTATATCGATATTCCGCTTCAGCATATCAATACAGAAATTCTGAAAGCCATGAAGCGTGGAACCACTTATGAAAAAACCAATGCTTTATTGGATAAATTCCGCGAGAAAGTTCCAGATATGGCAATTAGAACAACACTAATCGTTGGCTTCCCGGGAGAAACGGAAGAAAAGTTCCATGAATTAAAAGATTGGGTTCGTACGCAACGTTTTGATAGATTGGGTTGTTTTACCTATTCTCACGAAGAAAATACGAGTGCTTATGTGTTAGAAGATGATGTTCCAGAAGAGGTAAAACAAGCTAGGGTAGAAGAAATTATGGAATTACAGTCTCAGATTTCTTGGGAAAAGAACCAAGAGAGAATTGGGAAGACTTTCAGATGTATTTTTGATAGAAAAGAAGGAAATTATTTCGTGGGAAGAACAGAATATGATTCTCCAGATGTAGATAACACGGTTTTAGTGGAAGCAAAAGATACTTATATTTCTATTGGTGAGTTTGTTAATATTAAAATTACTTCCGCAGAAGAGTTTGATTTGTACGGTGAAATTGCAGAATAATATTTCTTATTTCTTTACGGAAAACCATAAAATTTACATTAAGTTAAATTTAAATTAATGTATTCAAAAATAGAAAATCATCAATTAATTGGTGATTTTTTTGATTTTATTCAATTGTTTTTGTTGATAATGTTTTTGAATTGACAAAAAACAATGCATTAAATAGTTAATAATGTTAACAATTTTAACATATTTTTTAACGTTTTTTAACATTTCCTCTCGTTTCCCATGAATAGCTAGTCGAGAGAGTTGTTTAACAAAATATTAACATAAAATTAAGAAAATTTAACAACTTGGTTGTGTGCTAAAAGAGGTTCATGATAACTTTGCGCCTGTAAAACCCACAAAAAATATTCAAAATGATGAAAAGAGCAATTCTCGTAATCATAATGATGATTTCAACTCTTGGTTTATATTCATTCAAATATAATACCAATGATGCTAAAACAAGTTTTGCATCGTTCTACCACGATAAATTTAACGGTAGAAAAACCGCAAGCGGTGAAGTTTTTGATAATTCAAAACTAACTGCTGCGAATATGAGATTACCATTTGGAACACAAGTAAAAATTACTAACTTAAGAACAGGAAAATTTGTTGTAGTTAGAATTAATGACAGAGGTCCATTTCACAAAAGTAGAGCTTTTGATATGACTAAAGCCGCTTTTAATGAAATTGGTGATCATGGTTCTGGAACTATTCCTATAGAATATGAAATTGTCGATTAACGATTAAAACCACCTGAAAAGGTGGTTTTTTTGTTTATAAAAAGATCTATTTTTAATCTTTTAGTTCAATATATACTGGACAATGGTCACTGTGGACAGCTTCTTTTAAAATTAAGGCTCTTTCTAAGTCGTTTTCAAGGGGTTTTGTGATGAAATGGTAATCTAATCTCCAACCTAAGTTTTTCGCTCTAGAATTTTGTCTGTAACTCCACCATGAGAATTCTTGCTTATCTGGATGCAAATAGCGGAAACTGTCTATCAATCCACATTCTTTGATAAATCTGGTCATCCATGCTCTTTCTACAGGCAAAAATCCTGAAGTATTTTTTAAACCTTTCGGATTGTGAATGTCTATTTCTTCATGACAAATGTTGAAATCTCCACAAATCACCAAATTCGGGATTTGTTTCTGTAAGTTTTTAATGTATTCTAAAAAATCTTCGGCAAACTGAAGTTTAAAATCTAATCGCTCAATATTAGAAGCACTCGGAACATACACCGAAAGCACCGAAAAATCTTCGAAATCTGCTCTTATAATTCTGCCTTCGTTATCGTAATGTTCTATTCCGCAACCGTATTCTACGTGTTTTGGTTCTATTTTGCTCGCAATTCCAACCCCAGAATAACCTTTTCTCACAGCAGAATGCCAATAACTTTTGTAACCAACTTTTTCCAGACTTTCGATGTCTATTTGGTCATTTCCTGCTTTAGATTCTTGAATGCAGATAATATCAGGATTTGCCACTTGTAACCAACCTATAAAATCTTTGGTAAAAGCTGCGCGAATTCCGTTAACGTTGTAAGAGATGATTTTCATAGTTATATAAATAATCCTTCGAGGATTTTAATTCCTTGAAGGATTGAATTAAATTTATAAAATTTCGATTCTATTTTTATAAAACGCTTCTGTTTCTTCCAGTAATTGATAAAATTCTTCCAAACTTAAAACCTGTAAAAACTTGGTTTTGAATTCTTTAAAATGAGAAATTCCACGGAAATAATTGCTGTAATGTTGTCTCATTTCTATCAAGCCCAATCTTTCGCCTTTCCATTCTGCACTCCATTCTGCGTGTTGTTTTACGGCAAGAAGTCGGTCTGAAATAGTAGGTTCTGGTAATTTTTCTCCAGTTTCAAAGAAATGTTTAATTTCATTAAAAATCCAAGGATAACCAATCGCAGCTCTACCAATCATCATTCCGTCGCAAGCATATTTTTGTCTGTATTCCAAAGCTTTTTCGGGAGAATCGATGTCGCCATTTCCAAAAATTGGAATTTCAATATTAGGATTTTGTTTGATTTTAGAAATATATTCCCAATCAGCTTCGCCTTTGTACATTTGAGAACGAGTTCTTGCGTGAATGGTCAACGCTTTAATTCCTGCATCTTGCAATCTGAGTGCTACTTCTTCAATATTAATTGTATCAACATCCCAACCTAATCTCGTTTTCACCGTAACAGGAAGATGTGTAGAATTTACGACCGCCTTCGTTAAGCGAACCATTAAATCTACATCTTTCAAAACGCCAGCTCCAGCTCCTTTGGAAACTACTTTTTTCACGGGACAACCGAAATTAATATCCACAATATCAGGATTTACGGTTTCTACAATTCTGGCAGAAAGCGACATCGCTTCTTCGTCGCCACCAAAAATCTGAATTCCAACAGGTCTTTCGTAATCAAAAATATCGAGTTTTTTCCTAGATTTCATCGCATCACGAATCAAGCCTTCAGAAGAAATAAATTCTGAATACATTAAGTCTGCACCGTGTAATTTGCACAATCTACGGAAAGGAGGATCGCTCACATCTTCCATAGGTGCTAATAAAAACGGAAAATCAGGAAGTTCTATGTTGCCTATTTTTACCATTTTGCAAAAATAAGTTTTTTTTTGTTCCCGCAGATTTCGCAGATATTTTAAAAAGATAATTTTTAAAATTTTGAATTTTAAAATAAGATGAATAATTTAGTACATGACAAAAATTAATAAACCACAAAAGTGACAAAAGAATATATTGAAAATAAGTATTTCAAAAGTAAAAAAAGTTAAATGTTTTGTTTTTTTTTACTTTTGGATAGCTTATAAACGACGGAAATCTTTTGTCACTTTTGCGGTTAAAAAAATCATTTTAAAAAATTATTATGTATAAAATAATTTAAAAAGGAATTGATAAATCAATAAAAATCTGCGAAATCTGCGGGAAACCTAAAACGAAGCTCTCACTTGCACACTTCCAATATGAATTGTTCTTTCGCCAGAATTTCTGCCTTCATAATTCACATTGAGTTGCAGGAATGAGTTTAATGCTTGTTGCAAAATCACACTCCAAACTTGGTTTTTGCCAGGTTTTAGACCGTCTAACATTTGATTTCCTACAATGCTGAAAGCATTTCCTGTGAAATCATTGTTGATGAAACTGAAATTTCCACGAATAGAAGTTTTCTGTTTTTCCCATTGTAAAGTTCCAGTGGCATCGAAGGTTTTCAGAAATTCTTCGCCGTCTTTTCTGTCTTTGATTTTGTAAGAGGTAGAAACTTCGGTTTGTATGCTTTCCGAAAGTTTGTAAACCAATTTCGGTTTGGTTTCGTAAATATTTAATTTATAGTCTCTTGTAGAAAATAATTGCGATGAAGATTGGTAATTCTGCAACTGATTTTCCCAATCTGCACGTAAATTTTTATTGAACCTATATCCAAAATTGACCAAATGGGTTTGCGTATATTTCTTTTCGATGCTAAAGTTGGCATTCACCAAATTTTGATTGTCGATAAAACGATAATTTCCATTCCAGCCAGATTTTTCGGTAGGATTGAAAAGCACAGAAAACAATAAGTTCTGATTTTTTAAAATTTGATTATTTTCGGTTTTAAATGGATTAAACTCTAAAACTCGGTCTTCTTTATAAAACGAATTTTGAGCATTGAGAGAAATGTTAAAGTTCCAACGTCTTAAAAACTGATTGTCTGAATTAAAAACAATATAAGGATTCACCGAAAGCGAAAGTTGCAACTTATTTTTGTTGGAAGGTGTGTATTTTACCGTGTTCGTGTAAACTCTAATGTATTGCGCCAAATCAGCATATTCTGCAATTTCAAACTCGTCTAACTGCTGAATTCCGTCGCCGTTATAATCTGTCCATTTGTAAATTCCTTGCCCGTCTGTCACTTTTAAATACTGGAATTCTCGTTGCGCTTCTTGTCCGTTTCCTAGCTCATAAAACGCTTGCAGACGCATTCCGTTTTTGAAAAATTGTTGGTTGTACTGAATATTTCCAATCACAAAATCTGAATTAAACTGCGTTTTTAATTCATTTTCGTAGAAAAATTTTCGATAATGAACGAGTGTGGAAAGTTGCGTTTTTTCAGTTCTAATCAATTGACTTTCGAGCATTAAACCGAGAATATTATTCATTTTTTTCAAAGAATTATCGCGCACAGAATCATTGGTTCTGAAATAAGATTTTGCCAACAATTTCGTGCGTAAACTGTCACCAATTCTTTTTTGAACAAAAACTTCTTTCCAAGAAAAACTCGTCACGTCAAGTGTTTTGGTTTGGTTGAAATTCTTAAGATTATGCTCGAAACTCCCGCCAAAACTCCAACTTCCTTTTTTGCCCAAAAATTCAGTGGAAATATTTCCCCTTGCAAATTGCGTGTCTTGAAAATCTGAAGTAGTATTCAAGTAAGAAACATTTCCTCTAGTTTCTGTGTTTTTCTTTAGGAATTTAAAATCCAAATCGTTTTTAATTCCGTTATAACTTTGTTTTTCGTTCAGGTAATTCAGTTTGTAATGGATAAAATTGGTGTTTTTCCAACTGTTTAAAAAGCTGAAAATCAATCTATTTTGTGTGATTTGGTTAAATTCTTGAGTTAAATTAAAATCTCTCGAAAATTCCACATCATTAATTCGGTCTAAAATATGAAACTGCGAAGAAATTCTCTGGAATTCTGCGCCAATTGTTCCGTTCCAGTTGTTTTTGGTAAAGACTTTATTCCCGAAAATTCTTCCTGCAAAACCTGTATTTTGATTATTATTTTTAGAAGAAAATAAATTAACATCATAATTGCTCAAAGAAAAATCTCCACCAATTTTTCCTTTGTTAAAAGTATATTCCGCCGAAGTAGAAAATACCTGCGTTTTCTGCGGAGAAGGCAACTTTCTAAGTGCAGAATAATCACCGTTTCCAGCGCCTACAAATTCAAAAACTCTTCCATTGTTGGTAGATTGTTTCAGTTTGTAATCTCCTTTTCCAATTCCAAAATAGGTGAAAGAAACGTTGTACAAAGTTTCGGCTTTGTCAGTAGAAAATTCATAGTAATTTCCTTGTGGATTTTGGACTAATTTGTACAAAATTTTGTTCACATCGTATTCTGTAATCACAGCAGAAGGTGCGTACATTAAATCCTGATTGTTTCCTGCATTGGCGAGAATTTGCTCGTCTTCTTTTGATAAATTCAAGGAAAGTGGAGCATTTTTATTATCGTTTTCCAAGAAAGCGTCGAAAGAAAGTTTTAGTTTTTCGGTTTGATGTTTCACCGAAGAAGTGACGATAAAACGGTTGTAATTTCGGTTGGTGTAATTGTAGGAAATGGTAATGAAATTCTGTTTAAAAATCGGTCGGAAACTCGTGAAAGTAATTTCTCCCGTGTTGTAATTAATGGTGTAATCTTGGTTTTCGCCACGTTTCATCAAAATTCCATCAATATAAACTTGTTCTGAACCGCTTAAAATCGTGATGAAATTTTCTCCGTTTTTTCCATTTAAACGATACGGACCTTGGTTTCCTTCCACACCTTGAAAGCGAATTCTGTGAAATTCACTTCTGGCAACTCCCGCTGAAAAATCCAGAAAAGTTTTGTTGTCTTTGCCAAAATTGGTCTGAAAACCAATTCCCATGCTTCTGCGTTGATACTTTCCAAAGTAGGTTTGATCGTCTTGCAAATCGAGATGTCCTGCTTTTAAAATGCTTTTGTCTTTAATATTGAGTTGAAGATAAATTTTATCAAATTCTTGTAAAGTCTGGGTGTAACCATCCGCTTGAATCGGTAAATTATGGTCTGAAATGCTGGCGAGAATAGAAACATCTTTGCTGAGTTTTCCTGCAATTTGCATATCCATAGAAGATTGTACAGATTGCCCTTGGTTATTGCCAAAAGTAATTCCTCTAATGATAGAACCTTTAGCATTTAAATCGCCTAGAATTTGTGAACGAGAATTTTTCTTGACCAAAACGGATTCATCATAGAGAATTTTCTTTTCTTTCCAAACAAAATTGGCGGTATCTTTTGAAAAAAACTCACTATTAAGTCTTTTTGATACAATAGAATCGGTTTTTAGAGAATCTTGAGCAGGTAAATTAGGGTTTTTCCATGTGAAAATCTGTGCTTTTGGCCAAAAAGCACTCATTAAAATGAGAAAAAAAAGTAATTTTTTGGTCACCGAAATCTTTCTAAAACCGCTGTGTAAAAGTAACTAAAAAAAATAAGGATTATTGTGGAGAAAAATTAATACATAATTAATAATGATTTACAGTTTATTATTAAAAAAAATGTAATTTTGGATTTAATATATTAAAATAAAATCTTATGAAAAAAATCTTTACTCTTTTAAGTCTTATAGCATTAGGAAGCAGTGCATTTGCTCAAACAGTGTTTATAAATGAAATCCATTATGATAACTCAGGAACTGATGTCAATGAAGGCGTAGAAATAGCAGGTCCTGCAGGAACGGATTTAACTGGTTATAAAATCATTTTATATAATGGTTTTGATGGTAAAAGTTATACGCCAACTACAACTTTAAGTGGTACATTAACTGATCAGCAAGCTGGTTTTGGAACTAAATGGTTTGCAATTTCTGGTATTCAAAATGGATCTCCAGATGGTATAGCATTAATTGATGCATCAAATAATGTTATTCAGTTTCTTAGTTATGAAGGAACAGCTTTTACTGCTACAGATGGACCAGCATCAGGAAAGACATCAGTTGATATTGGAGTTTCTGAGGCTGGAAGTACTGCTGAAGGTACTGGTAAATCTTTACAACTAACAGGAACAGGAAAACTTTATACTAACTTTACTTGGGCTGCTCCTGCAACAGCAACAGCTGGTAATGTAAATACAGGTCAAACTTTTTCTAATAGTTTATCTGTTGTTGATAACAATTCTTTACTAAGTAGTATTAAACTACAAAATACAGTTGTAGATAATGCATTGTCATTCCAAACAAAAGGAAATGCTACTGTAAAAGTATATAATATGAATGGGCAATTAGTTAAGTCTTCTGTTATTTCTGTTTCTAATTCAACTGTAGATGTAGCGTCTTTACCAAAAGGTAATTATGTAGTAACAGCAGAATTAAACGGAGAAACTGTTTCTCAGAAAATTCTTAAAAAATAATTAACCCTTTTTCTGTAAAATATAAAGAGATTGTTTTTTCAGACAATCTCTTTTTTAATGTTAAAATAGACTAAAAAGTCTTATATATAATATATTCTTTGTAAATTTGAAATATTAATTTAAAAATATAATCTCATGAAAAAAATCTTTACTCTTTTAAGTTTTGTAGCTTTAGGGATTTCTGCTAATGCACAGAATTTATTAACAAACCCTGGATTTGAAAATGATTTAACTGGATGGTCTGCTGGAACTGGTTCAGGATATACACTTCCAACTGTGATTACAACTTCTCCATACGCTGGAACTAAAGCAGTTGAATATGCAGGTGTAACTGCTACTACGGGATTTTATCAAAATATTCCTGTTACAGAGGGTAAAACTTATGTTATTAGCTTTTGGTATAAAGCATCAGGAGATGGCACAGATGGTAGATTATGGAGCGTTTATAAAAATTCTACTGGAGGTACTGTTTATACAACTGCTAATGCTGATACAGACCAATTTAGAACTAATAATGGTTATTTGCCAACTTCAACAGTTTGGAAAAATCATGTTGCAGAAATGCCTGCTGGAACTGGTGCTGTAAGTTTAGATGTAGCTTTAAGAGCCTATGGTGGTTCAACTTCGGTTCAATATGATGATATTAGTGTTCAAGATAAATCAACTATGAGCACAATTGACATCAAAGAATTTGATAAAAAAGTAAAAATGAATACTTTAGTTTCTGATAATTTAACTCTTATTGAATTGCCTTCTAAATCTACTGTAAACATTTATTCTGTAGATGGTAAATTGGTTTCTTCTAACAGAGTAAACAGTGGAGAATCTATTAATGTTTCTAAACTTCAAAAAGGAAATTATATTGTAACTGTAGAAGACGGAACCAATAAAATTTCTAGAAAAATTGTTAAAAAATAATTCTTAGAATTAATAATGATAAAGGTTGCTTCACAAGAGCAACCTTTTTTTATTTAGTACCAGCCTCGTCTGAAATAGCCAATCAGAGCGCCTACATTTAGATTAAAAGTAAATCGTATTCTATTTCCGTAATCTTTAAATTTTGGCTCAAAACCAAGGCTAGATTGTACAGGAAAATAAACTTCTATAAAATCTGGAATGACCTTAAATTTTATCCCACTGTCCCAAATAAATTTTGGAGAATGCGCACGGTTTTTATATACTCCAAAATCTGCGTAAACGTCTATCATCTTCCAAACGTTGGCTTCTACATTATGAGTGAGCATCCATTGGTCTACCGTTCCGTTAATATAAGATTTAAAACCACCTTCTGCCATAATAAACTGCTGAGAAAGTATTCCGCTAATTGCACTCTGAGCCAAGAGATTATAAGAGAAAGCATAGTTGGAAACTTTAGAAATCCCGATGTCAAAATTATTATTTCTGGTATGGTTTTTTAAGAAATATCCACCATAAAATCGTAAACTCAGTTTTTTGTTTTTGGCATATTCTAATCGGTAATAACTTTCTGCAGTAAGTTTTGCGTAATCTTCCATGTATTGGAAATTTCCGAAAATATACTTTTCTCTAATCACATTATTGTCTGAATACACGAATCCAAGATTCCAAATGTTGTATTTAGCATAATCATTTTCTGCAATCATTTCGGGGCTTAAATCTCTTTCGAAAAAGTTGTAAGATGCAGATAAGCTTCTAGAAATCTGACTCCTTGGGTTTTTGTTAAAAGACATTTGGCTGGCAAAACTCATTTTTTTATAAGACAAACCAAAATCATAATTGAACTTAGCCGTAGAAAATTCTAAAGTAAGCGTTCGGAAGAAACTTTCCGCAGGCTGAATTTTATAGACTGCATTAAGAGAACCATTAATATCTTTACTTCCTGTACTGAAAAACGGCGAAACCAGATATTGAAACCTCTTGTCAATCAGTGATTTATTTTTAAATCGAATTCCCAGTAATAATTTGTCATAATTATTCCACGCAATTCCTGGTGTAAGATAAACTTCGTTAATTTCTGCATTTGGATTGTCTGGAATGAGTTTAAATCTTAGTTTTTTGGCATTGTCTTTAATTCCTTTGGTATAAAGATAATTGTCTCTAAAATTGTTTTCTGGGAAAGCATATAAATCATTGATGACAATTTTTACCGCTTCATTATCTGGAATCACGTAACCGCAAGAACTGTCCTGATAATTCGTATCATACCAAAAAGTTTTTTTGCTGCCATCTTCATGAAAAGTTTCTAATTTAAAAGGAATATTCTGCGCTGTATTTTTAGAAACATTAATGTTGATGACGTTATCTTTTCTCTCGAAATCATCGAGTTTAAAATTAATTCTTTGTTTTCTTTTGACGTATTTTTCTAAAAATTCAGAAGAGTAACCAGAAGCTACCGTGAGTTGGTCTAGAAAATCTCTTTTGTCTAATTCAGAAGTTTGATTTTTGGTGATATAACCTTTCAAGAAATCTTCAAAATAAGAAGTTCCCATTTTTTCGGCAATCAAGGTAAAAAGGCTTCCCGTTTCGAACTGACTAATCGCCATTTCATTAAAATTACTTAAATCCGAAAATTTTTCGTCGATTTTTTGGTCAAGATTTTGCGCCGTAATGTATTGATAAGCCAAACCGTATCTTTCAATCAACTTCAATCGAGAAGCAAATGAAAGTTTTAAGGGTTTCATTCCCAGTATTTTGTAATCTGAAAGCGCGCCGAGAATTTTATGGTCGGGGTAATTTTTTTTCAAATACTGAATTTCTAAATAGGTTTTAAGTCCGTTCGTAATCCAGTGATTTTTTTCCTTATCAGAAACGAATAATTGCTCTGCAACTTGCTGAGAAACAATGCTGAAATAATCCATATCTATTTTTTCGGCATCGGTAAACATTTGGAACTTAAATTTCCAAAATTTAATGTCATCATTCCCGAAGAAATCATTTTTGGACTTAAATTTTTCGCTGATGAAGATTTTTTCTGGCAAAAATCCCGTTTTTTCTTTGATAAAATGAAGGTGAAGCGGTAGATAAAACGCAATCAATTCTTTTTCTTGCTCTGTGACAGGATAACCCAGTTCTACCAAATGTTTTTGTCCGTCTACGATGGTTTCTAGCTGATAATTTTCTTGGTCAGCAATCAGAAATTCTACATCTTTATTCAGTTTTCCTTCAAAAATATTAGGAGCAACTTCTGTTAGATTACTGCTGATATTTTGACCAGAATTTTCAAATTTTACTCGGTAAAAAGTATTTACATTTACGTTTTCTTCTAAATCTTTGTAATATTTTTCAAGGAAATTATCTCGGTCAAAACTGTCTGGAACCAAGAAAAAATATTTGAGCAAAGTATTATTTTTCCCAATTCCATAACCTGTAAACTGAGCACTCGGTAAAATCAAAGAATATTCCAGCGAAAGTTCAGTAAAAGCATTTGGAGCTAAAGGTTTTGGGAGTTTTATAAAAAGATTTTCATCATCTAAAACACCTTCATACGGTTTTTTGTCTATCATCAGATAAACCAATCTGCCTCTTTCATTGGGTTTTGCGTAATATAAATCCTTTTTTCGGTCTTCTAATTTTCTTCTGACTAAAGGTGTATTTCTGCTTTTGTAAGCTGCCGTGAAATTTTGAAGTTTAAGATGTGTGAGTTCAATTTCGGAGGTGTTTTGATAATAGATTTTTTCTCTTACAGAAAGCGTTCCTGCTGAAATTTTTGCGTCAATAATGATAGAATCTTTTTGCGAGAAAGCAAAAAGATTAAGCAGTAAACACAGTAAAATGATAGTTTTCTTCTTCATTGATTTTAGAAAATCAAATATAGAGAGAAACTATTGAAATTACTTACATAAATCCGAATAAATATTACATTTTATCAACAATTTTTGAATTTTATTGACAATGGATTTTGAGAATGATAATTCCTTTCTCGGATGAATATTTTCTTCGAAATAAATCGGAAGTTTTTATCTTTTTAAATTATAAAAAAGACAATAGTAGATGCCAAATTCCCACGGTAAGGATAGAAAGAGGAATTCCTACCGCAACCATCAAGTTGCAAAATTTTGGTTCTAAATCATGAGCCGAAGCAATAATCGCTGCTGTAATCATTGGTGCCATCGCGGCTTCTAAAATACAAATGTCTATAACGTCTCCACTTTGATGGAAAATATATTTGTAAATCACCAAAATCAATAAAGGCAAAAGAACGAGCTTGAAAAGTAAACCGATGAAAAGATGAAATCCTTCTTTTTTCTCAATTTTTTTCCATTGCATTTGACTTCCTACAGAAACCAAAGCGAGTGGAACAGTAGTTGCGCCCAATTTCATTAAAACTTCGTCAAAATCTTTTGGAATTTCTATGGAGAAAATATTCAGCAACAAAGCAACTACAAATGCTATAAATGGAGGGAATTTTAAAATTTTAGAAAGATGTTTGAGTAGAGAATCTTTGCTTCCAGAATAAAAATTGGCGACTAAAATTCCTACTGTCGAAAGAGCGACAAATCCGGGTTGGTCTACCAACATCACGGTTTTTAAACCTTCTTCTCCATACATGGCTTGAATTAAAGGAATGCCTACAAAAGAGGTATTTCCGAAACCTGCACACATAATTAAAGCGCCAATTAAAGAAGATTTCCAACCGAAAATTTTTCCTAATCCTGCAAAAAATAATATCGCAGCAAAAATTCCTATCCAAACTACTAAAACTGGATAAATCACCGAACTGTTGAGTTCTATTTTTGAAATATAATACAGAGAAAATGCAGAAAGCGAAATATTAATCACAAATGCATTCAGTGAGGTGTGAAAATTATCGGGAATTATTTTAGATTTTTTTAAAACAATTCCTATAATCAGACAGACAAAAAGTAAAATTAAGTTGCTCAATTTCTTTAGCTAGACGTATAAATAAATAGATAAAAAGTGACAGAAACTCCCTGCTAAAACAAAAAAATGGAAAATAGCATGGTTGAATTTTATTTTCTTAATGCTGTATAAAATTGCACCAATGGTATATAAAACTCCGCCAAGAATTAGGTAAAATACTCCTTTTTCATGTAAACTGGCGGTTAAGTCTTGGAAATAAAAAACGATCAACCAACCCATCAAAACGTACATCGCTGTAGAAACAATTTTAAATTTTCCCGTGAAAAATAATTTGAGAATAATTCCTGTAAAAGCCATGCCCCAAACCATTGAAAAAATAAGCCAACCCGTTTCTCCGTTTAGACTTACCAAAGTAAAAGGCGTATAACTTCCTGCGATAAGAACATAAATAGCGGCATGGTCGAAAACTTTGAGTTTAAATCTTTTTTGAGGTTCTTTTGAAGCATGATAAAGCGTAGAAGCGAGGTATAATAAAATTAAACTCACCCCAAAAATTGGGAAACTTATCATCATCCAGATATTGTCTTGTTGCACCGCCTTAATGATTAATAAAACCAATGCGATGATGCTCAAGAAAATCCCGAAAGCATGAGACCAAATGTTTAATTTTTCTTCGGTAGGCGAATAGAATTGTATGTTCGTTTTTTTCTCCATTTAGAGCGATTTTAGGTAGGCGTTCCAAGATTCTAATTTGTAGAGTTTTGCAGATTTTTCTACATTTTCGGCTTTATAAATTCCTCGACCTACAATCACGAAATCTGTATGTAGATTTTTGAAAACATGTTCTGGTGTATTGTACTGTTGACCTTTGTCATCGCCTTTGGAACTGATATTTACTCCTGGCGTAAAAAGTAAAACATTGGCAGGAACTTTATTTTGAGCCACACAACCTACAATATTAGGATGCGTTTCTACTATTTTTAAAGCTTCTGTTCTGTAATTTTGGTCAGTTAGTGCACCTTTTGAAGACATAGAAAGAATGGCAATGACTCCAGAATTCATGAAACAATCAATGCTTTGATAGCCAGCAATCACGTGAGAAGTAACCAAATCTGCCCAATGCGAAATTTTATACATTCCGCTTCTGTATTGTAATTCCTGAGTATTCCCGATGTCGCCGAATTTTCGGTCTTCCATCAAAAGAAAATTATGCTTGGTTGCTAAATCTTTTAGCGGAAGAATGGTTTTATCACTATCAAAATCAGAAATAATGTCAATATGTGTTTTTAGAGCTACAACATGTGGCCCAACTTGTTCTGCAAATTCTAGCAATTCTTTGGTAGTGGTTACATCTGCAGAAGCAATAAGATTAGATTGTTTAGCAATCGCAATTTCTAAGATTTTTTTGCCAACAGAATGTTCGCAATTTTCTAATTTTTGTTCGTAAGAAAGTCTTTTTTCTTCTTTGAATTCAATTTTATTTCCTGCGATAAATTCATTAATTCTTAGAACTTCTTCTTCCGTAAGATGGTCTACTTCTTTTAAAATTTCTACCACTTCAGAAATGCTGAAAAGCGTATGAACGTGATAGCCTTTCTCTTGTAAAAGTTGCTTTCCGCCTTGTTCACGGTCTAGAACCACTACAATATCAGAAACTTTTAACCCTTCATTTTCTACTTCGGCGATGGTTTCTACCAAAGATTTTCCAGAAGTGATTACATCTTCTACCAATAGACAGTTTTGTCCAGATTTATAAATGCCTTCAATGAGTTTTTTGGTTCCGTATTCTTTAGCTTCTTTTCTCTTGATAATCAATGGAATATAACTTTCTAAAGACATAGCAGTTGCCATAGGTAATGCAGCATAAGGAACACCGCAAATCACATCAAAATTATCTAAAGGAAGCATTTCTAAAAGATAATTGGCCAAATGTTTTAAGATTTTTGGCTCAGAAGCGAGAGGTCTTAAATCTACATAAAACGGGCTTTCAATGCCGGATTTCAATGTAAATCTGCCGAATTTTATAATCCCAAGTTTATAACATTCTAAGAAGAATTCTTTTTTACTTTCCATTTTACTTTTTTACTTTTTACAAAGGTAAGATTTTTATAAGTACGAAGCGTAAAGTTAAAAGTACAAAGTATAGTTGTAGAGTGGGAGAATTGTAGAATGGGAAAGTGCTTAACTTTAAAATAAATATATCAAACCAAATTATAGATTTTGTTAATGGAAAATTGACCTATTTTCGGTACTTTTTTGCTATTTTTGGGAAATTCAATTTTTGAAAATTAAATCTTTTAGATATGAAAAAATTAGTTCAATGGGCTTTTGTAGCCATCGCTTTTTCTGCGGTTACCTCTTGTGTAGCGGTAGTGGGAAATACAGCGCAACCTGTAGTGAATGTAGAATCTACAGATTATGGTAAACCTTCTGATGTTACTGCAAATGAAGGTGCTTTCAAAATAAAAACTTTGAAACATAATTATGATGCTTTTTCAAAATATGTAGATGCGAAGACCATGTACATTCACTTTTCTAAGCATTATGTAGGTTATTTGAACAACTTAAATAAAGCTGTGGAAGGAAAACCTCAAGCGAATATGACCATAGAAGAAGTGTTGAAAACTCTTGATACCAGCAATGCTACATTAAGAAATAATGCGGGAGGTTACTACAATCACAATTTGTATTTTGATTTGATGACTCCGAATTCAACAGGAAAACCAACTGGCAAATTAGCAGATGCTATCAATAGAGATTTCGGTAGTTTTGAAAATTTCAAAAAGCAGTTTTCTGATGCAGGAGCGAAACAATTTGGTTCTGGTTGGGCTTGGTTG
The DNA here is from genome assembly GCA_002422665.1 of Flavobacteriales bacterium UBA6196. Lineage (GTDB taxonomy): Bacteria > Bacteroidota > Bacteroidia > Flavobacteriales > Weeksellaceae > Cloacibacterium > Cloacibacterium caeni_C. Next base: position 16,342 of record DITA01000087.1, read on the forward strand.
GTAACTGATGCTTCAGGGAAATTGAAAGTAGGAAGCACCGCAAATCAAGATAATCCTTTAATGCCGGGAATGTCTATTTCTGGAACTCCAGTTTTGGCAATGGACGTTTGGGAACACGCTTATTATCTAAAATATCAAAATAAAAGAGCAGACTATATAGAAGCTTTCTTTAATGTAATCGATTGGAACGTAGCTTCTGATTACTACGAAAAAGCAATGAAATAGAATTTAGAAAAACTTATTTTCTTCGCAGATTTGACTGATTATTATCAGTTTAATCTGCGATTTTTTTTGAATCATTCTTCGTTTTGTTCTACAATTTCGGTTTTTAAAGATTTGTCTTTAAAATAAAAGTTATGACGAAAATCAAACGCCCAATCTGTTTCTGGTTTTGAAATCGTTCCGAAAAATTGAATTTTTTCATTATCTATTCCATCTAACCAATAACCGTGGAAAATTGCAATTTTTTGAAAATTTTCATCAATGAAATTATTGAAATTTTCTTTTCTAAATAAAGTATCTAGAAGAATTTTATTGTCTTGTTTTATTTTCAGCGAAATTTCAGCGTCTCTGTATTTTTCCACCTGTTTTTTGCCTTCATTTTCAAATTCATTGTTTACAAAACTATCTAAATAAGATTTAGTGATGCTAATTTCTAGATTTTTATCAACGATTAAAGTATCAAATTTTTCCACTGTTCTTTCTTTCGGGAAGAATCTATCAGTAGAATTTTCATTTGAAATAATAGGTTTTTTGAAGACTTCTATTTTTTGTTCTTGTTTTTTGGAGCAAGATAAAATGGCTAGAAGGAGGAATGGTAGGATAAAAGTGGTTTTCATTGGTTGATAATTTACCCAAATTTACAAAAAAACTTATCTTTACAAAAATTAAAAAACTCTATGAAAAAGTCATTTTCTTTATTTTTCATTCTTTGCTCATTATTCTTTTTTAGTCAAATATCAGAGCAGAAACTAGACGAACTCATCAAAAATACCATTAAAACTTTTGATGTTCCCGGAATGTCTGTTGGTGTTTTAAAAGACGGAAAAGTTATCTATTCAAAAGGTTTCGGAGTACGTTCTCTTAACAATAATTTACCGATGACGCCAGAAACTTTGGTGGGAATTGCTTCTAATTCTAAAGGTTTTACTTGTACTGCTTTAGCGATTTTAGCAGACGAAGGAAAACTGAATTGGGATGATAAAGTGACCAAGTTTTTACCAGATTTTAAAATGTATGACGATTATGTGACGCAAGAACTTACCATCAAAGATTTGGTGACACATAGAGCTGGACTTGGTCTCGGACAAGGAGATTTAATGTTTTTTCCGGAAGGAGGAACTATGACTACAGAACAATTATTGCACAATGTTCGTTATCTTAAACCTGCGCATTCTTTCAGAAATACCATGGATTATAACAATGTGATGTTCATTGTAGCTGGAGAAGTCATTCATAAAATTTCTGGCAAAACTTGGGCAGAATTTATCGAAGAAAGAATTATGAAACCGGTAGGAATGACAGCAAGTTTTGGTTCTTATAACCGTGCTAAATCTGTAGAAAATAAAATTGACGCACATGCTCCAGTCAATGGAAAAGCAGTTGCGGTTCCTCACGATTGGAACGAAACAGCCAATGCAGCTGGTGGAATTTTGAGCAACATTACAGATATGACGACTTGGGCAAATTTTTTAATGAACGGTTTCGTGACTAAAGATGGAGTACGTTTGGTTTCTGAAAAAAACGCGAATCTTCTTTGGCAAATTCAACAACCCATTCCGATGGCTGCCAAAAATCCTTATGATACTAAATTTTACGGTTACGGTCTAGGTTGGTTTATTTCTGATGTAAAAGGTCACCGTCAGATTCAGCATACAGGTGGTTTAATCGGTACAGTTACGCAATTTACCTTAATTCCTGATTTGAATTTAGGAATTGTAGTGCTCACGAATCAACAACAAGGGGTGGCTTTTAACACGATTACCAATACGGTGAAAGATGTGTATTTAGGAATTGAAGACAGAAATTGGTTGAAAACCTATGCAGAAAGATATGCAAAAGGCAATGCGCAATATGATAAAGAAAAAGCTGAAACGTATGCTAAAGTATTTGCTTACCAAAAAGACAGAAGCGCAAAACTAGCTCCTGAACAATTTGTAGGAACGTATAGAGATGCTTGGTTTGGTGATGTGGTAATTTCTAAAGAAAAGAAAGGTTTTAGAATTATTTGTAAATCTTCAGAAAGATTAAAAGGTGAAGTTTTGCCTTATTCTAAAGATACTTTCGTAATCAAATGGGATGATAGAAGTTATGACGCAGATGCTTTTTTCACCCTAACTTTTGATGAAAACGGAAAAGCAGTTTCTGCCAAAATGAAACCGATTTCAGATGTTACGGATTTCTCTTTTGACTTTGGAGATTTGGATTTGAAGAAAGTAGATTAATACTTATTAAATATAAAAAAAATCGGGAAGAAAAACTTCCCGATTTTTTGTTTTATGTTGTTCATGTTTATTTCAAATACAAGTCAAAATAATCCGTAACCTTTTGCATTAAATGTACTCTGTCTTTGCCAGAAACATTGTGAGGATGGCCAGGATACACAAAATAATCTAACTGAACGCCTTTGTCAACGGCAGATTTCAGGAATTTTACAGAATGTTGCCAAACCACTACATCATCTTGCGCACCATGAATCATGAGTAATTTTCCTTTCAAGTTTTGAACTTTGTCTAAAAGATTAGCTTTTGCGTAACCTTCAGGATTTTCTTTTGGAGAATCCATGTAACGTTCTGTGTACATAATTTCGTATAGAGTCCAATCGATTACAGGTCCACCTGCAACTCCCGCTTTGAAAACTTCAGGATATTTCAGCATAAAACTTGTGGTCATAAATCCACCAAAACTCCAGCCGTGAATTCCCATTTTTTCAGCATTTACAAAAGGCAAAGATTTTAAATATTCTACACCTTTTAATTGGTCTTTCATCTCGGTTTCACCTAAATTTCTGAAAACCGCCTGTTCAAACTGTGTTCCTCGGTTAGAAGAACCTCTTCCGTCCATCGTGAAGACAATATAACCACGTTGCGCCATATATTCGTACCAAAGATTTCCAGAAGCTGGGAAGTTATTGGTAACCAATTGTAAATGAGGTCCATTGTATAAATAGACAATTACAAGATATTTTTTAGTTTTATCAAAATCAGTCGGCAAAATCAGTTTTCCATAGAGTGGCGTTCCGTCGTCTGCTTTCAATGTGATATTCTGAACTTCAGGTCTTTGGAAGTTTTTTAGTGGGTTTTCTGCGGTTAAAATATTTTTGGTTTGAAGCGTTTGCGTATTGATAATATTGGCAATTCTTGGAGTAGAAGCATTGGCAAAAACATCATATAAATGTGTTCCGTCTTTGCTCAGAATTCCGTTGTGAATTCCAGCGTCTTTGTCTAACCTCGTGATTTTGGTTGTTTGCCAATTTACTTTGTACAAATGTTTTTCAAGTGGCGTTTCTTTAGTGGAAGAGAAATAAATTTCTTTTTTCTTTTCGTTAAAACCTAAAATTTCGTTCACCAACCAATCTCCTTTGGTAATTTGTTTTACCAAGCCTTTGTCTGTATTGTACCAAAACAAATGATTGTAACCCGTTCTTTGGCTTTGCCAGATGAAATCTTTATTTGAACCGGGTAAAAATGTCAATGGATGCTGAGGTTCTACATATTTTTCATCTTTTTCTTCGAAGAGTGTTTTAATAAAATTTCCAGTTTCTGCATCATATTGATTTAGTTTCATATGGTTTTGAGCTCTATTAAGAACCGCTACGAAAATAGATTGAGAATCAGGGCTCCAAGTTACGCAGGTTAAATATTGCTCTTTGTCGCCTTCGATGTGTAAGAATTTTTTGGTTTGAGTTTTTACATCAAAAACACCGATGGAAACTTCGTGAGATTTATTTCCAGCCATCGGATATTTGATGTTATGGTTTTCTGCAGGAGTTACGCTCCAATCGATGATTGGGTAGTCAGTAACCATGCTTTGATCCATTCTGTAAAATGCAATTTTTTGAAAATTTGGCGCCGCAAAAATTCCTCCATCGATTCCAAATTCATTACGGTGAACCGATTGTCCGTTGATGATATTTTCGTTTTGGTCATCGGTTATTTTCAGCGTCTTTCCATTGATGTTTACAAAAAGATTATTTTTGATGGTGTAAATAATCGTTTGATTATCAGGAAGAAGTTGAGCATTTTCTGCATCTTCAGGAATAGAAGCAAATTCGGTTTTTTGCCAAGAATTCCCTGTTTTTTGAAGCCAAAAATATTTTCCTTTTTGGGAGAAATAGGCTTTAGAATTGTTCAAAAATTTCAGTGGAGAAAGAGCTTTCAGTTTTTGGTCTGCATTTAGATTTTGATTCACTTGATATATAGAAACCAAAGTATCCGTCTTGTTGGTCGCAATATCTGTGATGAGATAAGCGTTTTTAACCATTTGAAGATAAGATTTTCCATCATTGCTGAAAGAAAAATCTCTGATGTTTTTCACGGCAAGATTGGTTCTAAGTCCTAAAACGGCGTCGTTCATGGTAAATTGCTGCGTTTGCGAAAAACCACAAACCGAAGCTAAAACCAATGTTCCTAATATTTTTTTAAAGTTCATAGAAATGGAAAATTTAGTGTGTAAATTTAATTTTTTTAAACCACAAAAGACACAAAAGCTTTATGTTTTGAAAGTATTTCAAAAGAAAAAAAAGTAAAAGTTGAGATTTCCAACTTTTTTACTTTTGAATTGCTTGTTTTCGAGATTTTTTTTTGTTTCTTTTAACTTCGTAGAATCTTCGATTTGTGGTTTTAGAAACTACAAATGTTCTTTGTATAAAATCGTGAGATTGTCTTTTTCTGATTTTTTGTTCCATTGATATTGATGCGTCCAATATGCGATTTTGGTGGATAAAATTCCTAATCCCGCTCCGAAAATCACATCACTCCAATAATGTTTGTCGTGAGCAATTCTCAAAACGCCAACTCCAGTTGCTACAGAATACGCAACATACGGAACCCAACGGTGATTTTCGCCATATTCCATAGAAAGCATTGTAGCGCCAGCAAAAACATTCGCAGTATGACCACTCGGGAAACCAAATTCATTGCTTCCGTCTGGACGAGGTTTTTTAATGGTTTTTTTCAAAAGATAAGTACTCCCAAAAACAATAATTTCAGATTTTGCCAAAATAGCAGTTCTATTCCAGAAGTCGGTTTTAGGTTTCATTCCTGCCCATTCAAAAGCGTAAAGTGAAACATGAGGCGCAAATTGAAAGTAATCTTCGGGATAACCACCGAAAGCCAAGAAATTTTTGTTTTCTGTAACGCTGAAATCTCTATTTTCTGTAGATAAAACGATGCTTCCTGCTGTCATTAAAGTAGCTGGAATAATGAGTGGCTTTGAAGTGAATTTTGGTTGTTCTGAAAAAACTAAACTGTCTTTCTTTTGTGAAAAAAGAAGATTTGTTACTAATATGAAAAGGAAAATAACTTGTTTCATTTTTCTGTCGTTCCTACGGAACTTTTTTAAAATACTTTATAAATTTTTCTACAAACGTATCGTTCTTACGGAACTCATCTTCTGACTTCATACATCATACTTCTACCTTTTTCTTTTCCAAAAATTTATACGTTTCTATTTGACTGCGGAATGGTTTTTTGTTGTTTTTGACATATTTATTGGTCAAATCTTCATCTAGAAATCTGGCTTTTACATTGCCTTTCAATTGAAGTTCTAGTAAATCTTTTAGTTCTTTTTTAAGATTTTTTTGATTCACTTTTACAGCAGCTTCTATTCTGTAATCTAGGTTTCGAGTCATCCAATCCGCAGAAGAAAGATAAACATCTTCACTGCCTTTATTGTAAAAATACATCACCCTAGAATGTTCTAAATACTCGTCTACAATACTGATGGCATGAATTTTTTTCTTGAAGTTTTTCTGCTCTACTGCACAGAAAATTCCACGAACAATCATTTTAATTTCCACACCAGCTTCCGCTGCTTCATAAAGTTTTTTAATCAAACCTTTATCAGAAAGTGAATTTACTTTGATAATCATTTCGGCTTTTCTGCCTGCTTTTGCTTCTTCTATTTCTTTGTCGATATGCCAAACAATTTTTTCTCGCATAAAATGTGGACAAACCAATAAATGATTACAAGATTTCAATGCTAAAACGGGGTCTATTTTTGGTTTTCTGAATACGTTGAAAACTTTATTAATGTCTGCCATAATTGCTCTGTTAGAAGTCATAAGCAAATGGTCTACATAAATTTTGGCTGTTTTTTCGTTGAGGTTTCCAGTGCTTACAAATCCGTATTGAATGGTCTTATTGTTCACTCTTTTCTTAATGACACAGAGTTTTGCGTGTACTTTTTTATTGGGCAATCCTACTAAAACTTTTACACCTTCTTCTTCTAGTCTTTCTTTCCATTCTAGGTTGTTTTCTTCATCAAATCTTGCGCGTAATTCTAGCATTACGGTGACTTCTTTTCCGTTTCTCACGGCATTAATCAGTGCATTTACAATTTTGGAATTGCTGGCTAATCTATAAGCCGTGATTTGAATAGATTTTACATCAGGATCCATTGCAGCTTCTCTCAACAAGTCAATAACAGGTGTAAAAGTGTGATAAGGAAAGGTAAGAAGCACATCTTTTTTTACGATAACATCTGTAATTCTGCCTTCGTGGTCGAATTCTGGATGCGTAAAAGAACTTCTCTCTATTGGTTTTTCATAATTTTTAAAAACATCTGGAAAATCCATAAAATGTCTGAAATTATGAATTTTTTGACCCGGAATAATGCTGTCTCTTTTGGTAAGATTGAGTTTTTTGATGAGGAACTCTACTAAAGATTTGTCCATGTCTTTGTCAAAAACAAAACGGGTAGGTTTTCCTTTTCTTCTGGATTTGATGCCTTTTTCAATTTTTTCTACAAAGCTGGTTCTGATGTCATTATCGAGGTCAAATTCTGCATCTTTGGTCACCTTGAAAGAGTTTGCTTTGAAATCATCATACCCGAAATAAGAGAAAATATGCGGTAAATTAAAAGCGATGACGTCTTCTAGAAGCATTATGTCAGTTTCCTCAGGATTTTCGGTTGGTAAAATGACAAATCTTCCATTGGCTTTTGCTGGCACTTCTATAATCGCGAATTTTGTACCAAATTTCCAATCTTTTCTGCGCATTGCAATGCCTAGATAAAGGCTTTTTTCTCGCAAATAGGGCAGTTGAACATGGTCATGAAGCAGAATAGGAATGACGTTGCTTTCTACTTCTTCGTCAAAATATTTTTTTACAAATTCCTTTTGTTTTTCGGTGAGTTTTTTAGGAGTTTTAATGAAAACTTTTTGCTCTGCCATTTCTTCTTGGATTTTGTCCCAAGTTTTTTCAAAATCTTCCTGTTGTTTGATGACAATTTTATTGATTTTGTCCAGAATTCTTTGAGGCTTGTCAAAAAACGTCTCTACTGCAAGTTTTTCTTTAAGTTCTAGTGCTCGTTTTAGTCCTGCAACTCGCACTCGGAAAAATTCATCTAAATTATTAGAAAAAATCCCTAAAAATCTAATTCTCAGGTGTAATGGAACGGTTTCGTCCATCGCTTCTTGCAAAACTCTTGCATTAAAACCTAACCAGGTAATGTCTCTAGGATTGAATTGTGGCATATCTGTAAAAAGTTTTATCCAAATATAATGATAAACACGGGAATAGAGAAGTGAAATGGAGAATTTAAAAGATGACAGTCTTTAAGAAAATGTCAATTTGTCACAATTTTCTCAATGGTATAAAATTGGAGAAATCCAAGTCAAATTAGTTAAGTAAAAAATAAAATATAATATTATGAGCAAAATTATCGGAATTGATTTAGGTACTACCAACTCTTGCGTTGCGGTAATGGAAGGTAAAGATCCTGTAGTTATCCCAAATGCAGAAGGTAAAAGAACCACACCATCTATTGTAGCATTTACAGAAGATGGCGAAAGAAAAGTAGGTGATCCTGCAAAAAGACAAGCAGTAACGAATCCTACTAAAACCGTTTATTCTATCAAGAGATTCATCGGAACACAGTTTACTAAAGATAAAGAAGAAATCTCTAGAGTTCCTTATGCTGTGGTAGCTGGACCAAATGATACTGTAAAAGTAAAAATAGACGATAGAGAATATACAGCACAAGAAATTTCTGCAATGATTCTTCAAAAAATGAAGAAAACGGCTGAAGATTTCTTAGGTCAAGAAGTAACCAGAGCAGTAATTACGGTTCCTGCTTACTTTAACGATGCACAGAGACAAGCTACCAAAGAAGCTGGTGAAATCGCTGGTCTTAAAGTAGAAAGAATCATCAACGAACCTACTGCTGCAGCTTTAGCTTACGGTTTAGATAAAGTAGGTAAAAAAGATCTAAACGTAGTTGTTTTCGACTGTGGAGGTGGTACTCATGACGTTTCTGTACTAGAAATGTACGAAGTAGATGGTAACGCATCTTTTGAAGTAAAAGCTACTGATGGTGATACTCACCTTGGTGGTGACGACTTTGATAACGTAATCATCGACTGGATGGCAGATGAATTCAAATCTGAAGAAGGAGTAGATCTTAAATCTGATGCTATTGCACTTCAACGTTTAAAAGAAGCTGCTGAAAAAGCAAAAATTGAATTGTCTTCTTCTACTCAAACTGAAATCAACTTACCATATATCACCGCTACTGCAACTGGTCCTAAACACTTAGTGAAAACATTGACCAGAGCTAAATTTGAGCAATTGGCACATGATTTAATCCAAAGAACAATCGAACCGTGTAAAACTGCTCTTAGAAATGCTG